>NZ_JBTYZO010000022.1:0-105309 GCF_057808495.1 Hymenobacter sp. M1-2
TGGTCCATTTCGTTGCGGCCTTGTTGTGGCTGCGCTAATTGTCCGTACAACCTAGAGCCACCAGAACAATCAACCATTTAACCATTAGCAATTCAGCCATTTAACAATTCAACCATTCACTCAGTAAAAAATGTACGTTCGGAAAAACATTCGCTGGCACATCACCTGGAAGTATGCCCGGCAGAGTCTGCTGATCTTTACGGTCTATTCCGCCATGGTATGCCTGCTTTACGGGCCGCTTGGCGTAAGCTATATATCCATTCCGTGGCAGCCGGTGGCGCTGCTGGGCACGGCGGTGGCGTTCTACATCGGTTTTAAGAATAACGGCTCCTACGACCGTTTCTGGGAGGGGCGGCAGCTGTGGGGCGGCATCGTGAACTACAGCCGTACGTGGTCCGTGCAGGCGCTGGAATACGTGACGTCGGTGGTGGATGCGCCGGGGGTGGATGCGCCGGCCGCTTCGGGAGCGGAGTTAGCGCTGCGCCACCGCCGCCTCGTATACCGGCAAATAGCGTGGGTAAACGCGGTGCGCCTGAACCTGCGCCGCCAGCCCGATCTGTGGGACACCGACGTAGCGCCCTTCCTCGATCCGGCCGAGTCGGCTGCTGTGCGGCGCAAGCAGAACCCACCGGCCCACCTGCTGCGCCAGCAAGCCGCCGACCTGCGCGTGCTGCGCGAGGAGCGCGGCCTGCTCAACGATTTCCAGCACGTGAACATGATGCAGAGCCTGGAACAGCTCTTCAATCTGCAAGGCGGCTGTGAGCGAATCAAGAATACGCCCTTTCCACGCCAGTATGCTTATTACAGCTTCGTGTTTGTGTGGCTGCTCGCGGCGCTGCTGCCGCTGGGCCTCATCGGCGAATTTGCCAAGCTCGGACCTTCCCACATCTGGCTTACCGTGCCGTTTTCGGTGCTCGTCTCGTGGGTGTTCAACACCATCGAAGTAGTAGGCCACACCTCGGAAAACCCCTTCGAAAACGAAATCAACGACGTGTCCATGACGGCTATCTGCCGCACCATCGAAATCGACCTGCGCGAGATGCTCGGCGAAACCCACCTGCCCCCCAAGCTGGCTCCCATCGACGACGTACTATACTAGATTGGTTTTTGGTTGTTGGTTTTTCGTTTTTGGCTTTTGTTGTTCGATTCTTACTACGAAGCTGTTTGAGAAGTCCATTCGGTCATGCTTCGACAAGCGGACGCTAAAGCAAGCATAACGTTCAGGAGGATTTCAGATGACTTCCTAAACAGTTTCTATCACAAGATCTACACGACCAAAAACGAAAAACCAGCAACCAACAACTAACAACCAACAACTAATAGAGCACCAGGCGCTGGCTTTGGCGGCTGTCTTCGGTTTGTAGGGTGCAGTAGTACACGCCGTTGGCCAGTTTGTAAGTGTCGGCAGCCAGGGTAAAAGTGTGCGGGCCGGCGGCTTGCGGCGCGTCGAGCAGTACGGCTACGCGCTGGCCGGTGGCGTTGTGTAGCTCCAACCGCACCGACCCGGCTTTGTCGAGCGTGTAGGCCACAGTGGTGCGTTCAGCGAAGGGGTTGGGGAAATTGCGGAACGGTAGCTCAGTCGTGCCGGAAGTAGCAGCCAGCGGGGTTGCCGTGCTGAACTCCACGGCGCCGGGGTCGAACTGGGCCGTGCCGTCGCGGTTGCCGTCTTGCGGGCGGGTGGTGCCGAGCTGGTCGGTGCTGAGGCCGGCCACGGCCACGCCCGCGTCAATAAGCGGACTGGTAGGTAGCAGCGCGTGCACGGGCATAGTACGTCCGGCCACCGTTACGTTTTGGAGCATAGGGCTGAGGCGCAAATCGGCCAGATAGGTGGCACTGGGAATATTTTGAATTGCGCCATTTGCGTTCTGCACGAAATTACCCCCGCCGCTCAGGGCCGGGAAGTTGACGTTTTGCTCACGCTGCCCATCAAACCCAGCGCGGTTGCCGCTGAAAATGCAATTCGTCAAAGTCAGATTTTGCGCGTTGGGCGCCCCGGCTATCCAAATAGCGCCGGCTTGTCGGTCGGCTTTGTTGTTGACGAAGGTGGTATTGGTGATTCGAATGGGCACGTTGGCGGGCGTGTTGAGAATAACGGCGCCGCCAATGTCGCCGCCACCGGTGCTGGTGGCCGCTTGGTTGCCGCTGAACGTGCAATTCTCGAACGTTATGCCCTCGGGTCCGCGGCAGTCTATCCAGACGCCGCCACCTTGCGCCGCTACGCTGTTGTCGGCGATGGTGCAGTTGCGGACCAGCAGCGACGCTCGGTCGCGCACGTGAAATGCCCCGCCTTTGGAATCGTTGAACTGGCCGCCGCGCACTACGGTGTTGTGCGCGATAGTCGTGTTTTCAATCACATATTTATCGCGCGAGTAGCCCCACAGGAAAAACCCGCCGCCCAGCCCCCGCACCACGCTGCTATCGATTTGGCAGTTGCGAATGATAGTGGTGCCGCCAATCATGTCTTCGCGCTCGGTGCCGTTGCAGCCATCCTGGAAAATAGCGCCGCCCGATTCGGCCTCGCTCTTTCTGAACAGGCAGTTTTCCACTTCCAGCCCCCCGAGCAGCACGTAAATACAGCCGCCATTAACGCCTTTGTTGCGCCGGAACGTGCAGTCCCGCACTTCCAGCTTGGCGTTGCCGCCCACGCCGTTGGAAAGCACTGTAGCGCCCGGCCCGCCGCCATAGGTGGAAATGGCGCCCGCGCTGAATCCGTCGCCCGCCACGGAGCCATCGTTGTCGTTGAAAGTGCAGCCAATTACGGTGGCGCGGGCGCCGTAGCCTACGAAGAGGGCCCCACCCCGTTCGCCCACGTTGTTCAGGAACCGGCAGTTTTCCAGCCGCAGTGTGTTGGGGTCGAGCAGCTCGATGGCGCCGCCGCGCAACGTGTTGTTCGGGTTGGTGTCCGTGGCCCGGCCGTTGGCGAAAGTGAGATTCTTGATGCTGACCGTCACGAAGCTGTAATCGATGAGCAGGATGCGCACGGTGTTCTGGCCGCTGAGCCGGAGGTTAGCAGCCGCCTGTCCATCTATGGTGACGCTCTTGTTGAGCGTGAGCTGCGAAGCAAGCCGAATGGTCTGGTTCGCCAAGCTCGGCGCAAACACGATTTGGTCACCGTTAGCGGCCGCCGTTAGTGCCTCGCGGAGCGTGCCGGCACCACTATCCGCGCTGCTCGTTACGGTGCGCGTAGTTTGGGCACGCAGCTCCGCGGCAGTCAGTAGAATACTGAGTAAGAGTATGATTTTCCTCATGACGACCAATTGTGTAGGGGGAAGATAAATCAAGTATAGGGTTTCTTTCGACCGCTTCAAAAAGGCATTGGGCGTTTTCTGGCGAGATTAGTACATCTTAACAGAAAGATGATACTGAGTGGAATAGGTGAGTGCTTTTTTCATAATTCCTATATCCGCCTGGCTTTGCATCTACGGTTGAATATCTAAGCTCCACCTTAACCTCGATGGAAAAGCGGGCGTATGGAAGAAGCACTTCACCTCTTCCCGCTCGTCTATGGCCAATCAGCCCAACCCCGACCGCACCTCCGGCACCACCCAAACCTCATGGTTTGCCACCGCTCCTTCGCTGCCTTCATTTGTCAAACTCACTGGCCCCACCACCACCGATGTAGTGGTAGTAGGAGCGGGCATTGCGGGCCTGACTACCGCCTATTTGCTAGGCAGAGCAGGTAAAAAAGTGGTGGTGCTGGAAGATGGCGAAATCGGGTCTGGCGAAACGGGCCGCACGACGGCGCACCTCTCCAATGCCCTGGACGACCGGTACACCACGCTGGAAAATCTTTTCGGCAAGGAAGGCGCCCGCCTCGCCGCCGAAAGCCACGGCGCCGCCATCGATAAGATTGAAGAAATAGTGAAGCGCGAAAAGATAGCCTGCGACTTCGAGCGCCTCGATGGCTATTTGTTTCTGCCCAAGGACGGTAAAGCGAAGGAACTGGACCAGGAGCTGGAAGCAGCCCACCGGGCGGGCCTCATCGACGTGCGCCGCCTACCCGATGCAGGCGTGCAAGGCTTCACGACGGGCGAGTGCTTGGTGTTTCCGAACCAAGGCCAGTTTCACATCCTCAAATACCTAAGCGGGCTCGCCAATGCTATTACGCGCCAGGGCGGCCGGATTTTCACGCACACCCACGCCTCCAAGGTAAAAGGTGGTAGCAGCGCCGGCGTCACCACTACCGAGGGCCACGAAGTGGAAGCCGATGCCGTAGTTATTGCCACCAATACGCCATTCAACGACCGAGTGGTGATGCACACCAAGCAGCACCCTTACCGCACGTACGTGGTGGGCGCGCGGGTGCCCAAAGGCTCTGTCACGACGGCCTTGTACTGGGATACCGCCGACCCGTACCACTACATTCGCCTGCAAAAAGTGGATGCTGGTCCCCGCGGCGGCCAAACCGACTACGACCTGCTCATTGTGGGCGGCGAGGACCACAAAACCGGCCAGGAGCCCGAGCCGGAAGACCATTTGCAATGCCTCGAAGACTGGACGCGGGAGAATTTCCCCACTGTTAAGGGCATCGACTACCGGTGGTCGGGGCAGGTGATGGAGCCGGTAGATGGTTTGGCTTATGCCGGCCGCAATCCGCTCGACGAGGAGAACGTCTACATCATCACCGGCGACTCCGGCCACGGCATGACGCACGGCACGCTCGGCCCCATGATTGTGACGGACCTGATTCTGGGCCGCGAGAATCCCTGGGCCAAACTCTACGACCCGGGCCGCGTGACATTGAAGTTGGAATCGGTGAAGGAGTACGTGAAGGAAAATATCAACGTAGCCGCCGAATACACCGACCTGCTCACGGGCGGCGAGGTGAAGAGCGCCGAAGAAATAGCTCCCGGCTCCGGCGCCGTAATAGGCCGCGGCCCTCTGAAAGTAGCCGTGTACCGCGACCCCAAAGGGCAAGTGCACGAGTGCTCGGCCATTTGCCCCCACCTGCACTGCGTGGTACACTGGAATTCGCTGGAAAGCAGCTGGGACTGCCCGTGTCACGGTTCCCGGTTCACGGCATACGGCCAACTCCTGAGTGGCCCCGCCAACGAAGACCTGGCCTCTGTTGAGTGACTTCTTTAGTACGCTAAAATCACTGATTTTTCCCGCGTAGGCTGCATATCGCAGGGCTGCGAGTCATTCTTTTGCCCTTATCCCGGCTATTGCCATGCCCGCCAAAAAAAATAAAACCGCTCCGGCGGCTGCCTCCGCGGAAGCTACTTGCCCGCACCCACTGGGTATGCTCATCGCTATTGGTGGGCACGAACAGAAAAACCTGCCCAATGATGCCAATGAGGATATGGCCGATGCCGTGATTCTGCGGCGGGTGGTGGAAGAAATAGGGGGCCGGGGCCCGATTCTGGTGCTGCCCATTGCTTCGGAAGAGCCTCAGGAAGCCGCCGAAGACTACGTGCGGGTGTTCCGCCACTTCGGGGCGGCGGGGGTGGAAGTTCTCAATATAAAGGCCCGCCAGGCTGCCGATACCGAAGAGAGTCTACGCCTGCTCAACGAGGCGGCCGGGGTCATGTTTACGGGTGGCGACCAACTGCGCCTCACGGCCCTGCTTGGCGGCACCGAGTTTCAGCGCCGCCTCAAGGAGCGCTACTCCCACGAGAACTTCATTATTGCCGGTACCAGCGCCGGCGCGTCGGCCATGAGTACGCCCATGATCTACCAGGGCCGCAACAATGCCGGCATGCGCAAAGACGAAATCCACATCACCACCGGCCTCGAATTTCTGCACAATGTGGCCATCGACACGCACTTCGTGGCGCGGGGCCGTATTGTGCGCATGGCTCAGATTATTGCCACCAATCCCGCGTGCGTTGGGCTGGGGCTGGAAGAAGACACGGCCGTCATCGTCACCAAAGGCCGGGAGCTGGAAATCATTGGCAGCGGCATGGTGGTAGTGCTCGACGGCATGAGTATTACCGACACCAATATCCACGAGGTGCAGCCCGGCGAAACCTTCTCCATCCGCGACCTGCGCCTGCACCTACTCAGCAGCGGGCAGCGGTATACGCTACCTATCTTCGAGCAGATGCACGCCTGAGCGAATCGTAATCAACTGTTAACCAAAAAGCCACGTGGGATGCTGCTGTTCTTGCAGCGTACCACGTGGCTTTTTGGTTGGTTTTGAGGACAAATAATAGGCGTTCAGAGGTTCGAAAACGTGTTTGCTCTCTATGCTGGCTGAGGGGTAGCAACTGATTTTGCGGTAGTTTAGCCCACGGTTCTTCTGCCGCGCGGGTGCTTTCAAACCTGTCGCTGCCTGCCGCCTCCATGAACGACCACGCCCGCCAGTTTCGCTACTTCTTCTTCAGCCAGGATTTTTCGGATGGCCTGCGCACCACGCTGGCCGTGCTGGGGCCAGGCGTGCTGTTGGGCTGGTTGGGGCAGTTGGAAGCGGGCCTAGGCGTGGCGCTGGGCGCGTTGTGCGTCAGCATCACCGATACGCCGGGGCCAGTAGTGCACAAGCGCAACGCTATGCTCGTAACGACGGCGCTGCTGCCAGTACTGTCTTTGCTGACGGGGCTGGTACAACCGTATTTGTGGCTGCTGGGGCTGGAAATTGGGGTACTCAGCTTTGTGTTCACGCTGTTTCTGGTGTACGGCAACCGCGCCGCTTCAGTGGGCACGGCGGGCCTGCTGCTCATCATCTTGATGATAGACCGCACACTCACTTGGTCGCAACTGTTGGCGCACACGCTGCAAGTCACGGCTGGGGGCCTGTGGTATCTGCTGCTGAGTTTGCTTTCCAACCATATCCTGCCGTATCGGCCGGCGCAGCAGGCGCTAGGGGAGTGTATTCGGGTAGTGGCGGGCTTTCTGCGGCTGAAGGCGGAATTTTACCGCACCGGCACCAGCCTCCAGGAAGACTACCGCCGCCTCATGACGCAGCAGGTAACGGTGAGCGAAAAGCAGGATGCCGTGCGGGAGCTGCTGTTCAAAACCCGCCAGATGATGCAGGAATCCACGGGCACGGGGCGGCGGCTGGTCCTCACCTTCGTAGATGTGGTAGACCTCTACGAGCAAATCACGGTCACGTACTACGATTACGCTGCCTTGCACACCCGGTTCGAAGCCACCGGCGTGCTCGATGCCATTGCGGACCTGGTGGAAAAACAGGCTACAGAACTGGAAAGGATTGGGTTTGCCATACAAGCCAACCACGGCTACACTTCGCCCGCAAATCTGAACGGCGCGCTAGAACAGATCAAAGCCCGCATCGATACGCTGGAAGACCCCGCTCAGCCCGGCCACACGCGGGTGCTGAAGAAGATTCTGGTGAACCTACGCAACCTCACCCAGCGGTTGCAAGACATCCAAGCATATTTCGATGTCAACGCCCCCGCGGCTACTGGCCGGGAGCTGGAGTTTGGGCGCTTCGTGGCCCACCAAAGCTTCACTCTCAGCCAGCTCCGCGACCATCTGACGCTCAGCTCTGGCGTTTTCCGGCACGCCATGCGCATGATGCTGGCTTGCCTGGCGGGCTTCGTGGTGGCGAAAGTGCTGCTGCCCGGCCACCACAGCTACTGGATTATCATGACCATCACGTACATGCTCAAGCCCGCCTTTAGCCTCACCAAGCAGCGCAACATTCACCGGGTGCTGGGCACGCTGGCGGGCGGCGTAATTGGCGGGCTGGTGCTGTGGCTCGTCCGCGACCAAGCCGTGCTGGTGGCATTGCTGGCCTTGTTTATGCTCACTTCCTTCAGCTTCACGCGCAGCAACTACATCGTGGCCGTCACGTTCATGACGCCCTTTGTGCTGATCCTGTTTAGCTTTCTGGGCCTGCCTTACCTGGCCGTGGTAGAGGAGCGGATTTTAGATACCGTGCTAGGCTGCCTGCTAGCCTTCGGAGCCAGCTACCTGCTGTTTCCGCGTTGGGAATCCGACCAGCTGCACGACTACATGAAGGCGGTGCTGCGCGCCAACCTGCGCTACCTCCAAACGCTTCAGGAAACCCTCGTCGGCTCTGCTGTGGCGGTTGTCGATTACAAATTGGCACGCAAGGAGGTGTACGTCAGCTCCGCGAATCTAGCGGCGGCGTTTCAGCGCATGTCGTCGGAGCCGCGCGGCAAGCAGCACCGCCCCAGCGAAGTGCACGAGTTTGTGGTGCTGAACCACATTCTGTCCTCCAACGTGGCATCCATCACGTCCGCGCTGCTGGCCGGCGAAACCCGCCCAGTGTACGCCAGTACCCTGTTACGGCCCGTGCGCCAGGCCCAGCAAGCCCTGCACCGCAGCCTCCGCCGCCTCGACCCCACCGAACCCGAAGTTCCGGCTGCCGCTCCCACCGAAACCCCCAAACCACCCGATACCGCCCTTGCCGACTCGCACCTCACTGAGCAGCTCGACTTCATCCAAAAAGTCAGCAGCGACCTGGATAAGGTGACGGAGGAAGTGCTGGGGTAGGGGAGTTCTGGTATCTTGCTTCAACAAATCGAATAAGTAGCAACCCTACGTTGCGGCGGCAGTGTTGTAGAAAACCAGGCCTACAACGCTCCCGCGCCGCCTAGCGGTGCCAGAGCCGCCCAGCCATCTGGCACCGCTAGGCGGCGCGGGAGCTAACGCAGTTGGCTCAAGACTGCCGCCAGATGACCGACAGATTGTGAAGTGCCGGAAGTGGGTTAGTGGAGAGGCTGTAAGATGATTTTCCCCTTGGTGTGTCCCTCTTTAGACAACTTCTGCGCCATGCCAACCTGCGCCAGCGGAAAAACCTGGGCCACCCGTGCATGGAGTTGGTGGGTTTCCACAAGCTGGCTGATCTGGTCCAGTTCTTCGCGGTTGGGCTGGCTGTACACCCGTACCGCCCGGATGCCGAATTGTGCTTCCTGCTCCGGGGTCGGGAAGGCCACGGCCGTAACTAGGGTGCCGCCTTGCTTCACGCAAGCGAAAGCTCGCTCAAAAGTGTTTCCTCCAACCGCGTCGAACACGACATCCATGTCCGAGACCACGTTCTCGAACGGCTGCGTGGTGTAGTCCACGAACTCGTCGGCCCCCAGGCCCCGGACGAACGCCTCGTTGCCGCCCGAAGCCAGGCCCGTCACGACGGCCCCCTTGGCTTTGGCCAGCTGTATGGCCAGCGCGCCCACGCTGCCGGCGGCCCCGGCAATCAGCACGCGCTCCCCGGCGCGAAGGTTGGCCAAATCAAACAGGGCTTGCCAAGCGGTGAGCGCGGCCAACGGAATGGCCGCCGCTTGGGTGAAGTCCAGCGCCGCAGGTTTGGGTGCTAGCGCTTCCGGCTTGGCTAAAACATACTCGGCGTAGCCACCGGCCTTGACCGTACCGTACACTTCGTCGCCCACGCGCGGCTCCGTGACGCTTTCACCCACCTGCGCCACCACCCCGGCAATTTCGCTGCCCAGAAAAATGGGTAGCTGCATTCCGAAACGAACACCCGCCCCGTCGCGGATCTTCCAGTCTATCGGGTTTACGCTGGCCGCGTACACTTTGACTAACACCTCGTCGTGGGCGGGCTCCGGCGTGGGTACGTCCACCAGTTGCAGAACGCTCTCGTCGCCGTACTGGTTAATCTTGACTGCTTGCATATTATTTCTGTTGATTGATAAAGGCGGTTGTCGCCGCCGAAAAGCAGGTGGAGTACCTGACGCTGCAAAAGTCGCACTGGCCGGCTGGACTAGGGTTTCGCTACTCAAACCAGTTTCTGTATAATTCAAACAACTGGTTGCGGCCGGAAGCTGCCGGGCGTATGTGTGGGCTGGCGCTTTAACACGGTGCGGGACTTGCTTTCGTTGTTTCGCCCTTGATCATGACCGTATCGCCACAGTCCGGTTGCTTGACTGCCGATTTGACTATAACGCCGTAACGAGCCAGGCCCCGCTAATTTCCAGGCACGCTCTTAACCATAATTTCTGCGCTGCTCATACTACTTAACGGGCTACTGGTCGTGGGGCCGGACTTGAGTCTGGCCAGCAGCAGTAATCCGCGCGTAGCCGCCGAGAATACTATATTACTACGGATTGACGAATTGAAGTCGTCTGCGACTGAGCTGTAAGTTTTTCTTATTCGGTTCTCGCCACCCCCGAAGCCCCCAAGCCCCCCGCCCCCGCCGACTCGCACCTCACCGAGCAGCTCGACTTCATCCAGAAAGTCAGCAGCGACCTGGACAAGGTGACGGAGGAAGTACTGGGGTAGGAGGGCTGTTCCAGCTCGTTGTGCTCTGCCACAAAATACAGGTGGGCTGTCTTGAGCATGGCGCAGCCAAGCGCAGACGGTCACTTACCGGAAGCTACTTGGAAGATGCTAGGTACTCTTGCTTGTTGCGCTGCATCTGCGTCAGGTGCCGCTGGCCGTGCTGGGCCAGGAAGTAGAGGTATTCATACACATCAATCTTGCCTAGCTCGTTCACCGTCATGGTAGTGCGATATAGCACTCCTTCGCCATGGCGCAGCTGTTGGAGGCAATCCAGGCATTCGGCTAGCTGCCCGTGCAGTTGCTGCCGTACCTCCGGCCAAGTCTTCTCTCCATGCGGCTCCATGTGTTCGGGCCGCATCCAGTCGAAGGAACGGTGAATACCTATTTCACTCAGCTTCTCTCGGTGAAACTGGTAGCTCGCTAGCTCTGAGGCTAAATCCAGGTTGCGCGTGTTGAGCAAGGCTTTTTGCGTGCCTTTGCGAATTAGTTTGAGCAGGAAGAAATTAGTCAGGCCAATATGTTCCAGAATCTGCTGTACGCTCCAACCACCACCGCTAGGCTGGTATTCTCGCACGGCTTCGTCCTTATCGAACCACGCATCAATGTGCGTAAACGAGCTAGTAAGCTGTTCTTTGATTTCTGTGAGTAAAGCTGAAACGTCCGTCATAAGATTGAGTGGAGATGAAGAGCCAACGCAGCTGGCTCGAGACTGCCTAGTAAGCTCAAGTACGAAAAAAGCCCGCCTGGAAGAACCAAGCGGGCTTTTCGATCTACATAATGCAGAAGCTTACTTGGCTGGTTGCGCCTCTGGTTTCAGCGAGCGGGCCAGCCAGTCGAAGAACACGCGGTTCCAAAGCACCGAGTTCTGCGGCTTGCTGATCCAGTGGCCTTCGTTGGGGAAGTATAGGAACCGGCTCGGAATGCCGCGCAGCTGCGCCGTGCCGAAAGCCTCCATGCCCTGGTTTTCAGGCACCCGGAAATCCTTGCCGCCATGGATGACGAGCATGGGCGTATCCCAGTTTTTGGCAAACTGCTGCGGGTTGAAGTCGGTGTAGGTTTTGTTGAGCTTGGCGTCCCAGGGGGTACCTTTCAGGTCCTGGTTGGCGAAGAACATTTCCTCGGTGGTGGGGTACCAGCTGGTAAGGTTGTAGAGGCCGCAGTGCGCAATGAAGGTCTTGAATCGGCCCTCGTGCTTGCCAGCCAAAAAGTACACCGAGTAGCCGCCGTAAGAAGCGCCTACGCAGCCGCGCCGGTCCTTATCCACGTACGGCTCCGCACTCACGGCATCAATGGCCGACAGATAATCCCGAATGGGCTGCCCGCCCCAGTCGCCGGAGATGCTGTTGTTCCACTCCGTACCGAAGCCCGGCAAACCGCGCCGGTTGGGAGCCACCACAATGTAGCCGTTGGCGGCCAGCAGCTGAAAATTCCAGCGGTACGAAAAGCTCTGCGTAATCGGGCTCTGCGGGCCGCCTTGGCAGTACAGCAACGTAGGGTACTTCTTGGCCGGGTCGAAGTCGGGTGGGTAGATGACGTAGACCTGCATCTGCTTGCCGTCGGTGGTTTTTACCATCCGCGCTTCGGTCTTGCCCGTCTTCACGCCGGCCAGCTCTTGCTGGTTGATATTGGTGAGCGGCGTTTCGCGGCCGGTTTTCAGATCCACGCGCACGAGGTCGGCGGGTTGGGCTTGGGTGGTTTTGTTGGCAATGGCCACATCGTTGCCAGCCAGCTCGAAGGCGTTGTAATTCTGTGCGCCCTTGGTCAGCTGCTTGATTTTTCCGCCCTTGCTCGGCACCGAAAACAGCTGCTCCGTGCCGGCCAGCACGCTCACGAACACAATGCTTTTGCCATCGGTAGTCCAGCGAATATTGCCGGCGCTTTGTTCCGAGCCAGCCGTGATGTCCACTTTCTTCTTGGTCTTGAAATCGTACACCACAATGCCGTTGCGGTCCGCCTCGAAGCCCGGCGTCGCCATGCTCAGCCAAGCCACTTTGCTGCCATCGGGCGCGAAGGCGGGTTCGGTATCGTAGCCGCCCAGGCCCTCGCTCAGGTTCTGCGTTTGGCCGGTACGCACGTCGTAGAGGTAGATGTCGGAGTTGGTGCTTAGCGCTTCGGCTTTGCCTGTGAGCTTGCGCGAGGTGTAGGCGAGCCGGTACCCATCGGGCGCGAAAGTCAATTGCTCCGAACCACCCAGCGGCTGTAGCGGGGCGTCAAACTTCTCGCCCGCCATCACGTCCTTGCCGTAGCCCGTGGGTTTGCCATCGTCGCCGATGGGCTGGAAGAACACGTGCGAGGCTTTGTAGTCGTCCCAGGCGTTCCAGTGGCGGTAGTTCAGGTCGTCGATGATTTTGGCGTCGGCCTTGGGCAGGTCTGGGTAGATGTCCTGCACGGTCTGGCCGGTTTTTACGTCCTGCGTGTACAAGATGAATTTGCCGGTGGGCGCGTATTTGAGGTTGCTCAGGCCCTCGTCAGGAAACTGGCTCAGTAGCTGCTTGCCCGTACCGTCGGCATTCATCACGTAGAGCTGGTCGGTGCCACTTTCCCCGGAAATGAAGGTCAGCTTGCCATCCGGCCGCCAGTTGATGGTGTTTTCGGAGCCGGGCGTGTTGGTGAGCTGCCGGGCCGCGCCGCCTGCTACGGGCACGGTCCAGATGTCGGAGTTGCCCTTATTGTCGGCTAGGGAATAGCGCGTCACGGTGTACGCCACCGTTTTGCGGTCCGGCGACACCTGCATTTCGCCCAGGCGCCCCAGTTTCCAGAGCAGCTCCGGCGTGTATACGGTTTGTTGCGCCGCCGCAGTTAGCGGCAACAGCGTCAGCGCAGTCAAAAGTGGTTTTCTCATCAGTAAATAAGAGACAAAATTAGTTGACCAAGGTAGATAGAAAGCGGCTACTCTGATAGGCCCGTCTGCGCCCATCATTTTCTCATCCAATTGTGGCCGACGCGAATTTGGCTACATTCGGCCCGTTTAATTGCCTTACCACCAAGCCATTTCTCATGCAACAAGCCGCGGTTCTGTTCCTGCTTTTGTTTCTGACTGGCTACCACAGCTACGGGCAGTCGGCTCCCGACACTCCGGCCAAGCCAGCAACTCTTTCTTCCGCCGCCTCACCGCCTGATACCGCCTACGCCGAACAACTGGCAGCCGAGCGGAAGAAGTGGAATTTTGTACTCACCGATTCGCTGGCGCGGCTGCGGGTTCTTAATGCGGCTCCCAATGCCCTGCTGGCCCAAACCGTGCAGGGGCGCCCGCCGGGCACCGCGTTGGATGTGGGCATGGGGGAAGGGCGCAACGCCATTTTTCTGGCTCAGCAAGGTTGGCAGGTAGTTGGGGTCGACATTGCCGATCAAGCTCTGACTCTGGCGCAAAAAAAAGCCACCGCCGCCAAGGTGAAAATCACTACCGTGGTAGAAGACGTGGACCGATATTATTGGGGCACAAGTAAATGGGATCTAATAGTGCTGTCCTACGCCGGTGGGCGCGAGTACGCCAAGAAGGTGATGCAGGCTTTAAAGCCCGGCGGCATCGTGGTGCTGGAAGGTTTTCATGAGGACGCGGCCAAAGAGCGTAAAATCGGCTCCGGCGTAGTGTTCGGCACCAATGAACTGAAGAACCTCTACACGGCGGCTGGTCTGAAAATACTGCGCTACGAGGAGCCCATGGCCGTGGCTGATTTCGGCAAGCAAAACGTGCGTCTGGTGAAGATGGTGGCTCAAAGGCCCTAAAGTCGGAGGCAAATGAGGGCCGTAAGGTAACCGCCACGCCAGATTTCGCGCTACTTTCGTTTATGCCCGATTTTCGTTTGCGCGTTTTTCAGTCGGTGGCCCGGCACCTGAGTTTCACCAAGGCGGCGCAGGAGCTTTACATCACCCAGCCCGCTATTACCAAGCACATTCGGGAGTTGGAGCGCAGCTACGGGCAACGGCTGTTTGAGCGGCGCGGCAACCGCGTCAGCCTCACCGAAGCCGGCCGCTTGCTGCTCCAGCACGCCGATGAAGTGGAAACTCTGCATCAGCAGCTCACCGACCAGCTCCACGCCCTGCACGACGAAACCGCCGGCCGCCTGCGCCTCGGCGCCAGCACCACGCTGGCCCAGTACGTGTTGCCGCCCATCTTGCCAAGCTTCCAACAGCGCTACCCACAAGTGCAGCTCAGCCTGCTCAATGCCAATTCCGAACAAATCGCCGAAGCCCTCCTCCATGGCCACCTCGACCTCGGTTTCGTGGAAGGCCAGGTCCGCAGCCGCGACTTGCACTACGAACTGCTGCTGCACGACGAGCTACAAGTAGTGCGTAAAGCCACACCCGCAGGCCCACCGCCCGCACCGCTGCCGCTAGCCACACTGCTCCAACAGCCGCTCGTGCTGCGGGAGCGGGGTTCCGGTACGCTCGAAGTATTGGAATATGCGTTGCGCAAGCACGGCATTAAGTTGTCCAGCCTGCGCGTGGCCCTTTACCTTGACAATACCGAGGCCATCAAATCCTATCTAGAAGCCGCCCCGGAGTGTTTAGGCGTAGTCTCGAAACGGGCGTTGGCGAAGGAAGTAGCCGCGGGCCGGTTGGAAGCAGTACCCGTGTTGGACTTGCATCTGCCCCGCCATTTCGATGCCGTGTGGGTGCAGGGCCAGCCGCTATCGGCCCAAGCGCAACGGTTCCTCAGTTTCGCCCGCAAGCACCTCGACGCGGTAACGGCATAAGCAGCATGAAGCTATGTGGCACGGACTTCAGTCCGTAGCCTGCCGTGTTAGGGCTATATAACTCTATAAACCAGTCGTTTCACATTTGCCGCCGCTGATTAGCTGGCGTAAGGCTACGGACTAAAGTCCATACCACGGTTCCTACTTCAATAACCTGAGGTAATAATTGATAATCATTTTTGATTATCGATAGGGGAGGGAGCTACGTACTTTTGAGGGCCGTTGCTGATGGCCTTCTCGCCATGAAAATTACCCATCCCGTCCCCCCATACTCACCCACCCGATTGGAACGCGCGCAGAATATCTCTGCCGCATTCCTGGGGCAAACTTTCGTTGTAGCCGGTCTGCATCTTTCGCCGCGGGTTGTTCTATTTCTGGTAGCTCTAGCCGTTTGCCTGTCGCCGTGGGGCTCTCCGCCGCTGGCTTTGGCTCTGGGGCTGCTGATAGCGCTGGCAGTTGGCAATCCATTTCCGGTTCAGAGTAAGCGATACACCAGCAAGCTGCTCCAATGGTCGGTTATAGGGTTGGGCTTTGGGCTGAACGCGCAGCAGGCCATGCAAGCCGGGCGTGAAGGACTGCTTTTTTCCGTGGCATCCATTGCGGGCACGCTCACACTCGGCTACTTCGTGGGGCGCTGGCTCGGCATCGACCGGAAGACTTCCCACCTCATTGCCAGCGGCACCGCCATTTGTGGCGGCAGCGCCATTGCGGCCGTTGGGCCAGTGTTGCGTGCCGAGGAGGGACAAATGTCGGTGGCGCTAGGCACGGTATTCATCCTGAATTCGGTGGCGCTGTTTCTGTTTCCGGCCATCGGCCATAGCCTGCACCTAAGCCAGCATCAGTTTGGCTTGTGGGCCGCCATTGCCATCCACGATACCAGCTCGGTAGTGGGAGCGGCCAGCCATTACGGCAACGAGGCGCTGCAAATTGCAACCACCGTTAAGCTGGCCCGCGCCCTCTGGATTATTCCAGTGGCTTTCGGTACGGCCTTCCTCTTCAAAACGCCCGGCGCCAGCATCAAGCTGCCGTACTTCATCCTCGGCTTCGTGGCCGCCATGCTGCTGAACACTTACGTACCGGCATTGCAGCCACTAGCGCCAGTGGTTGTGCAGCTTTCCAAAATTGGCCTCACGCTCACGTTATTTCTGATTGGTGCGGGCTTGTCGGCGCCGGTGCTGCGCTCAGTAGGGGCGCGGCCTTTCGTGCAGGGTGTGCTGCTGTGGGCGGTTATCTCGGCTGCTTCGCTCTGGGTGGTTCTGCGCACAGTGGCGTAACGGAAGCCTCCTCATCAGTCTACATATAAGACGCAAAGGCCCACCATACGCTGGTGGGCCTTTGCGTTTGCAGAACTCCTTCTCCTCAGAAGCAGAACTGCAATCTGAATTACTTCTTGCGGCCGGAGCCGCTCTTTTTACCGCCGCCGTCTTGCTTGTTGACGGTAGCCCAGGCGCGTTTCTCGGCTTCTTCTTCCGGAACGCCGCGCTTCTCGTAGCTTTCTTCGATGTGCTCAGCTTGCCGCTTTTGCTTGTCGGTGTAAGCCGATTTATCTCCTTGTGGCATGATGAAAAGGCGTAAAAGTGAAACGATACGTGTCACGTGGCTATACGGCAGGTGGTACGGGGCGTTATGCTGAGCTTCTGTTGTGTTGAGCTTGCGGCGGCCTGCGTTGGGCTGCCTATCTTCGTGCTTTGCTAAGTGTAGTTTTCACCATGCGCCAGCTCGCCGACATTCCGCACCTCGAAGTCAAAATCACGCTTTTCTCCTGGAACGGCAAGTACCTCATCAAGCTCGAAAAAGGGCCGCTGGAACAGACTTATAAGGTGAGCGAGTTGGATATCACCAGCGAAGAAGACGTGCACGCTCTGCTCGACACGGAGTTTCTGCAAGCCGCCATTGCCCGCTTCACCGACATGCGCGCCGATTTGCAGGCCGCTTTCGACCGGCACGACTTATAATTTTGCCCGCGCGAATTCCGCGTTTACTCATTTGCTCACGTCGTTTTTGTATGAAAACCGCCTCGACTCTTCTGCTTTTGCTGTCACTACTGCTGGCGCGCCATTCGGCTTCTGCTCAGCTTTATGAAGTGCGTCAAAGCAGCATCAACCACGAAAAGAAGGAACGGTCGGCGCTAAAAGTGCAGGTGGAAGCCACGCCCGAATGGACGCGCGACTTCTGGCAAGCCTGGCTCAAGGACACCTACAACATTCGGGTGAAAGGCAACGGCCTGATGGGCGTCGGCAAGCGCGACATTCTGACGGCCAAGCAAGTGCCGGCGTCCAGCGTGTCGGGCAAGCTTATCGACCTCTACGCCATCGTGATGGCCCCTTCCGATACTATCACCGAGCTGGCCGTATTCGCCGCTTTTAACTCGGATTCTTATTTCGACCCGGAAAAGACGCCGAGCGAATACGCTGCCCTGCGCAGCATGGCCACGAGTTTTGCTTCCGCGGCTCGTATGAAGGCCTACCGAGAGCAAATTACGATGGCGGAGAAGGAGCTGCGCGACACGGAGAAAGAGAAGGAGCGCCTCGAAAAAGAACGAGTTACTCTCAACGCCAACACCCAAAGCAACCTCGATAAAATCGAAGCACTCAAAAAGGTGAATGCCGAAAACAAGCTCAAATCCAGCCAGGACTCGGTGCAACTCATCACCAACGCTCAGCTCATGGAAGCCCGCAAAGCCAAGCTGCAACGCCGCCGCGACCGGCTAGCCACCCTGGACCGCAAATAGAACAAGTATTTCTCCGCATCTTACATCCCCGTTATCTGCTGGCAGGTACCGGGGATGTTGCTGTAAAGTACCACTGACTTGGTCCCCGACTTTGGGGCTATTTATTCGTAAAGGGCGAAATTGCTTCGCCACCCAGCCGTGTCGGTTGCGCCGGACACGCAAGAAGCGCTCAATCAAAACTATGGAAAAGGACCCGTCGCCACTGGACACCCTGCGGCAGCTCAAGGAATGGCTCGATGCCGGCACTATCACGCAGCAGGAATTTGATGCGCTAAAGCGGAAGTTGCTCTTCAATGAAGCCGCCACTACGCCTGCTGCGCCAGTTGCCCCAATAGCTCCCGCTCCGCCTTCCCCACCAGAGCCGACCACCATTTCGCCGGTTGAGGAACCGTTGCTGCCGCCGGTAGTACACCACCACTTCAGGCCGGAGTCACTGCCCTCAACAATTCAGCCTCCCGCCACGCCCGACGAGCCGCTAAGCCGTCCGGTTAGCGCTGGTCGTCCAGAAGCTTCGCCCTCCGCGCCCGCGCCGGAACAGTATGCTGCTGCTGCCGACGACACTGAAGAAGTGGAAGAAGCGCCCTACACCGCGCCCGCTAAAAGCCCGCTCGGAACCATTCTCATCATTGGCGGCATTGTGGCGTTGTTGGCGCTGGTTGCCTACCTGATGTTGGGCAAGCGGGAATCGGAGCGGCTCACCAGCACTTCCCAGACGGCGGCCGATTCTTTGGCAGTAACGCCCGAAGTAGGCCCGCAGGCCGAGCAGATTGACTTGCCTCCGGCGTCGGTTCCCGAAACCGTGCGCGTGGCTGCCCCGGCTGCGCCTCCCGTGGTTGCTACTCCCGCCGCCACCGATACGGCCGCTACAGCCACTCTTTCTACTCCCGCTGCTCCCGAGCCTGCCCCAGCCAACGACAATACGGCCGTAACCCGCGCCCAGCAGGTGCTAGAATCGTACTATGCCGACCTCGCCGCGGCTCCGTTCAGTGCCGCGCAGTATTTCGCACCCACCGTGGAGCGGTTTTATACTTTGTCGAGCACTACGCCCGACGCTATTGATGCGGAATTAGCCAAGACGCACTTTCCTGAGTTCACCGAAGCTTCCACCCAAATCGAGCCGGGCAGCCTGAAGGTAAGCCCGCCAGTCGCCGACGGCTCCCGCGTGGTTACCTTCCGGGAGAAGAGCCAGGCGTTTCGGCAGTCTTTGCAAAAGCACCAGCAAACCAGCGCGCAGGTACGCGTACGGCTCGATAAAGACTTCAAAATCGTATACCTGCGGCAGGAAAAGCTCCTCGAAAACACGTTCACCGACTAAGCTCCACCGCCGTATCTTTGCGCGCAACTATCCAACACGCGCCGCCGAAGTCCGGCGGCGCGTGTCTGCGTTTTGTATAGCCTTATGAATCTGTTCTTTCGCGGCAGCTTGTTGCTCTTGGGCGTAGTACTCGGCTCATGCCTGAGCGTTATCAAACCCCGGCGGGAATTTGCGCGCTATCCCGCACCCACCGCTCCCGACTACGCACAGATAGCCAACTGGGCCGCGCTACCCACCATCCGCGATTCGGCCGATGCCGTGCCTCGCCATTCTAGTCTGCGCGATGAGCAAGCTACCGCCCCGGCCGATGTCTTCTTCCTGCACCTAACGACGCTCATTCGGCCCACGGGCTGGAACGCCGACCTCGTCAACAAAAGCATCAATCAATTCACGGATAAGGTCAGCCTCATGCGTCAGGCCTCGGTATTCAACGCTGCCGGCCGCATCTACGCTCCACATTACCGGCAAGCTGCCCTGTATTCCTTCTTCGACAGTAGTGGCAACGGCCCGCAGGCCTTGGAACTGGCCTACGCCGATGTGAAAGCGGCTTTCACGTATTACCTGGAGCATTACAACCAAGGTCGCCCCATCATTCTAGCCGGCCACAGCCAGGGCGCCTACCACGCTCGCCGCCTGTTGCAAGACTTCTTCGACCACGACCCCAAGCTGCGCCACCAGCTCGTCGCGGCGTATCTGGTAGGCTTCGAAGTGCGGCCCGAGTTGTACCAAGTGCTGCGTCCTTGCCAAGACTCGCTGCAAACTGGCTGCTACGTGAGCTGGAACGCCGCCGAGTGGGGCTACGACTATCCGCCCTATCGTGGTACCGTCGTCACCAACCCGCTCACCTGGACCACCGACACCGCCGCGGCTCCCGCGACCCTCAACCGCGGCGCCGTCCCCTACAATTTCGACCGCGTGGACCCGCACCTCACTGCCGCCAAAATACACGACGGCCTCCTGTGGGTTCATCCACCCAAAGTTGGTGGCTACCCTCGTTTTCTGCTGCCCGGCCGCCCCGAACTCCGCCATTCCTTCCACCTCGCCGATTACGGCCTGTTCTACCTGAATGTGCGCCAAAACGCCGTAGCGCGAGTGCGGGCTTGGCAGCAGACAAATCAGTAGGAGATTTTTCTTCTTAAATTTAGCTTACTCGCAATCAGTCAGTTTTAGCATGAAAAAACCGATTATTCTTCTTATTGGATTGTTGGCTGGCAGAGCTGCCGCCGCACAATCTGCGCCGGTACTATTGCCGAAGCTCAGCAAAACACTCGACAGTTTGGCCTACGTAGACCAATGGCCCATGCAGCAAATGATGCAGCAAAAAGCAGATAGCGCGGGCCGAAACTTAGTAGAGGTAGAAAAATCTAATTTCGCACGGCATCAACCGATTCTGGAAGCCATTATAAGGAAGTACGGCTTTCCGGGCTTCAAGCAAGTAGGCAAAACAAGCTCTGACAATTTTTGGCTTCTGGTGCAGCACGCCGACGCACATCCTGAATTTCAGCGGCAAGTGTTGCGCCTAATGTTGCCAAATGTGCAGAATAAGAATGCCAACTCAGTATACTATGCCTACTTAACTGACCGAGTAGCAATAAACTCAGGCCAATTAGAGGAGTATGGCACGCAAGTAGTTTATGAGGGCCCCGGGCTTGGTAAAGCGGTTCCTAAGTCATTGCGCGACCCCAAAAACGTGAATAAGCGCCGTGCGGCGATTGGAATGGAGCCGTTGGAAAATTACTTGGAGATGATGACTAGCACGCATATAGAGATGAACACGCCAAAACCCTCAGCTAAGTAGCAAGCAGTGAGATTTTATCAAGCTCATTAATTTCCATATTATTGAATTACGCCTCAATACTAACATCCTACTGCTCAAGTAAGCGTACCACTAAAAAGCCCCGCCGGCACAAGGCCAGCGGGGCTTTTTATTCACTTAAACCTAGAGCTTAAGCGCCGATAGCTACGCGCTTGAAGTCCGTGATGGTCAGGCCTTTTTGGGTCTTGTCGAGCAGTTGGCTGATAGTCAGCGAGCTGTCCTTCACGAACTCCTGGTTCAGCAGGGTATTCTCTTTGTAGAATTTGTTGAGCTTGCCCTGGGCAATCTTCTCCAGCATGGCTTCGGGCTTGCCTTCAGCGCGCGCCTGCTCCTTACCGATTTCGATTTCACGCTCCACGGTAGCCGAGTCCACGCCGTCTTTGTCGAGGGCCACTGGCTTCATGGCTACGATTTGCATGGCTACGTCGCGGCCAACGGCAGCTACGTCGGCACCGCCTACGTTCTTCATGCCCACCAGAACGCCCTTCTTGTTGTCTGAGTGGATGTACGAAGCCACCTTCTCAGCCGTCATGTTTTCGTACGCTACCACGTCCAGCTTCTCGCCGATTTTGCCCATCAGGTCGGTGATGTGCTCTTGCAGCGAACGACCATCTTCCTGCGCGGAAGCCAGCAGATCTTCTTTGGCGGCGGCGTTGCTTTTCAAAGCCGCGTCCAGGATTTGCTGCGCCAGGTTGCGGAAGTCAGCCACTTTGGCTACTGGCTCCGTCTCACAAGCCAAAGCAATCAGTTTGCCGTTGGTGCCGTCTTCGCTCACTGCGGCCAGCACGAGGCCTTCAGCCGTAGCGTTTTCTGCGCGCTTGTCAGCAATTTTCTGGCCCTGCTTGCGCAAGATGTCGCGCGCGGCTTCGAAGTCACCTTCGGCCTCGGTCAGAGCTTTTTTGCAATCCATCATGCCCGCACCGGTCATGGTGCGGAGCTTGTTCACGTCTGCGGCGGTAATTGCGGCCATTTCTTTAAAGTAGTTAGGAGCTGGAAGCTAGGAGTTAGAATGAGAGAAAAGTAAAAGAAGGTTATGGAAAGAAGCTAGGAGCTAAAAGTCAGACCTGAGTGGGCAATTGCCGGCATCACAGATTCTAACTCCTAGCTCCTAGCTTCTAGCTCCTGCAAAGACCTATTCGTCGGCAGCTTGCTTCTCCTGGATGCCTTCTTCTTCGGCTTGCTTCTTGTCGGCGTCTTCTTTGTCGACCTTACGCTCCGAGAGACCTTCTTCGATAGCCTTACCGATGGCACCTACGATGAGTTGAATTGACTTCGAGGCGTCGTCGTTGGCCGGAATCGGGAACTGTACCAACTCAGGGTTGGAGTTCGTGTCGCAGATAGCAAACACCGGAATGCCCAATTTCTGCGCTTCTTTCACGGCAATGTGCTCCCGCTTCACGTCTACCACGAACAGGGCAGCAGGCAGGCGGCTCAGGTCGGCGATGCCGCCGAGTACGCGCTCCAGCTTCTCCCGCTCGCGCGACATCATCAGCTTCTCGCGCTTAGCGAGGGCGGCGTAGGCCGTATTTTCTTTCACCATCTTGTCGATGGTGCTCATTTTCTTCAAGGACTTGCGCACGGTGGCGAAGTTGGTGAGCATGCCGCCCAGCCAACGGTCGGTTACGAACGGCATTTTGAGGCGGGTAGCCTCTTCCGTTACGATTTCCTGCGCTTGCTTCTTGGTGGCCACGAACATTACCTTACGGCCGCTCTTAGCAATGTTGCGGATGGCCGCAGCTGCCTGGTCGAGCGAAACGAGGGTTTTGTTCAGGTCGATGATGTGGATGCCGTTCTTCTCCATGAAGATGTACGGCGCCATTTTCGGGTCCCACTTGCGCGTAAGGTGGCCAAAGTGGGCACCGGCATCAAGCAGTTCTTTATAGGTGGTGGACTGAGCCATGATAAGTTTCCTCTGGGATTAGCGTTTCGAGAACTGGAACGAACGACGGGCTTTGCGCTTGCCGAATTTCTTGCGTTCCACCATGCGCGGGTCGCGGGTCAGGAAGCCTTCTTTTTTCAGCGCCGGGCGAACCTCAGCGTTGTCGCCCACAAGGGCTTTCGAGATGGCCAGACGAATAGCTTCGGCCTGAGCCGAGATGCCACCACCGCGCACGTTCACCTTGATGTCGTACTGGCCGACTTGCTCGACCGTTGCCAAAGGCTGGTTCACGATGTTTTCCAGGAGCTCGTTGCTGAAGTAAGCTTTGATATCCCGGCCGTTGATAGTGATATTCCCTTGCCCGGCCTGCATGTAGATGCGGGCCACCGAGGTTTTTCTTCTACCAGAGGTGTTGGAGATTTCCATTAAGTGAAGAATTAAAGAAAAAAGAGGCCGAAGTCGGCTTAGAGGTTTTTGAGTTCAACAGCTTTGGGCTGCTGGGCTTCGTGTGGGTGCTCGGCACCTTTGTACACGTACAGGTTGCGGAATTGCTCGGCACCGAGGCGGTTGCCTTGCAGCATGCCTTTCACGGCGTGCTCAATCACGCGGGTCGAGTCCTTGGCCTTTTTGTCGCGCAGGTTGATGCGCTTCTGGCCGCCGGGGTAGCCCGAGTGCGTTACGTAAATCTTGTCGGTCAGCTTCTTGCCCGTCACGTAGAGCTTGTCGGCGTTGATAACGATAACGTTGTCGCCACAGTCCGAGTTAGGAGTGAACGAAGGCTTGTGCTTGCCACGCAGCATGTTGGCAATCTGGCTAGCCAGACGGCCCAGCGGCGCAACACTGGCATCAACCACGACCCATGCCTTATCGGCGTTGGCTTTGTTGACGGATACCGTCTTGAAGCTCAGATGATCCATTGGGGAGGAGGGTAAGCGTTTGGAAATGAGGAGAAACCGAACACGGTTCGGGAAAAACGGACACAAAGTTACCGTCTTTCGGCTTAATTGCAAGGCCCACTCGAATATTTGTGCCTGTAATAGAAGCGAGTACAAGGAAGTCAGAAGGCAATCAGCTGTCTTCTCAACCCTTCCTAGCAGTGCTTATTGGTACTGCCGCAAGGTCTCCACCAGCACTCGGAAGTCTTTCGGATAAGGTGCTTCCGTGCTGATGCTCGTGCCATCGAGCTTGGCAAACGTGAGGTTAGCAGCGTGCAGCGCGAACCGCTTGATAAAAGGCTGCTCCTCTTCGCCTTCTTTCACATTGAACTTCTTCTTCAACGATGACAAGTAGAAGTCTTCGCCGCCGTACATCGTGTCGCCAATGATGGGTGCTTGTAGATAAGCAAGATGCAAGCGAATCTGGTGCATGCGGCCCGTTATGGGCTGGCACTCCAGCAAGGTGTGCTTGGCAAATACTTCCAGCGTGCGCACCAGCGTTACGGCGGGCTTGCCTTTGAAAGCAAGACGCGCTTTGCCTTTGGTGGTAGTTTCGATGTTGCGCTCCACGCGCAGGCCCTCGTACTCATGTACGCCCCAAGAAGCGGCGTGGTACACCTTCTTGACCTCCCGATTCTCGAATTGCATAGCCAAATGGCGGTAGGCCGTCGGGTTCTTGGCCAATGCCAAGGCGCCACTTGTTTCTTTGTCGAGGCGGTGGCAGGCTTGCACGTCGTCGTATTGCTCGCGGGCCAGGCGCAGGATATTGGGTGCGCCGCCGAACCGCTCGTCGAGCGTCGCTAGAAAGGGTGGTTTGTTGATGACGATGTAGTCTTCGTCCTCGAACAGAATCAGGTCTTTGAAATGGGGTAGCTTCATAAAGAGGCCGCAAAGGTAATAGGTGACAGGTAACACGTAGTAGGTGAAAAGTGAGCAACTCGTCGCTATGACTGCCCGATTACCTTCACCTGCTACTTATCCCTCATCACCCACCATTCGTTACTCTTCACCCGTCACCTTGGATGGCTGCGATAAGTCTTTAGGCTTAGCTAGCTTGAACTCCAGCGTGGTACCTTGGCCCATTTCGCTGCGTACTCGGATAGTGGATTTGTGCGCCTCCACAATGTGCTTGCTGATGGCCAAGCCAAGGCCGGAGCCGCCGGAGTCGCGGGAGCGGCTTTTGTCGATGCGGTAGAAGCGCTCAAAGATGCGGTTGAGATGCTGCTTAGGAATGCCCTCGCCATCGTCGCGGACGCTGATGCGCACGGCTTTGCTGCTTTCGATGAGGCTTACAATGACGTGCCCGTTTTCGCGGCCGTACTTAATGGCGTTATCAATAAGATTGATGAGTACCTGCCGGATGCGGTTGCGGTCAGCCAATACGCGGATGCCGGTTTCGGGCAGGTTGGGCGGAAATAGCTCCAGGCGTACCGCGCGTTGAGCGGCTTTCATTTCCAACTGCTCAAATATTTCCTGCACCAGTTCCACTAGGTCGAAGCCGTGGCGGCGCATGCGCACAACGCCTTTCTCCAGTTGTGAAATGGTAACCAGATCTTGGACTAGAGTATCGAGGGCATCGAGGCTATTGGCCGCTTTGCGCAGAAATTTCTGGCGCGTGAAATCATCGACGTCTTCATCGTCGAGTATGGTATGCAGAAAGCCTTGCGCCGCGAAAATGGGCGTTTTTAGCTCGTGCGACACGTCGGCCAGGAACTCGCGACGGAGGGCTTGTAGGCGTTTCAACTCATCTATTTCCTGCTGCTTGCGCTGCGCCATGTCCAGGATTTCGTCGCGCATGCGCTTGAGCGGCTCCGGCCGAAACAGAAACTTGTTGGACATACGCCGGAACTCCTTGCGCTTAATGTTCTCCAGGCTTTCGTAGATGTTGTTGATTTCCTTGAAAATGAGGGCCTCAAACATCAGATAGATCAGCAGAAAGCAGGCGGCCACCGTAATGCCAGCCACCAGCACGCCTTGTTCTAGCGGCATGGTGGGGCCTACCCAAGCCAGCGTCGTGAGCACGGCCGCTACCAGCAACGACAGTAAAATGGCAATGGTACGGGAGGAGATGTTAAACCGCATAGGTTTGCCAAATTAAAAATTGAGAATTAAAAATTAAGAATTGGCCGTTCAACGTCCTAAATGGAACTGTTGAACGGCCAATTCTTAATTTTTAATTCTCAATTTTTAATTAATTTAGTTATCGGTGTTGAATTTATAACCGACTCCCTTGATCGTTTGAATGTGGTGGTCGCCCACCTTTTCGCGCACTTTGCGCACGTGCACATCCACGGTGCGGGCCAGTACAAATACGTCGTTGCCCCAGATATTCTGGAGCAACTCCTCACGGCCAAATACTTTGTGCGGCGTAGCGGCCAGGAAAGCGAGCAGCTCAAATTCCTTCTTCGGCAGCGTGATTTTGCGGCCTTCTTGGTACACCGAAAAGCCGGTGCGGTCTATTTTGAGGCCATTGATTTCAATGGTATCCTGCACCGACTGTGGGTCTCGGTCGCGGCGTACGAAGGCGGCGAGGCGGCTCAGCAGCGCGCGGGGCTTGATGGGCTTGGCAATAAAATCGTCGGCGCCGGCTTCAAAAGCGGCTACTTCCGAAAACTCCTCGGCGCGGGCCGTCAGGAAGATGATGTACGTGTCTTTGAACTTGGGTTGCTCGCGCAACTGCCGGCAAGTAGCAATGCCATCGAGCTGGGGCATCATCACGTCGAGCAGGATGATGTCGGGCGAAAACTGCGGCGCTACTTCCAAGGCTTTGCGCCCGTCCGAGGCCGAAGCCACCGCGTAGCCCTCTTTGCGCAGGTTGTATTCCAGTAGCTCTACAATGTCGGGGTCGTCATCGACAACGAGAATCTTGTAGGCATTGGGGTTGGCAGGTGCTTGCACGGGTCGAGGCGTTTTGAGTAAAACGAAGTACGCAAACACAAAAGTACCGCCGCCCGCGGCCTTGAGCGTGTTACGTTTTTGTGAACCAGTAAGAAGTACTCGTTAAGAGCTAGAGTTCAGCTTACACTCTACAAGAACTAACGTCCAACTTTGTTGGCTCAAGCAGACCATGGCTCACTGAAGAAGGCGTAATTAAGGCTAAGCAGTATGCATAAGTAGTAAGCAAAAAAAAGCGGCTCCGGAAGGAGCCGCTGCAAGCGAAGTCAGTTCTTGGCTACCAGATTCAGCCGGTTTTTAAGGCCCTGGTATTTATACATATCCACCTTCACGGAACCTACGAACATCTCGGCCTGAATGAGGACCGGAACCTTATTCTGGTCGTCGGAAAGGTATACGGAAATGGAGTTTTCGCCCTTGAAGATCTTGTTGCTCGGCATCTTTGGCACCAGCCGAATGGCCCGGATAGTGCCAGCTTTGGTGTCGACGGTTTCGCGCCCCTTGAAGGTGACATCCAGCGAAAACACTTCGTCGTCGAAAAAGCCTTGTACCCGGATAACTTCTCCCACGCGGCGCTGGTCGTAGTTGAGCGTGCGCAGGTAGTAAAAGCCGCTCACAATATCCTGCACGTTGTCGGGGATTTTGTAGCTGCCGTGCTTCACGTTGTTTTTGTCCCGGCCGTGCTTTTCCACTTCCGCCATGTGCTTGATATGGTCGAAATCGATAGTCTCCTTCTTGCGGTAGTTGTTTTCTTCGATGTTGCGAAAAAACTTCTGCGGCAGAATGCTGGTCGTGTCGATGTAGGAGCGCCACGTATCGCGGATGCGCAGGAAGAAATCGAAGGAGCCGGTGGTACGACCGGTTACGGTGGCTTTATAGCACGGCCGGTCGTTTATGCGGTGTAACCCGTTATCAACCTCGATAGTGGCTTCGGCGGCGTTGATGAGGCCGTAGTGCACTTTGTATTGCAGCACCTCACCCGATTTGAAGCTCTTATTGGGTACCGACCGAATATCATCAGCCTGGCCAAACGCCAGTAGACCCATCACCGGCAAAACGAGAAGAGAAAATAGTAGCCAGCGGCGGTTCATAGTTCGCAAAAGCAGGAAAGTAGTTTCCGGCACTCCAGACAAAAGAGATGCCAGCAAATATACTCTGAATGGACGGTTGGCCGACTATACGAAGCATACAACAAAAAAGCCTTCCCAATATTGCGGGAAGGCTTCTTGTTTTCACTGGTCTTGTTACCAGGCGTCAGCTTCTACAGCGTGTCGTCGTCGTCGAGGGTGCGGTCTTCGGGGATGGCAGCTAGCGCAGCTTCCGGCTCGCCTTTCACCATGGCGCGGATCCTAGCTTCAATTTGGTCGGCCAGCTCGGGGTTGTCTTGCAGGATGGTTTTTACCCCTTCGCGGCCTTGGCCCAAACGGTCGCCGTTGTAGCTAAACCACGAGCCCGACTTAGCGATGATGCCCATGTCGACGCCCAGGTCCAGGATTTCACCCACTTTGGAAATGCCTTCGTTGTAGATGATATCGAACTCGATGACTTTGAACGGCGGTGCCACTTTGTTCTTCACCACCTTCACCTTAGTGCGGTTGCCGGTCACGTTGTCCTTGTCTTCCTTGATCTGGCCGATACGACGGATGTCCAGACGTACGGAAGCGTAGAATTTCAGGGCGTTACCACCAGTGGTAGTTTCGGGCGAGCCGAACATTACCCCGATCTTTTCGCGGAGCTGGTTGATGAAGATACAGCAGCAGCCGGTCTTGTTGATGGTACCCGTCAGCTTCCGCAGCGCCTGCGACATCAGACGAGCGTGCAGACCTACTTTCGAGTCGCCCATGTCGCCTTCCAGTTCGCCTTTCGGCACCAGCGCGGCCACGGAGTCAATTACAATGATGTCGATGGCGCCGCTGGAAATCAGCTGATCGGCAATTTCCAACGCTTGCTCGCCGTTGTCGGGCTGCGCGATGAGCAGGTTCTCAGTGTCGATGCCAAGCTTCTGGGCGTAAGCCGGGTCGAAGGCGTGTTCGGCATCAATGAAAGCCGCCAAGCCGCCCTTTTTCTGGGCTTCGGCAATGGCGTGCATGGTAAGCGTGGTTTTACCCGACGATTCTGGGCCGTAGATTTCAATAACGCGGCCTTTGGGCAGGCCGCCTACGCCCAGCGCAATGTCGAGGCCCAGCGACCCGGTGCTGATGACTTCAACATCCATCACCTTGTTGTCGCTCAGTTTCATGACGGTGCCTTTGCCGTAGGCTTTGTCGAGCTTGTCCAGCGTGAGCTGGAGGGCTTTCATTTTCTCGGCGTTGGCATTAACTGCCTTGTCGGCTTTGTCAGTGGTGGTTGCAGCCATTAGAATGGGGTTATGAAGAATTGCTTAGGTTTGGTGAATGTAGGCGTTTTGGGTGGCCCGCGCAACCCTTAGCGGGTATTGCCAAACCGTGCCGCCAGGGCCTTTCCGTGCCGGCTAGTGGTAACGAAGGCAACCTATATTTTGTGCCCACAATGCTAAAAAATTTCGTTTAATCTGGGATGATTTTTTCATGCTAAAATATTTGGCAATTCGCCGTCTTTCTACCGTCCTGATACTGACGCTCGTAGCGGCTTGGGGCACGGTAAGCACTGCCTGGGCCCAGCTAGACAACCGGGCTTTTTTGCGCCCGCTGCCCTTGGGTCCGCAGTATGAACGGCAACTCCGGCTCGACGTGCAAGCCTTCCTTTTCAATAAGGACAACGAATATTTCAACAAGATTGAAGACGGCCGGACCTTCTTTGGGGCGCACCTGCTGCCACGGCTGGTGTACTTCCCGAGTGCCAACCTGCGGGTGGAAGCTGGCGTGTTTCTCTGGAAAGATTACGGTACTCCCCGCCTCCGCCAAGTGCGGCCGTTGCTAACCATCAAATACCAAAACGGGCCGCACAATATTCTGTTTGGCAACATTGAGGGCAATCTGCACCACGGCTACATTGAGCCACTGTTCGACTTTGAGCGGGTGATGACCAACCGGCTGGAAGAAGGTGTGCAATACCAACTGAAGAACCCCCGCCTGAACCTCGATGCCTGGGTCGATTGGCAGCGGCAACAGTACCGATTCAGCA
The DNA here is from genome assembly GCF_057808495.1 of Hymenobacter sp. M1-2. NCBI lineage: Bacteria > Pseudomonadati > Bacteroidota > Cytophagia > Cytophagales > Hymenobacteraceae > Hymenobacter > Hymenobacter sp. M1-2. The sequence goes on from NZ_JBTYZO010000022.1 coordinate 29,535, forward strand.
ATTTTCAGGAAGAAGTGGCTGGCGGCCTTTCCGCCGAAGCCACCGTGCGCGGCGACTCCAGCAGTTGGTGGTTGCGGGTGCCGCTGCAATTCACGGCCACGCACCGCGGGGGCCAGATAGACACCATTGAGGCGCCGCTGCAAACCCTGTTCAATGTAGCCAGCGGCCTGCGGGTGCGCAAGCCGCTGGCGTCGCGGTTTTTCCAGGCAGTGCATTTTGATGGCTACGTAACGTACTTCAATGACTATTCCTTCACGCGCCAACTTGCTTTTGGCGATGGCATGGGCCTGTATCTGAACGGTGGGGTAGATACGCGCCTATCGAACGTGCAGGTGGCGTACTGGCGCGGCAATGGCTACATCTCGCCGCTAGGCGGGCGACTCTACCGTTCCATTTCCAATTCCGTTAGCGACCCGCAGTACGTGGAGAAGGACCGCCAGCTTGTGATTCTGCGTTTCCTGCGCGACTACTATTTACCCGGCAACCTCATCCTGACAACGCGCCTGGAGCCGCTGTATGACCTCAACAACGGCCTGTTCGACTTTTCCTTCGCGCTGTACTTCAATTTCAACCAAAGCTTCTTGCTCAAAACCCTGCGCAAAAGCGACAACTAGCTGCTAGACTTGAATCAGTAAGATATGGGAGACGAAACAGACGAGGCGTACTTTGCCCGCTCTGCCCACTTATGGTCTTTTACTTGAAAAGCAGCTGAAGGCCATAATCAGCGCACCAACTGGTAGTGCACAATATCGGCGCCTTCGTTGCTCATAAGCCAAAATCTGCGCCGCCGGGTGGTAAGAGCCCGGAAACCAACTGCTTCGGCCACCGCCATGCTGCGGGGGTTATTGCGGCGGCAGCGCAAGGTGAGGCTCGCGGCCCGCAGATGCTCACCGAAACCGAACTCCACGGCCGCAGCCAGCGCCTCCCGCGCGTAGCCGTGCCCTTCGGCTTCAGCGGCTAGATAGTAGCCAATTTCGATGCTGACCGGCGTACCCCAGGAGGGACGGAGGCTGATGTCGCCGAGGTAAGTGTTGGTGGCAGTTTCCCAAATGCCCAGCACATAGAGCCGGCCGGTGCGCCAGTCCTGCGCGAATTGGGCCAACACCCGGCCAGCATCGGCGGAGGTCTGCACGGCCGCTACGCGCGCCGGAAATGCCGGCTGTAACCTTACTCTGTTCTGGCTGAGTAACGCGAAAAACTCGGCCTCGTCGGTGGGGTGGTAGGGCCGGAGCGTGAGGCGGGCAGTATGCAGAGGGCTAGTGGGTGGCGCGACGGGAGGCAACAAAGCAGCGTACATGATTTAGGGCACTAGTGCACGCATTTACGCACGGACAAGCCGAAAGGACTGAAAATAAGGCAGCCGAATAAGCTCAGCCATAACCCACATCACCTAGCGTCGTTTAGCCCAGCATTGCTGGCCAGGGCGAAGAAATGGGCTATTATAGACTTCTAGTTGCTTTTTTGCCTCGGCTTCACCTCTCATTAGAACTCATCATGAAAAGACGACTCGAAGGCAAAGTAGCTATCGTAACGGGTGGCGGCGCCGGTATTGGCGAAGCCATCAGCAAACGGTTTGCCGCCGAAGGCGCGGCCGTGGTGGTGTGTGGTCTGGAAAGTGACCCGGTGCGCAAAGTGGTAGATGAAATTCAACTGCGCGGCGGCACGGCCATTGGATACCTAGGCGATGTTTCGGTGGAAGAAAAGGCCGAAGAGTGTGTACAACTAGCGGTGGAAGATTTCGGCAAGCTGGACATTCTCATCAACAACGCCGGAGTGTTCCCGGCCACGGCCGAACTGGACAAGTACCCCGTGGAGGCTTTCGAGTACATGATTAAAAACAACATCTACTCAGCTTTCATGATGACGCGCGCCGCGTTGCCTTACCTACAAAAAACGCACGGTAATATCGTATCAGCAGGTTCGGAGGCGGGCTGGATGGGTATCGCCGAGAACACGCCGTACGGCGGCACCAAAGGCTTTATTCACGCCTTCATGAAGGGAGTTTCGACGGAACAGGCTAAGCACGGCGTGCGCGCCAACTGCGTATGTCCCGGCCCCGTCGATACGGCCTGGACGCACAAGGAAACCGGCCCGATGAGCGCTAAAATGGAAAAGCAGACCGTTGAAGGCACGCCCCTTGGTCGCCGCGGCACTCCCGAAGAAATAGCCAACGTCTATTTATTCCTCGCTTCCGACGAAGCCAGCTACGTAACCGGCGCGCTGTATTTCGTTGATGGCGGTGTCACGAATTCGAAAGGACCCCACGGTGCCGAAGTGCCCAGTCATCTTCGCCGCGAGCCAGTCAGCGAACTAAACCTCAAACACGCCAAGGACGGCCACACCAAAATCCGTGAAGACGTGGCCGGAACCATGGTGACCACGGATTAGCACGGATTTTAGCGGATTTCACGGATTTTGTAGACGGTTGAAAAAAGAAAGGCTTGCCAGTTCAGATAACTGGCAAGCCTTTCTTTTTACCCTGTTCCTCGTCTTGGACTTCAGTTTGGGACTTGGCTTTAAGGGCCGTCCACAAAATCCGTGGAATCCGTGCTAATCCGCTAGAATCCGCGGTTCATTTTTGCAGGGCCGTACCGATGCCGGATTTGTGTTGGTCGGGGCTACCGAGGGCTTGCTGGGTGCGCATGACGTTTACCTGGCGGGCGGCTTCGTTGAAGTATTCGAGGCGGCGAATCAGCATTTCTTTGGTCAGAACGCGGCCTTCGGGCGTGCGCATCATGGCGCGTGGGTCGGCGAGGAGCTGGCGCATGATGGCCTCCGTTTCGGCTTTCTGCGATTCAAACTGCGCTTGAAACTCTGCCACGCGGGTTAGGCCTTCGGTGTTAAGCCGGTAGTTGGCGCCACCTTGATTTAGCACCTCGCAAAGCACATACACTTCGAGTGGGAGGGAGGTTTCGAGGGCAGTAGTACGCAGGTTGAGGCCCACCTGAAGGGCGTCGAGAAGAATATTGATGTTGCGCTCGAACTGCTGGTAGTAGCCGGGAACTTCCATGATGGCAGAAGTGAGAAATTAGAGGAGAGACTTAGACCTGAGATGATGAGACCTGAGAAGTGAGATTAGGTTGAGGCGACACTGGGCGTCAGTCCACAAGTCTTATGTCTCACAGTCTCGCTTCTAAAGCAGTTCTTTTACGATTTGCTCGACGGTGATGCCTTCGGCTTCGGCCTTGAAGTTGCGGACCAGGCGGTGGCGCAGGATGGGTAAGGCTACGGCCTTCACGTCTTCGATGTCGGGCGAGTATTTGCCGTTGAGCAAGGCGTTGCACTTGGCGCCCACAATGAGGTGCTGCGAAGCGCGCGGACCGGCGCCCCACTCGAGAAGCTGGGTGGCGCGGGACGTGGCCCGGTCGGTACCGGGGCGGGTTTTGTGCACGAGACTCACGGCGTATTCCACCACGTTATCGGCAACGGGCACGCGGCGCACAAGGTGCTGGAAAGCCTGAATTTCGTCGGCGTGTAGGATTTTGCTGACGGTGGGCTTGGTGTCGGAAGTCGTGTTCTTCACGATTTGCAGCTCCGCCTCGTAGCTTGGGTAGCCCAGCTCGATATTGAACATGAAACGGTCGAGCTGCGCTTCCGGGAGCGGATAGGTTCCTTCCTGCTCGATGGGGTTCTGCGTAGCCAGTACGAAGAAAGGGCGCTCCAATGGGTACCGCTTACCGGCCACCGTCACGGCGTACTCCTGCATCGATTCCAGCAGCGCGGCCTGCGTTTTGGGCGGCGTGCGGTTGATTTCGTCGGCCAGTACGATGTTGGCGAACACCGGGCCCGGCACGAACTGGAAGTCGCGCTGTTGCGTGAGTGTCTCGGAACCTACGATGTCGGAAGGCATCAGGTCCGGGGTGAACTGCACGCGGTTGAATGAAAGGTCCAGCGAGTCGGCAATGGTTTGGATGAGCAGTGTTTTGGCCAAGCCCGGCACGCCTACTAAGAGGCAATGGCCCTGCGAAAACACGGCCGTGAGCACCAGCCGCACCACTTCGTCCTGCCCAATAATGATTTTGCCGATTTCTTGGCGAAGGGCGTGGTAGGAGCGAGCCAGCGCGTCGGCGGCTTCTTTGTCGGAAGAGAATTGTATAGACATCAGTACAGAGACAGGGGAACTGAGAAGCAGATGCACGGCCGCCGCCGCTAAAGCAGCGCGCTCGGCCGTAAAAACCAGAGACACGAAAAGCTAGGCTTCTCATGTCTCTGCATTTCACTTCTCGCTTAATTGGTCAGGTCGAGCAGCTTGCAATCGGCGTACTGCGGGTCGACTTCGATATAGACGCTGCCGCGGTTTTGCTTGAACCACTCGTCCAGCGCTTTGTTTTTCTTCTCTGCCAGCGCTGCTTGCGACAGTTTCTGATAGTCGTCCTTGAAGTTAGCCTGGTGGGGCGCCGTATTCGACTTCAGCCAGATGATGCGCACGGCGTCCTTGCCGTCGTCGGTGCGGTAGGGCATGGGCGGCGTCACGTGGCCCACCTTCATGGTATCGATGGTGAAGAAAATGGCCGGGTCCAGCTTGTCGAGGGGCAAGTAGGTGCTGCCATCTTCGCGGTTCTGGATCAGGCCACCATTGGCCCCACCGGTTTTATCGTCGGAATTGTCTTTAGCAGCTTTAGCAAACGTGATGCTATCGGCTAGAATGCGGCGGCGCAGCTTGGTCAGCTCTTTGGCGGCTTCGTTGGCGTCGGTAGTGCCGGTAGCGGGCTTCAGCAGGATGTGGCGCGTGCTGTACTGCTCACCTTTGCGCTCAATGAGCTGAATCAGGTGAAAGCCAAACTGCGACTCCACCACCGGCGAAAGTTGCCCCGGTTCCAGGCGCAGAGCCGCCGCCTCGTACTCCGGTACCAGCTCTTTGCGCTTGAAGAAGCCCAAATAGCCGCCCTGCGCTCCCGAGCCGGGGTCTTCGGAATACTTTTTAGCTAGCTCCTCAAAGCTTTCGCCGGCTAGAATGCGGGCGCGCAGGTCGTTGAGTTTGGCCTGGGCGGCTTGCTTGGCCGAAGAGTTCACCTTGGCGTACTTGATAATCTGGCCCACTTCCACTTCGGTGGAGTAGTAGGGGAGGCTGTCTTTGGGAATACGGTTGAAGTACTGCCGCACCTCGCGGGGCGTCACCGTGACTTTGCCGGCAATCTGCTCCTGCATTTTCTGTTGCGTGAGCTGCTCTTTTACCTGCGGCCGAAGGTCATCTTTGAGCTGTTTGATGGGCTTGTTGTAGTACTCCTCCAGCTTTTTCTCCGAGCCGATCTGCTGGGCAAAGTAGTTCATGCGGCGGTCCAGCTCGCCCTTCACCTGGGCATCTTCCACCACTACAGAGTCGGTTTCGGCTTTGGCGAGTAGCAGCTTGTTGAGGGCCAGGCTTTGCATAATGCGGCACTTCAGGTCGGGCGGCAGCGGCTTGCCTTCGGCGCGGGCCACTTCCTGGGCGTAGATGTTCTCCAGGTCGGAGCGCAGCACAATCTGGTTGTCGATTTTGGCGATGATGCCATCGACAATCTTGACGCCCACGGGCCGGCCGATGCCAAGCTGCGCGAAACTGGTGGTAATGGTGCAAGCAAGCAGCACGACAGTCAGCAGCGCGGCCCGCTTGGGTAAACGAAGGAAATGAGTCATGGAAGGTTTCAACAGTAACGGCTGGCGCACTCCAAGCGAGCCTGCCAGCTCCAACGACCAGCTAAACGCACAAAGTCGCCCGTAAATTTCGACATAAATCCTTTCTCCGGCAAAAACAACGCCTACCGCACAGGATCAGACTACAGAGCCGTAAAAAGCGGCCAGCGTTGCACGCCTAAACCGCAAAACAGTAAGTAGCGCGCAGCTTCCGCTTCGCGTTGCGTTGAACGATGGTCGTTGCTTCGGCGCGGCAGTCAGCAACGATACGCGAAGCTGGAGCTTCGCGCTACTGCGCTACTGGCACAAAAAAGCCCCGGCGGATGCCGAGGCTTTTTGTGGGCTTGGGAGTCTATTTGGTGATGAGTTTATCCACCTCGGCTTGGTTGATCTGCACTGGATACTTGGCGCGAAGCTGGGCAATCCACTCTTTTTCCAGGTAGTTCTGGTAATCGGAAGTGGCTTGGCCGCGAGCTTCGTTCAGGGTTTTAGGGCCGGCTGGCAGCACTTTGTCAATCATGACGGTGTAGTAGCGGCCATCCTTCTGCACGTCGTAGGAGCCGGGTCCTTTTGCTAGCAGCTCGTCTACAACTTTGTTGTCGCCCTGGGCAAAAGCTTTCTGCGTGATTTGCACCGACAGCGGATTTTGCGCGTTCAGCTGCTCTTCCAGCGCCGTGGTGCTGGTGCTAGTAACGGTCTGAAGGGTGGCAATTTCCGTGGCCGGCTTTGTTTGGGCTACTTGCTTGATGCGGCGGGCCGGTACTCCTTTGCTGGTGAGGTAGGTAGCAACGGCGGCGGCGCGGCGCTTAGCCATGCCGGCCGGCTCACCTTTCTTGGCGCGACCAGTGAGGGTTACGCTCAGCGCAGTATCGGCTTGCAGCACGCTGGCTAGCCGGTCGAGGTTGGTTTTGGCACCTTTCAGCAACTTATCGGTGCCGGGCGTGAAGCCAGCGGGCTGCGGCGCGAGGCGTGACACCTCGTAGCGGCCTACTTTCAGCTGCTGCTTGGCTTTAGCCAGTAGTTCCGGCGATGCGGCGCTGATAACGGTGCCCTGCACGCGGGTGTCCCACTGGTATTTGCTCTGGTTTTCGGTGAAGAATTTCTGCAGGCCCACGGTGTCTTCGATGGCCTTGCTCCACACCTTCTCGTCCATGAGCTGGAACAGCAGAATACCGTCGCGGTACTCCTTCACCAGCATGCGGTAGTCCTCATACTTGGTTTCGAGGTTGTCCTTCTCGAAATTGGTCAGGCTCTGCTCCACGAATTGATCGTAGAGCTGCTGGGCCACGAAACGCGGCTCGGCGCCGGGACGGGGACGCTGGTTCTGCACCGCGTACGTCAGGAAGTCGGAAACGGCGTAGGGCTTGCCTTTGATGGTGAACAACGGCTGGGCATCACCTTCGGCTTTTTTAGCGCTTTTGACGGGAGCGGCTTTGCCGGCGGCTGGTTTGCCAGAGGCGGGCGCGGCCGGAGCAGTGTACTTGAAGCGGCCACTCACCACTGCCGTATCAATTTTCGAGAAAGCGTAGTCCTTGCCAGCCTGGATTTCGGTGAACTGGTTTTCCTGGCGAATCCGCTTCAGGAAGGCCGCTTTGTTGAGCTCGGAACGGGAGTCTTTAGCCACTTTGCTTTTCAGCGTGGGCTCCATGGCCTCAAACGTGGGTACCGGCTGCTTCTCAATCAGCTTGATGATGTGCCAGCCGTAGGGCGTCTGCACGGGCTTCGACAACTCGCCCGGCTTGCTCATCTTGAAGGCTACTTCCTCGAAGCTCGGAATCATGCGGCCCGTGCCGAAGGGCGGCAACTCGCCGCCGTTAGCCGCCGAGCCAGCGTCTTCCGAGAACTGCGCCACTAGCTTGTCCCAGGGCTCTTTGCGCTGAGTGAGGCGGGTGTACAGCTCATCGATTTTCTTCTTCGCCGTTACGGAATCGGCTTTGGGCATGCCGGGCGTGGAGCGAATCATGAGGTGAGCCACCTTGATTTCACCTTGGGCGGGCCGGATGTCATTCACCTTGATGAGGTGGTAACCGAAGCGCGTGCGCACCGGCTGCGACACTTGGCCTACCGGCGTTTTGAAGGCTGCCGACTCAAACGGATATACCATTTGCATGGCCGTGAAGTACCCCAGGCGGCCGCCATTTTCGCGGGCCGAAGGGTCTTCGCTTACCTCGCGGGCTACTTGCTCGAAGTTTTCGCCGCCACCTACGCGCTGGCGCAGAGCCGTGATTTTCTGGAAAGCCGCCAGCGTATCCTTGGGCGTCGCGTCAGGAGCGAGGCGCAGCAGGATGTGCGAGGCGTTGATTTCCTTGCCCATCCGTTCGTAGGCTTCGCGCACCAACTGGTCGGTTACGCTTTTCTCCGTGAGGTAGGGCTGGGCCAGTTGCTGCTTGTAGCCGTCTAGTTCCCGCTTGAAGGCCTGGGTGGTGTCGAGGCCGCGTTGTTCGGCTTCCAGCACCTTCAGCTTGAAGTTGGTGTACAAATCCAGGTACTCCGTGACGCTAGGTTTGGTGCCGAACTCGGGCGCCGAGCTGTTGTTCTTGCGGTACACGTAGGCAAACTCCCCAGCAGGCACCGACGTGGTACCCAGCGTTTCGACAACGGGTTGTTTGGCGGAAGTGGTGGGTTTAGTAGACTGGCACGCGGCCAGTAGCGCAACGGCGGCGGTGCCGGCGTACAAAATGCTTTTGTGCATACAAGAGATAAGAAACTGCAATGCGTGACCGTCGCTGCCGGCCGGGCCGGGCATAGCGTAGTGACTGACGCAATTTTACGGATTTTTTTTTGGGATGAGGAGGATAGATCCGAACGGTAAGTGGTGAGACATGAGATAATAGGACCTGAGAAGTGAGGCAGGTGAGGTGCTGTAAAGTCAGGCAGATAATAAACAGGAAGGACCATTACCTATTGCCAAGTGCTTAACAGCCAAAGCAGGTCACTAACACCAAGACACATAATGCAAGAGCCTCCTTTGCAACCTTAGCAGAGGAGGCTCTTGCGTGTAGTGAGATGCACTGGTTGGAGCGGAAATCAACACAAAACTCAGATAGTGAGCCGCTTGTACAGCCGGCACACGTTTCGGTTGCTTTGCGTGGTAAACTCCACCCGATCCATAATCCGGTTAACCAGCGTCATGCCCACGCCGCCTTTCTTGCCCTGCCGGATAAACTCCTGTAAATCGGGTTCCTGGTAGCTGGCCGGCCGATACGCCGCGGTGGCATAGTCGAAGATTTCGATGGTAAAGGTATGATCGTCGACATGCAGAGCAAGGTCGAGGTATTGCGACTCATCCTCCGCGTTGGCGTGAATAATGAGGTTGGCAACCACCTCATCCACGGCCAGCACAATCTGGTTGAGCTGTAGCGGCGGCAGATGGTAGGCCATCAGGTAATCCGTCACGAAGTCGCGGACAACCTTGAGGTTGTTACGGCTGCAACTGATCCTGAGTGCGTTTTTCATCCTGCGGGCCTACCAAGTATCGGCGAGTGGTAACTATTAAAAAGCAGTGGCTTCAGCTTCCGATGGCACGATGGTCATCAAGGCGTCAAGACCGAGAATCTCGAATACGTTGTGCACTTTGTCCTGCATGTTGAAGAATACCAGCTTCACGCCAGCATCCTTGAACTGCTGCAGGTGCGAAATGAAAACGCCCAACCCAGCTGAGGAAATATAATTCAGCTGTTTGCAGTTGATGAGCACTTTCTGAAACTGTAGCGTTTCTGGCTTGGCCAGTTCTGAGTCCAGCAAAACGGAAGAACTGGCGTCCAGTTCCCCATCAAGGCTCAGGGTGAGAGTATCTGCGGAGGCGTGTTGCGTTATTTTCATAAGTCCAGCGTACGTCAGTTCATAGGACCAGGTTGGGAGGCCTTAAACTTCACTACCAGCAGCGTTTGGTCGTCGTGCATGGGCTGGCCGGTGCTGAACTGGGCCAGGTCGGCCAGGATTTGCTCTTTGATGTCGTTGGCATCGAGGGAGAAGGTCTTTTCCAGCATTTCTTGCAGCCGCTGCTCACCGTATTCTTCTTGGGCCGCGTTGCGCGCTTCCACAATCCCGTCGGTGTAAATCACCATCACGTCGCCGGGGTTGTAGTCGTAGAACTGGTTTTTGATGTGCTTCTCGTAGCCTTCGTTGCGAATAATGCCCAGTCCCAAGCCAGCGGTTTGGAAGTAAGACACTTCTTCCTTGATGGAGTGATAATAGAGCGTGTGGCAGTGCCCAGCCCGTGCAAACACAAAGCCGCCGTTCTCATAGTCTATTATATAGAGCGAAGCCGTGATGAAGGCTGACTTCTCCAAGCAGCGGGCCAGGGCATTGTTGGCCTGGGTCATAAACTTACTCGGCACCGGAAATTTATCGCGCTCCGACTTCGCCAGCGGGTTTTCCTGCATCAATGCGTGGAAGATGCCCTTCATCTGGGCCACGTGGAAAGCTGCCGTTACGCCCTTGCCGCTCACGTCGCCAATGAGGATGGCCAGCCGCCGGCCCGGCAAGTGCAGGAAGTCGTAGAAGTCGCCGCCTACTTCCTTGGCCGAGGCGGCGTAGGAACTGATAGCAAACCAGCTGTCGATAGGCAGGTCTTTGGGAATGAGGCTGTCCTGAACGGCGGAGGCAATTTTCAGCTCTTCCTGCACGCGCTGGTTTTCCAGCGACACGTTCATCAGCGTTAGGTTCTCGATGCTGAGCACCGTTTGGCTGGCGAAGGTTTGCAGGATGCTCAGGTTTTCGCGGTCGAAGCCTTGCCGGGCCTGCTTGAGCATGTACAGCGCCCCGTAACGGCGCTTGGCCGAGCGTAGCGGCATCACGATGAGCGAGCCGTAAGGCAGGTTCAGGTCGCGGAAGCCGGTGCTGCTGAACAGGTCGTTGTTGAGGTATTCGATGTGGTGCAGGTTGTATTCCTGTAAGAGCTGGTGAATGGCGGCCGTTTGCTCCGGCGAGATACGGTAGCTCTGCACTTCGCGGGTCCCGGTTTCCTCTTCGAGCATAATCCAAGCGGCTTCCGCATCCACGGTTTGCACCGCCGAGTCGAAGAGCATGGCATACACTTCCTCCTCGTTCTGCCCGCGCTGAATGAGCTGCGTAAGGCGCTGTAGACTCAAGATTTCCTCGCGCTTCTGCTCGAATACGCCGGCGGTGGGCAGATTGAACAGCGTCACCATCAGCCCCATAAAAGCATAAAAGGCCGCGAAAAACACCGTGAGCAGCAAAAACGCGTGCTGCGGCGCCGGCGCCACTAATTTGGGGTCGTGCTCGATGCGCAGAAAGTACGACACAAACACGCCCATCGACACCAGAATGGCCAGCTGTAACAGCACAGCTTCCCACTTTTGGCGGCGACTGAGGTAAGCCACCCACTGCTGGTTGCCGCTCAAGTAAACCCCAAAGGCTCCCAAACTACCCAGCACAACGTAGTCGACGGGGTGGGGCGGAACCCAGTCGAGGAGGCGGAATAGGAGCGTGCCACCCAACAAAATCTCAAACCACACCCACTCCCGCTGAATGCGCGGCGAGGCCCGAAACAGCACCAGGCTGCGCCAGGAGTAGTTGGTATTGGCCAGAAAAATGACGAACAGCCCCAGATTGACCGTGTAAATCAGGGCAAAGAGCGTGCGGTCGGTGGTGGGTATCTGCTGGTTCAGCAGCCGCTCCAGCAAGTGAAATCCAACGCAGGCAGTGGCCAGCATACCCGGCCCAAGCACCAGGCGGCGCAGTAGTCCCACGAAATCGTGGCCCCGTAGCGGTTCTACCCGTTCGCGCTGATAAATAAACACCCCCGCGGCAAATGCTGCCTGGGCTGTCAGCGTCACCCACATGGGCCAGGGGCCGCCCAGCCAGGTGGCAGCACTGCCTTGGGTGCTGCTGAGCGTACTCAACAGCAGCACCACCCAGCTGACAATGCTGAGCAGGTAAATAATGGATTTTATTGGTAGGCGTGCGGGCATAGAGGCGGACTAGTGTCCCCCACATTCCGCAAGTTTAGGATGAGCGTGGGGGCAAACGGACCGCTAAGATAACAGGGTTGATTCTTTGATGTGCTGATGTGCTGATGGGTTGATTGCTAATGATTTGGTGGGATGGAAGTTAGTTTTTGACTATCGATATTAGGATAGGCAAGGCGGCCCCGACCTGGGAGCTGGTGTAAAGGCAGCCAAGCTGGCTGTGAAATGATACCGTGGCAGCCTTGGCAACGCAACCTACCAGCAGCCCAACGGCATCAGCTCCCAACGAAACAGAGAGTGGCTTCTCGACCTGTAGCAACCCAAACACGCTTCACTACTCATCTCAATACATCAGCACATGAGCACATCAAAAAATCAGCACATCAAAGAATCATTTCGTGCTGTAGTTGGGCGCTTCCTGCGTAATTTGTACGTCGTGGGGGTGCGACTCGCGGAGGCCGGCGCCGGTGATGCGTACGAAGCGGGCTTGTTGGAGCACATCAATAGTAGGAGCGCCGCAGTAGCCCATACCGGCTCGTAAGCCACCGGCTAGCTGGAATAAGACTTCCGACGCCAGACCCCGGTAAGCTACGCGGCCCACGATGCCTTCGGGCACCAGCTTCTTCACGTCGTCTTCGGCATCCTGGAAGTAACGGTCTTTGGAGCCGTCTTCCATGGCTTCCACGGAACCCATGCCGCGGTAGCTCTTGAACTTGCGGCCCTCGAAGAGCGTGACTTCGCCGGGAGCTTCTTCGGTGCCAGCCAGCAGCGAGCCTATCATAATAGTAGAAGCACCCGCTGCCAGGGCTTTCACGATGTCGCCGGAGAACTTGATGCCGCCGTCGGCAATCAGCGGGACGCCGGTGCCTTCGAGGCCACGGGCGGCTTCCAGCACCGCCGACAACTGCGGTACGCCAATGCCAGCAATGATGCGGGTGGTACAGATGGAGTTATGCACGATGGCGTTGTCGGCGATAAAGCTGTGCGTAGGGCAATCTACTTCAATATCATAGACCGGCACCGCCGTGTGCAGCTGGCGCTGGCCCAGCACTTTCACCACGTTGTAATCTGTGGTTTGGCGCTTGGCGTGGGTACGGTTGAGGCGGGCGCGGTAGCTGACCCGGCAGTTTTCGTCGCGGGTACCTTGCAAGCCGCCCATGCTACCCGCTTCAGCGTGCAGATTAGGAAAGCTGCCTTCCAGCAGAAAAGTGAGGAGGGCAAACAGCTCCACCAGGGGTTTGGCCGTGTTGTGAAAACACAAGCGGCCATCGGCGGCCGTGTGGCCGTCACTGTCGAGCAAGCCGTCGCGGAGTCCGCGGAGGTAGTCGGGGTTTGCGCAGAGATAGTCGGTGGGCAAATGCTTTTCTTCGCGCTTGCCAAAGCGGGCCAGCAGGCGCGCCCAAGGCAGCGAGTAAAGCTGCACGTTGATCAGGTTGCCTTTGAAACTGACCACCTCACTGCCCGCAAAGCCTACTACCTGGGTCAGACAGCGTTGCAGCTTTTGGACTATAGCAGTCTCGTGCGTGCCAAAGTACCAAGACACGTGACCGATTTCGCTCCGGCCATTGGTATTCAAGAAGGCATGACCATCGCCGAGGAAAGTACCGAACACGTAACCCGTTTCGTAGCTGTCGGTGATGAGGGGCTGGTAGCGGGCCAGCCTAGCGGGCCGCACGGCATAGCTGGCTAGCTCCTTGGTGAAGTGCTGTGGCCACTCAAAGGCTATGCAACGCGGCAGCAGAAAGGTATCGTGAGCAGCTTCCGCTACTTCTTTCCAACGCAGCTTGCTTTCCCCAAAACGGGTCGGCTTTTCCAGCACGCGGGCGTAGCCCTTGGAGGCTACGGCTTCGGCGTTCACGGTGCTTAGGTCGCCTACCCAGAACTGGTGGTCGGGCGTTACGATGGTTTCTTCCAGGCTATGCACGTGGCGCACGGCCATCACCGGGCGTACACCAGTGCACCACGCCTTCAGCACCGTTACGGGTTGGCCTAGCATGTTAATAACCCGGTCGCCCGCCTGGATCAACTCAATATTCTGGTAGGTGCCGTTGGCCATCAGCACCCGGGTGCCCGCCGCGAAGCAGCCCGGGCCCACGCCCACCTTCACGGCGTCGGCCCCGGCGTCGGCGAGGGCGCGGGCTCCTTCGGCGGTGGCCACGTTGCCGGCAATGATTTCGAGCTTGGGATAATGCTGCTTGAGGTTACGCACGGCGTCGAGCACGCCTTTGCTGTGGCCGTGGGCGGTGTCTACGCTCACTACATCAACGCCGGCTTCCACGAGAGCGGCTACACGATCCAGCAAGTCGGGCGTTACGCCCACGGCAGCACCTACGCGGAGGCGGCCGAATTCGTCTTTGCACGCATTGGGGGCGCGGCGGCGTTTGCGAATGTCTTTATAGGTGATGAGGCCCACAAGGCGCCCCTCCGCATCCACGACTGGCAGTTTCTCCACTTTCGAATCCTGCAGAATGTCTTCGGCGGCGGCTAGCTCGGTGCCCGCCTGGGCCGTAACGAGGGGCGAGGGCGTCATAACGGCCGATACGGGGCGAGTCATGTCCTTCTCGAAGCGCAGGTCGCGGTTGGTGAGGATGCCCTTGAGGCGGCGCTGCTCGTCCACGATGGGAATACCGCCGATGTTGTTGGTGCGCATCAGCTTCTTGGCATCGGCCAGGGTGGCGGTTTCTTCGAGCGTAAACGGGTCGAGAATCATGCCGCTCTCGGAGCGTTTCACGCGGCGCACCAGCTCGGCCTGCGCCCGGATGCTCATGTTCTTGTGGATGATGCCGATACCGCCCTCCTGAGACATGGCAATGGCCATTTCGGCTTCAGTCACGGTATCCATAGCCGCCGAAACGAAAGGGAGCTTGAGCCGGATGTTGCGGGTGAGCTGGGCGCTGGGGTCGGTGTCGCGGGGCAGTACCTCGGAATAGCCGGGCAGCAGCAGGACGTCGTCGTAGGTGAGCGCCTCAAAGGCAATTTTGGCAGCGTAGTCGGCCATGGCAACAAGAAGGTTAGGTGATTCTTATTGCCGGACAAAGCTACGGCGGAAAGTTGGGTTCTGTGTTATGAGTGCGTTGTTAAATAGTGGAGGTGACTGGTAAACCGCAACGCGAAGGAGGCCAATCAAGAGAGCTGGGTTAGTTGGCAATTAAGGTTCGTTAAAACCTCCAAGGGGCCTTTATAGTTGGAACAAGCTGCCGCTGCTCGATTTGGCTAGCGAAAAAATCATCTAACAATCACTCATGGCAACCACTTCCAAAAACTGGTTTATTACCGGCGTGAGCACGGGCTTCGGCGCGGCGCTGGCCGACTTACTGCTCGAAAAAGGCGACAAAGTAGCTGCTACTTTCCGCAAACCTGAGCAGGCAGAAGAATTCACAAAGAGAGCTGGTGCCAACGGCCGCGGCTTCGTGGTAGAAGTAACCGATGAGGCGCAGGTGAAGCAAGGTATTGCCGACGCTATTCAGCACTTTGGCCACTTGGATGTGGTGGTGAACAACGCTGGCTACGGCTCCTTGGGCAGCATCGAAGAAGTTGATGCTGTTGAGGTGCAGCGTCAGTTCGACGTGAATGTGTTTGGGCCGCTGCATGTGCTGCGGGCCGTGCTGCCTCATTTGCGCGAGCGGCGCAGTGGCCACATTCTCAACATCACCAGCATTGGCGGGCTCAAAACCTTTCCCGGCGTGGGCATCTACAACGCCAGCAAGTTTGCGCTAGAGGCTATTGGCGAGAGCCTGGCGCAGCAAGTCGGTCCGCTTGGCATTAAAGTAACCAACATCGAGCCCAGCGGCTTCCGCACCGACTGGGCGGGCCGCTCCTTGGCCGTGGCCCAGACCCAGATCGAGGACTACAAAGCCACCGTAGGCCAGAACCTCAACGGCATTCAGGGCTACAGCGGCCGCCAGCCCGGCGACCCGGTGCGGGCGGCGCAAGCCATGTATGATGTAGTGCGCCAGGAGAATCCGCCGCTACACTTGCCCCTCGGCAAAGCCGCGGTGAAAGGAGCCCGTGACAAGTTTACGGAACTGCTGAAGGAACTGGAAGGTGTAGCCGAGATAGGCAACGCAGCCGACTTCCCCGAGTAATGCGTCAACTCCAGCGGCTTTTACCCTGGACTAGATAAGTAAGAAAACGACCTCTACAAATCAAGGCCAGCGACTTACGGGTTGCTGGCCTTTCGCTTTTTAATGTAATGGTCCCTAAGCACCCACCCATAAAATAAGGCTCAGCTAACCAGCACACAGCCTAATTTCTCACCTCCCAGTTCCGAGCTTTCATTATTGGGTGAGCAACAGCGGCTAAGCCAGTTGTTTACGTCTTTAAAGCTCCGCCGCGCATTAGAAGGTTTGCTTGAACCAAGCAAAGTTCTGCCCTCACTGGCTAGCCATTCCCCATTGCCTCACCGTATCTTGCTGACCTCTCCACCCTCGCCTAACAACCACCTCCCGTGCCGCTTTTTTCCAACGATGTGGAAGTAACTTCCTGGGCCGATTTGCAGCAAGCGCTGTTTCAGGACACCTGGGACGGCCGAATCGGCCGGTTCCGCTCCCCGTTCGTGTATCGTGGGCTTCGCTCGCACAATTGGTCTCTTACTACCAGTCTGCAACGCCTCGGGGGCGAGTACCATCAGCTGGAAAACCATCTGCTACGCAACTTTCGCAAGTACGCCCGCGACTTCACGCAGCCTGGCACGTCGGTTTGGAACTGGCTGGCCCTAGCCCAGCACCACGGCCTGCCCACACGCATGCTCGACTGGACGTACTCGCCCTACGTAGCCCTGCACTTTGCCACCGACGACCTCGAAGCCTATGACCAGGCGGGCGTTATTTGGGCCATCAACTACGTGAAGGCGGCCGAGTCTCTGCCACCCAGCCTGCGTGAGGCGCTACGCAACGAAGGTTCCAACGTATTCACCCCGGAGTTGCTGGAACCTCTCTGCGCGAATTTGCGCGAGTTAGAGACGCTCCAGCAAAATCCGTTTCTATTGTTTCTAGAGCCGCCTTCTCTCGATGCGCGTATCGTGCATCAGTACGCACTATTTTCCCTCATCAACACGGCGCAGGACACGCTGCACGAGTGGCTGGAGCAGCACCCGGAATTATACTTCCGCATCGTAATTCCAGCGAAATTGAAGTGGGAAGTGCGCGACAAACTCGACCAGGCGGGCATTACGGAGCGAGTGCTGTTTCCGGGCTTGGGTGGGCTTAGTCGCTGGCTGCATCGCCACTACACGCCCACGCTGCATCAAACTGCCAAAGACCAGCTAGATGATCAAATTTCCGGCTAAGAGCACAAAAAGAAGTCCGGAGGTAGAGCCCAAACTGCAAGAAAACCCCACTCGCTTACTGCGCGGAAGCCAGAGCTAAGCCCCGCCGCAGGTCCGGGTGGAAGCTAAGGGCCAGCTGTAACGTGTGGTTGTATTGGTAGCCGATAGCGTCAAGGGGCTGTACCATTTGGTGCTGATAACCTACCTCTACAGCAGTGGTCTGCGAAAACTGGTAACCTAGGGCCAGATAGAGGCGGTTTTGATCGAAGAAGTTGCGGCCAGAGTTGGCGCCGAAACCGATAAACACTTCATCGGCACCTACCAAGTAGGGTGTGCGCGGCACCATCTGGCCGTGGCTACCCAACGGCACGGCCAGCCGCAACTGGTAGCGCATACGGTTCAAATACGTAACCGTCTCACCGGGCCGACGAACCCAGCGTTGCTCGAGGCGGTAGCGGTGCTGCGTGTGGACTTTGCCACTGTCTTCGCGCAGCAGGAGTTGCTGGTAGACGCGGTGCTCGGGAAGGGGGCTAGCCGTGGCGTAATCGCCGTACAAATACGAGGAGACGTAGGTGTACCCGGCTGTGAGCTGCAAGGCGTTTGCCACCCGATAGTTGACGCCCAGCCGCACCAATTGTTGTGGTGAAGAGCGGGAGTCTTTGGCGCGGCGCGTCTGTACATCGGTGTGCAGCCCCCAGTGAGTGCTGAGGCGAGCGTCGCTTAGAAAGGTCAGCCAAATGTTGCTGCCGGAAGCGCCCGTTTGGGAAGGGTTGGTGCTTTGGGCCTGCACTGCTTCGCCCATTCCTAGGCTCAGCACCAGCAGGGCCAGCACGTTCTTCCAGGAAAATTGAGGTAGAAGTGAGTCCATTAAGCATATTACCGAAATATTATCAGTGTTACGCTAATGTTACCAACTATATTTTCAGAGGTCCTATGCAGTAGATGAGCTTATTCAGAAATACGCGCGTAGAGCAAACTGCGGGCTAGATGATTCCTAGGCTATAGGTAGGCTGCGCTTAGTGCCAAGTGTAAGTATTAAGATCGAAAAATGGCCGGGTGGTATCCGTTCGAGTGAATAGAATGGCATGCCTGACAGTTACTGCCTGGCTTCAAACCGTTTTTTGGTGAGCTTGGTAGGCACGGCCGTAAGTGGGTCGTCGGGCCAAGGATGCTTGGGATAGCGGCCGCGCAGGTCCTTGCGCACCTCGAAGTAGCCGTTTTGCCAGAAGCTCCGCAAGTCGCGTGTGACCTGGGCTGGGCGCCCGCCAGGGGAGAGCAAGTGCAGCGTGAGCGGCACCCGGCCGGCGGCAATACGGGGCGTATCGAGTAAGCCAAACACTTCCTGGAGCTTTACGGCCAGCACGGGCGCGGCCGGTTCGGAGTAATTTAGCGCAACGTGGGAGCCGCTAGGTACGGTCAGGTGCGAGGGCGCGAGTCGGTCCAACTCTTGGCGTTGAGCCCAACTGCCGGGCAGGCGCTGGAGCAACAGTTCAGACCAATCGAGCCGGCTCACTTCTTGGAGGCTTTTCAAGCCCACCAAGTGCGGCTCCAGCCATTCATCCAGCTCCGCCAGCAGCGCCTCATCTGATACGTCGGGCCAGTTTTCCGGGAAGTGCTGATGTAAAAATGCCAGCCGCTGGCGCAGCGCGGTGGCCGCCTCAGACCAGGGCAGGCGCGCTATACCCTCGGTGCGTAAGGCTTCGAGTAGCGCCGCGCCCACCAGCGCCGGATCGGGGTGGGGCAAGGGAGCATCGGAAAGAACCAGCGCCCCCAACCGGCGCCGACGCCGAGCTTGTACGCGGCCAGTGGCAGCATCCCAACGCACCTCATCGGTGGCTTCTATCTGTTCCTGAAACAGCTCTTCCAATTCCTGCCGACTAACGGGCGCGACCAATGCGGCCCGTAGCTGCTGTGGGGGACCATCGAGGTAAGCAACGGCCAAAAACTGGTCGTCGCGGCCGAAATGCTCAGCGGGCAAGGCTACGCGCTGGCCAGTGGCGAGGCGCACCCGGTCGGCGGTTTCGCGCTGGGCCACCCGGTCGGGGTAGGCCAGGGCCGTAAGCAAACCGGCCGCGTCGGCCGCGTCGGCAGTGGTGGTTTCCCTGATTCCGGCCCGCTGACGAAGATTACGAGCCGCGTCCCGTACCCGGTGTAGGGTATTGTGTTGCACCAACAGGCCCGGCAAAGGCGGCCGGCCGGAGGCTATGGCCTCAAAGCGCAGGCGTAGGTCGGGCGGAGTCGGGTGGGCGTCGGCGGCGCGCAGCACATCCCGCTCCGAGAGCAGCGCCGCAAGCGCGGCGGCGGCCGGACCATGCCCTAGCTCATGCCCGCGCACCACCAAGTGCCCCAGCCGTGGCACCAGCCCCAGCCGCGCCAGCGCCCGGCCATGCGCCGTAGGCTTTGGGGGCTTTTGGAGGTGATTAGGGGACAGGTGAGGAGGTAAGGAGGTAGCAGGTAAGGAGGTGACAGGTGAAGAGAGGTTGCTTTCATCTTTCCACTTGTCACCAATCACCTCTTCACTTGTCACTTCAGCTACCACTGCTCCCAGGCGGCGCAGTAGATCGTGGGCGAGGGAAAGGGCGGGAGCGGGCGGGGCGTCGAGCCAGCGGAGGCTTTGCGGTGCGGCGCCCCAGAGGGCTAGCTCCAAGGCCAGGCCGCTGAGGTCGGCGGTGAGGATTTCGGGGGGCAGGTAGGCGGGTAGCGTCTCGTGCTCGGCAGTGGTCCAAAGGCGGTAGCAAATGCCGGGGCCAAGGCGGCCGGCGCGGCCCCGGCGCTGGTCGGCGGCGGCTTGGCTGACGAGCACGGTTTCGAGGGTGCTGAAGCCGGTGCGGGCCTGAAAACAGGGCACCCGCGCGTAGCCGCCGTCAATCACCACCCTCACGCCTTCGATAGTGAGGCTGGTTTCGGCAATGGCAGTGCTGAGTACGATTTTGCGAATGCCAGCTGGAGCGGGGCGTAGGGCGGCATCCTGCTGTTCGAAGGGCAACTCACCGTGCAGCAGGTGCAGGCGAATTTGGTCGGATATGACTGGTTCTAGTTTGTCAGCCACGCGGCGCAGATCGGCGAGGCCGGGTAGGAATACAAGCAGGTCGCCGTCGGGATGTTGGCGGAGGGCTTCGCGTACGGCGCTGGGCACTAGTGTTGCCAGTCGTTCGGCGGGGCGGGTGCCTCCGGCCGCTGCTTGGCGCGGACTCAGGTAGTGGGTTTCAACAGGAAATAGAAAGCCGGCGCTGCTTACCACCGGGGCTTGTAGCCAGGTACCCATGCGCGCTGCCTCTAGCGTGGCGCTCATCACCAGAATCCGCAGCTCGGGCCGCAATACAGCTTGAGCGTCGAGCGCAAGAGCCAGACCAAGGTCGGCACGCAGGCTGCGCTCATGAAACTCGTCGAAGATGACGGCTGCCACGCCTTCCAGAGCTGGATCATCCTGGATAAGACGGGTCAGAATGCCTTCCGTAATGACTTCAATGCGGGTACGGGCCGAAACTTTACTTTCCAGCCGCACGCGGTAGCCCACGGTTTCACCTACTGGCTCGCCGAGTAGCTTGGCCAGGCGGGTAGCGGCGGCACGGGCGGCCAGTTGCCGGGGTTCCAGCATCAGAATCTTGCCATCGGCGCGCCAGGCGGCATCCAGCAGCGCCAGCGGTACTACCGTGGTTTTGCCGGCACCGGGCGGAGCCTGCAACACCACCCGCTCGTGAGCGGCCAGCGCCGTGAGCAAGTCGGGCAGAGCTGCTACGATGGGAAGATCTGGATAGGTCATAGATTATAGAGGTTTCGTTTTCAGGTGCCTGGTGGTTGGCTTTTTATCAGAGCGCCACCTGAATTGAGCGTCTGGTTTTTTAGCCCGCAGACGACGCGGAAGTAGGCGCAGACGACGCAGAGTAGGCTAGTCAAACTAAGCACCAAGCACTCTGCACTATCAACTTAATACACTGGTATCGTGGGGTCTACTTGTAGGCTCCAGGCGTGAATGCCGCCGCGCAGGTTCAGCAGATTGGTGTGCTCGTGGCGGTGCTGCAAATAGGCGAGTGCCTGCATGGAGCGCACGCCGTGGTGGCAGATAAGCACCACGGGCCGGTCGTCGGCAATTTCATCGGCGCGGCGGGCCAACTCGCCCAACGGAATTAGTTCGCTGCCCTCGATGCGGCAGTAATCGTATTCCTCGGGCTGCCGCACGTCCACGAGTTGCAGAGGTTCGCCGCTGGCGAGGCGGGCGTGCAGTTCTTCGGGCGTGAGTTCGGGCAGCATAGGCAGGAGGAGCAGCAGGAAAAGGCCGCGCCGCAAAAATACCGCAACGCTGGTTAGCTTTGGCCGCCTATCGTGCGGCCCGGCGCCGATGGTGGGCATTTCGCCTTTTTAGCCTTCCACTTTGCTGCATTCATTGTACGAGTTCTGGACCGCCGCCGTCGGCAACACGCCATTGGAATGGGTGGCGGTGCTCACAGGTTTTGCCTGCGTGTGGCTAGCGGCCCGCGAGTCGCTCTGGAATTTCCCGGTGGCCATTGTCAGCTGCGCGCTCTACATCGTGGTCTACTACCGGGCCCAGCTCTACTCCGACTCCTCTTTGCAGGTCATGTTCATCGCACTGAGCGTGTACGGTTGGTACGAGTGGCTCTACGGCGGCCGCAGCAAAACTGAGTTGCCGGTGTCGCGCACGCGGCGGTGGGAATGGGGGGTGTGCGCCGCGTTTGTGTTGCTGTTCACTACGGGCTTCGGCTACTATCTGCAACACCACACCGATGCCGCGCTGCCGCACTGGGATAGTTTCACGACGGCCGTGAGCCTGGCCGCGCAATACCTACTCATGCGCAAACGCCTGGAAAACTGGTGGCTCTGGATTCTGGTCGATATTCTTTACGTGCCTATTCTCTGGTACAAACAGCTTTATCCTACCAGCGGCCTCTACGCTCTCTACCTCGGCCTGGCTTTCTACGGCTACCTCGAATGGCGAAAATCGTTTAGAAATGAAGAATTGAGAATGAAGAATGAGGAATTAGGGCAGTGGGAAATCAATGAGAAATTGAGACAACCCGGCGTAGGGTAGACGGCGTAGCCATTCTTCATTCTTCATTCTTCATTCTTCATTCTTCATTCTTCATTCTTCATTCAAAGAAATGCTGCGCGTTGCTATTACGGGTCCTGAATCGACGGGGAAAACTAGTCTGAGCCGTCAGCTCGCCGCTTATTACCGGACCAGCTGGGCTGCCGAATATGCTCGTGAATACCTCGAAGAAAAAGGTCCACAGTACACTCTCGCCGACCTAGAAGCCATAGCCCACGGACAGTTGCGCGCTGAGCAAGAAGCCAAAGACGCCGCCGTCCAGCAGGGTCAACTGGTTTTCTTTTGTGATACCGATCTGCTGGTAATAAAAATCTGGGCCGAGCACGCCTTTGGCCACTGCCCCGACTGGATTCTGCAACGCATGGCCCAGCAACACTACGACCTGGTTCTGCTGCTAAACGTGGATTTGCCCTGGGAGCCCGACCCGCTGCGGGAGCACCCAGATTTGCGGGAATATTTCTACCAGCTGTACCGCCGCAACTTGCAAGAGCAAAAGGCCCATTCCGCTGAAATCAGTGGTCCGCCCGCTCAGCGTTTCGAACAGGCTTGCTACCATGTCGACAAGCTGCTGGCAACTATGGCCTAAACTCTCCGCGGCGCCAAAAACCAGCGCGACGATGGGCGGTTCTGCTGCTCAATAGCCCTACCGCAACATGCTACGCCCACTGCTGCCAGATTTGCGTATGGGTTCTGCGTTCTAGGCGTTTCATTTTGGCACGGGCGTACGCCTGGGCTACACACTTCTCTCATGACCACCCATACCCTCGAAAACGAGCTGTGCCGCGTGCAGGTGCAAAGCCACGGCGCTGAGTTGAGCAGCTTCATCCGCAAAGACCTCGACAACCTGGAATATATCTGGGAAGCCGACCCCGCCGTGTGGGGCCGCCACGCGCCGGTGCTGTTTCCCATCGTCGGGCGGCTGCCGCAGGATACCTACCAGCACCAAGGCCAGGCCTACCAACTCTCGCAGCACGGTTTTGCCCGTGACCAGGAATTTACGCTCGTGCGGGAAACGGCGGCTGAATTATGGTTTGAGCTGCGCGCCAATGATGCCACCCGCGCCCTGTTTCCTTTCGAGTTCAGTCTGGTGATATCGTACCGGCTAGCGGGGCCCACGCTCACCATTGGCTGGGAAGTGCGCAACGTGGGCACGGGAGAATTGCTGTTCAGCATCGGCGCGCACCCGGCTTTTCGCTGCCCGCTGGGGCCGGATGAGACATTTGAAGACTATGAATTTGTCTTCGACCACCCCGTAAGCTTCGCGCAGCACTTGCTGGAAGGCGGCTTGCTCACGGGCGAAACCAGGCCGGTGCTGGAGCAACAAGCCACCCTGCCGCTCAGCTACGCCCTGTTTGAGCGCGACGCGCTGGTGCTAAAGCATTTCGATTTCACCCATCTCACCCTCCGCAGCCGCCGCTCCGGCCGCTCGGTGCGCATGCGCTTCGACGGTTTCCCCTACCTTGGCCTCTGGACCAAGGGCCTCGGGGCTCCTTTCGTGTGCATCGAGCCCTGGCACGGCATCGCCAGCTCCGTCGGCGACACCGGCCAGCTGGCCGACAAAGAAGGCATTCTGGCGTTGGAGCCGGGGCAGGAATTCGTGGCCTCCTACAGCATCACCGCCGAATAGCCATGCCCGCCGCCGTGGAAATCCGCGCTATCACGCCTGCCGAAACCTACCCACTGCGCCACCAAGTGCTCTGGCCCGACAAGCCACTGGAGTTCGTGAAAGTGGGAAACGATGAGGAGGGCCAGCATTTCGGCGCTTTTCTGCACGAGCAATTGGTGGCTGTCATTTCGCTGTTCGTAGCCGGGGAAGAAGCCCGTTTCCGCAAGTTCGCCACCGACGCGGCCCATCAACGCCAAGGCATTGGTAGCGCGCTGCTGCGGTACGTCATAGCCGAAGCCCAGCGCCGGGGCGCCCGCCACCTCTGGTGCGACGCCCGCCAAGACAGCGCCACTTTCTACGCCCGGTTTGGCTTGCAACCGGAAGGCCCCAAATTCTTCAAAGGCCCTATCCCATACATCCGTATGGCTTGCGAGCTGTAGACAGCTATATATTTCAAGCAATGCCTGTCAGTAGTTAGCTGAGCCCCAGCGGGGCGGCATGTCGGTAGAAACACCGCCCGCACAACTGCTTAAAGCCCCCTCGGGGCGACACTCCGCAAGGTCTGTGTCGCCCCGAGGGGGCTTTGAAATGACTGAGGCATAACGACTACCGACATGCCGCCCCGCTGGGGCTTGACTCTGTCCCTTCAACGCAGAAGTTACTAGATGCAACTTCTGCGTTTTTCTTTCACCCCAAAATGGGCTCAGAAGGCCGTGCGGGTGTACGGGGCCGCCGGTTGTAGTCGGGTTCCCAGTCGTTGATGGGGCGCGAGATACCGGGCGGCAGGTCCAGGTCGGGCAGGCCGTCATCGAGCGGTTCGCCGCCTTCGTCATCGTTGTCGGGGTGCGGCGGGTTGGGGAAACGGCGACGTGGAATCACTACGTAATACACGGCAATGGCTAGAAGCAGGAGCAGGTAGACGAGGGGAGTCATGGCCGGGGAAACTGAAAAGGCAAACGGACGAGCGGTGCGACGGCAACTAGATACGTAACGAAGCCAGCACCCTCGTTGTTTTGGTAAAAGTGAGGATAACACGCGCAGAACACCTTTCTAAGGTAACTGATAATCAACCAAAAGCCCAAGCGTAATTTCTGCGCTGCCGCGAAATTTTGTTTCCTGTCCCGCTTCATAGCCTAGAGTTGCATTCCTGAGCGCTTAGGCTATGGAGCAACGCCTACCGGCCTGCAAGATGAAATTTCGCGCTGCATCCAGAAACTGCCGCGTACATTTGCGCCTAGAAGTTTAGGGGTGCCCCAAGCCGGGAGTGGCGCGGGGCTGAGATCATACCCATTGAACCTGATCCGGGTAATGCCGGCGAAGGGAACAGACGATCCGCGAGCGACAAACCGACGATGCCGACCCCTGGCATCCGGTCCGTTCCACTTTTTCTTTTTTCAATTCTTGAAAAATTTCCTGGTTTCCGGGGTGGCGCTGCTGGCGCTGCCTCTAGCGGCATGGGCGCAAGGTCCCGTGTCCGGCACTATCACCGATGCCAATACGGGAACAGCGCTGCCCGGCGCCACAATACTGCTCGATGGCGCCCCCAGCGCCGCCACCGATGCCGCCGGCACGTTTTCCATTGCTACCGTGCCCGCCGGGGCGCACGAGCTGCGCATCACGTTTGTGGGCTACGAGCCGCTCGTACGGCCGCTGCAAGGCCAAACCACGCCGCAGCAACTCGCTGGCAGCTTGCGGCCGGGCGGCGTGCTTACCGGCGAGGCCCTCGTAACGGCTTCCCGCGCCAACGACCGCACGGCCACCGCCTACACCAATCTCGGCCGCGAAGATTTAGCCAAGCGTAACTTCGGCCAGGACCTGCCCTACCTGCTCGACCAGACGCCCTCCGTGGTGGTGAACTCCGATGCCGGGGCCGGCGTGGGCTACACCGACATCCGCATCCGGGGCACGAGCAATACAGGCATCAACATGACCATCAACGGTGTGCCGCTCAACGATGCCGAGTCGCACGGCTCGTTCCTGGTGAACCTGCCCGATCTGGCGTCGTCTGTCAATAGCCTGCAAGTGCAGCGCGGGGTGGGCACGAGCCAAAACGGCGGCGCAGCTTTCGGGGCCAGCATCAACATCTCTACGCTCGATGTGCGCCGCGAAGCCTACGGCGAAAGCCAGAACACCTACGGCTCATTCAACACCTGGAAGAACAACGCCTCCTTTGGTACCGGGCTGCTGAACGGGCATTTTATGGTCGATGGGCGACTGTCGCGGATTGTGAGCGAGGGGTATATGAAGCGGGCTTCGTCGGATTTGAAGTCGTATTATTTCGCGGCGGGCTACCAGGGCAAGAACACACTGCTCAAGTTCATCACCTTCTCGGGCCGCGAAAAAACCTACCAGGCGTGGAACGGCGTGCCCGAGCCGGCCCTCACCGGCAACCGCGCTGCCCTGCAACCCTTCCTCGACAACGGCGAGTTTTCGGCCGCCGATACCGCCCGCCTCTGGCAGGAAGGCCGCCGCTACAGCTACTACACCTACGACAACCAGACCGATAATTATCAGCAAAACCACTATCAGCTGCACCTCTCGCAGGGTGTAGGCGAAGACTGGAACCTCGGCGCGGCCTTGCACCTCACGCGCGGCTTCGGCTACTACGAAAGCTACCGGGCCGGCCGTGAATTTGCCGACTACGGCCTGGCAAACGTGATTATCGGTGGCGACACGCTAATGCGCACCAACCTCGTGGACCGCCAGTGGCTCGACAACTATTTCTTCGGCGGCACTTTCGCGCTCAACTACCAGCCCCGCGCCAACGATAGGCTGCAAGCCACCGTGGGCGGCGCCTGGAACCGTTTCCTCAACGACCACTACGGCGAAGTAATCTGGGCGCAATATGCTTCCAACGGTAGCATCCGCCACCGCTACTACTTCAACGACGCCGCCAAAACCGATTACAACGCCTACGCCCGCGCCACCTGGCAGGTGCTGCCTCGCCTGGGCGTGTACGCCGACGCTCAAGTGCGCCACATCACCTACAACATCGACGGCGTAGAAGACGACCAGAACGACGTGACCACCCGCGCCCGCTACACTTTCTTCAACCCCAAAGCCGGCGCCACGCTAACCCTCGCCGAAGGCCAGCAAATCTACGCCAGCTTCGCCGTGGGCCAGCGCGAGCCCGTCCGCTCCGATTTCACCGACCGCCCCGCTGGCAACCAGACCGC
This sequence comes from Hymenobacter sp. M1-2, assembly GCF_057808495.1. Lineage (NCBI taxonomy): Bacteria > Pseudomonadati > Bacteroidota > Cytophagia > Cytophagales > Hymenobacteraceae > Hymenobacter > Hymenobacter sp. M1-2. The sequence goes on from NZ_JBTYZO010000022.1 coordinate 56,194, forward strand.
CAAAGCCGAGCGTCTGAACGACTTCGAAGGCGGTTACCGCTTCTCCCGTCCCGAGGCCAGCCTGCTTGGCCCTAATACGGTACTGCGTTTCGAGGCAAATTATTTCTACATGAGCTACCGCAACCAGCTCGTAGCTACCGGCCAGCTCAACGACGTGGGCACGCCGCTGCGCACCAACGTGGCCCGCAGCTACCGCACCGGCATCGAGCTGACAGGCTTCGCCTCCGCCAATGACCATATCAGACTCAGCAGCACGCTCACGCTGAGCCGCAACCGCATCCTCAATTACCGCGACGTGGTGTACGACAGCAATTTCGAGCCTGTGGTAGCCTCGGAAGGCCGTACTTCCACCATTTCCTACTCGCCCACTGTGGTATCGGCGCACACGCTGGAAGGGCAGCCGCTGCGGGGCCTGCGCGTGGCGCTGCTCTACAAAACCGTCGGCCGCCAGTACTTGGATAATTCCGCCAGCGCCGCCCGCCAAATCAAGCCCTATCAAGTGCTGGATTTTCGCCTGCGCTACGCAATTCGGCCCGCTTTCGTGAAAGAGCTGGAATTCGGCCTACTAGTAAACAATGTGCTCGACCGCGAATACGTGGCCAACGGCTATACCTACGGCTACCTCAACGGCGCCGGTGAGCGCCAAAGCTTCAACTTCTACTTCCCCCAGGCCACCCGCAACTTCCTGGCTTCGATAGGAGTGAAATTCTAGCGAGCTGTCGTACTACCTGTCATTGCGAGGAGGCACGACGACGCAATCCTTCCTCTCACAGCGAGTAAGCTTACTGAACAGACAAGCCTTTGACGTTAGGTTACCACACCAATGCCCAGGGCTTGTCTTACAAGTGAAGGTCTCTGCACAGAGAGGAAGGATTGCTTCGCTTCACTCGCAATGACAGTTTGGCTATCGAAGACTAAAAGACAATTCTCAAACTATAAGCCGCACGCCGCCTAGCTCGGAAACCTGGTAGGGGAAACGGTCGCCGGGGGAGCCGATGAACATGAAGTTCTTCGGGATGTTCCACTCCGTCGAAAGCCGGTCGATAAGCTCGGGGCCGAACTGGCCCTCCAGCGACACAAAATCCACCTCAATTTGCTCGTAAGCGCGGTCCAGCACGTGAATATCCGTCAGCAGCTCCTGCGGATACTGCTCGCCGGCCTTGAGTAGGGTCACGATTTTGAGACGGTTCGTGAACTCGTTTTCCACCACGTAGGCCATCACCTTGTTGAGGTTGGAGACGTTGTCGCCTTTCGTGAAAAAGACGAATTCCTGCTTATGCAAATCCCGCAGCTTGCGCCGCACGAATAGGCGAGCGAGCCGCGAAAAGCGGGGTGAGTGTTCCGCCATAGAATTGACGGCCGCCAAGCCCAGGTTCAGAATGGAAGTACGGTTCAGCATCACGTAGATCAGCAGCATGGCGGGCAGGAAGTATTGCAAGAACACGATGAGGTAGTCGGGGTGCAGCCGGATATTGCCATACAGGGCCACCACAATACTGAGCAGCGCCACCGCCACGGTGAGCAGCCCCGCGTACACGGGCCGGGGCAGGTTGGGCCGCTTGCTCTTAAGCAGGAAGTTGCCCAGCGCGAAAAACGCCATCACCGACAAAAACGAAATGGTATACACCCCCGACAGGGGCCCCAGCTCCCCGTTCGTAATCATCAATACCGACACGCAAAGCAGGAAGAAGGTGATGAGGATGATGTAGTTGCTTTTGCGCGCGTTTTCCTTCAGGAATAGCTGCGGCAGAATCCGGTCCAGGGTCATGCGCTTCATCAGGCCACTTACCCCCACGAAAGACGTCAGCACGGCACCGCTGAGTACTGCCACGGCGTCCACTGAGATAAGGATGCCGAGCCACCGGCCGCCGGTGGTGGTGCCGAGGTGGGAGAGGAGCGTTTCGGTGTGTTTGCCCACCTCACCGAGCGGCAGCGCCGCCACGGCTAGAAACGCAATAACTGGGTTGAAAAAACTTACTACCACCCACATATTGCGCAGCGTTTTACCAAATACGCCGGGCGCTTGCTCCTCCACAAAGTTGGCCGAGCTTTCAAACCCCGAAATGCCCAGCATGGCCGCGCTGAAGCCGAAAAACAGCGCGGCTATTATGCTGCCACCTCGTACCGGCTGCGCGAAATTCAACGATAGCGCGTCGGTGCCGTGCGTGACGAGGTACCACACGGTGGCTCCCACCAACAGCGTAAGCGAAATCAGATGCACCAGGAAAATGCCCACCGCCACCTTCGCCGATTCCGAGATGCCCAGGATGGTAAGCGCCAAAAACAGTCCCAGTAGCCCCAGCGTGGCCCCAATAATGGGCAAGCCGTGCCAGAGCGTGTGTAGGTAGTGCATGGCCTCGCTGGCCGAAATAACTGCCGTGGCCATGTACGACAGAATGGTGAGGCAAGCGGCCAGCGCGGCGTTGCGCTTGCTGGTGGTGTTGAGCAGCACGTTGTAGGCCCCGCCATTCAGCGGCAAAGCGCCCACCACTTCGCCATAAATTTTGCGGAACAGAAACAGAACCGCACCTACCAGCAGCAGCGCCAACCAAGCGTACTGGCCGGCATACGCAATAGCCAGCGCCGATACGTACAGACAAGACGACGAAATATCGTTACCGCAAATAGCGGTGGCTTCCAGTTCGTTGAGTTTCTTTTCGTGGCTCATAGGTAGGACAAAGGTGGCTATAAGGAATAGGGAAGTAGCTGGCTGTACGTAGCTCGCCCGCATTTGGCATACCAGCGCCTGCCAAAGTAGCAGCTGAAAGCTCCTGTTAGCTTGCAGGTGCCGCTGCTGCGGCCACGCAAAATGCCCGGCCCCCAGCCCGAACCATTGCGGAGACTGACCTGTTCTGCATCCTGAAACTGCTATCTTTGAGGCTGATTCCCACCCAAAAACTTCCTATGTCTTCGCAAGCTGACGTTCTCTCGCCCAAGGCCAAAGCCTCCACCCACCGCGGCTCCACCAACGCCGCTGGCTTCACCGATTATTTCGACCTCGACGGCCTGCTTACGGAAGAGCACAAGCTCATCCGCCAAAGCATCCGCGACTTCGTAAAGAAGGAAATCAGCCCCAATATTGAGAAGTGGGCCCAGGATGCGCACTTTCCGTCGGAAATCGTACGCAAGTTTGGGGAAGTAGGCGCTTTCGGGCCTACCATTCCTACGGAGTACGGCGGCGGCGGCCTCGACTACATCAGCTACGGCCTCATCATGCAGGAGATTGAGCGCGGCGACTCCGGCATGCGCTCCACGGCCTCGGTGCAAGGCTCGCTGGTGATGTATCCCATCTACGCCTACGGCTCCGAAGAGCAGCGCAAGAAATTCCTGCCCAAGCTGGCTTCCGGCGAATGGCTCGGCTGCTTTGGCCTCACCGAACCCGACCACGGCTCCAACCCCGGCGGCATGGTGACCCGCATCGAAGACAAAGGCGACTACTACCTGCTCAACGGCGCCAAGCTGTGGATTTCCAACTCCCCCGAGTGCCAGGTGGCCGTCGTGTGGGCCAAGGACGATAACGGGCGCATCAAAGGCGTGATTGTGGAGCGTGGCATGGAAGGCTTTACCACGCCTGAAATCCACAACAAGTGGAGCCTGCGCGCCAGCACCACCGGCGAGCTGGTGTTCGACAACGTGAAAGTGCCCAAGGAAAACCTGCTGCCCAACGTGGAAGGCCTGCGCGGCCCCCTCGGCTGCCTCGACTCGGCCCGCTACGGCATTGCCTGGGGTGCCATCGGTGTGGCCATCGACTGCTACGAGTCGGCGCTGAAATACTCGCTGGAGCGGGAGCAGTTCGGCAAGCCGATTGCCGCTTTCCAGCTGCAGCAGAAGAAGCTGGCCGAAATGCTTACCGAAATCACCAAGGCTCAGTTGATGGTGTGGCGCCTCGGCACGCTCAAAAATGAAGGCAAAGCCACCAGCGCCCAGATTTCGATGGCCAAGCGCAACTCCGTGGAAATGGCCCTGCACGTGGCCCGCGAAGCCCGCCAGATCCACGGCGGCATGGGTATCACTGGCGAGTACCCCATCATGCGCCACATGATGAATCTGGAGTCCGTGATTACCTACGAAGGCACCCACGACATCCACCTGCTCATTACTGGGGCGGATATCACCGGGATTCAGGCGTTTAAGTAAGCTCAGTTCACCAATGCAAAACGGCCACTCCTTACAGGGTGGCCGTTTTGCATTGGTGAACTGAGCTTACCAGAGTGAGAGTAGCTAGCATCGCTCTAATACAAAGGTAATCGCGTGCATTGCCAGGGGCGTAATGGTCTGTAGAGGGTTTCGTATGGATGAAGTAAGAGTGAGGTGAAAAGTGACCCTCAACTTACGCCATCCTTACCACATGCACGCCACCCGAAAGCTCTGGCTGTGTCAGCAATAGCTTCACCTCCGCAACCAAAGCGTTGTAGTCTTTATACTGGTCGCCAGCCGCATCAAGCACGACTACCGAATACTGTACTTCCGCCAAATTTGCCGATGCTGCATTTGCTTGTCGCCGGTTAGCAACGCCTCAAAGCCGTAGTAACTCTCCATTCTTTTTGCTTTACCAACGCATGTCCTGAACCGACACAGCTTCGTGTTCTGGGGCTAAACGGTAGCGGAGCTTCTTGGGCAAATCTTCGTCAAGTAGCAGTTTCACGCGGCTGTTCGGTATAAGAGAAATCGATTTGAGCCGGGGCTACCTGTAAATGCTCCGGCAGCAAAGCGCCCAGTGCCACGTCCAGTACCTGCTTGGCTTGCTCGGCGCTTACGGTCGGATAGTCCTCCAGAAATTCAGCTAAGGGATGCCCAGCCTTCAGATAACTAAAGAGCCGGCTGATAGGTACCCGGGTGCCCGTAAACACCGGCGTGCCACTGTGGACTTCGGGGTCGATGGTGATGAGGTTGGTACGTAGCATGGCAAAAGATACGGAAGTTGCTCCTGAACGGGCTAGCAAAGCCGCTCGTATACTCTGCTCGTTCCTTTCCACCAAACCCTACCAGCTATGGCTACCAACGAGCAGCACGAAAACGCCGAGTCCCGCCGCCAGGAGCGCCGCGAGCACGACAAAGAGCAGTACCGCCAAGAGGGCGATGAAATGCGCCAGGGCGGCCCCGATCCCAATCTACGCCACCACGACCGTACCCGCGACGGCGACCCCAACTTCACCCCCGATAGCCAAGCCGACACGGGTTCCTCCGACGGCGTAGCTACCACCATCGGCGGCGACGGCAGCAACACTCCCGGCCGCCACGCCGAAACCAACCCTGATACCACTAGCCCCAACAAAGACCAAGGTGGCACCACCGGCGCCGGCCAAAGCCGCGAGCCTCAGCTGCGCACACCCAGCGCTCAAACTTCCCATTCCAGCGACGGTCCTCGCAGCGACGGTGGGCAGGGAGCTAGTCAAGGCAGTAAAAGCGGCGACCAAACCTAGTTATCGCCGGACATCTAATTCATCCTCCCCTAAGCCAGTAAGCCGACTCTTTCCAGGGCCGGCTTACTGGCTTCTTATATTTGCACCGTTCTATTTACACCGTTCACTCATCTAATGATTGGCGGGCCGTAGCAAAACATTATGCCTAGTGCTTGGTTCAGCTCTACTTTTCATTACGGCCCCACCACCATGATAGAAGACGAAATTGAAGCACGCCAAAACCGGGTTATTTACGTGCTGATGGTAGCAGTTGCAGCAGTTGCGTTAGCTTACACGCTTTGGTCGCAGGCGCACCAGTAATTAAAAAGTTGAGCTGCTGCCGAGCTTTAATGTTGAGTGGGAAAGTAATGATTTCGTAACCCGCTGGGCTTAGCGTACTGCGTACTTTTGTGACCGGTATGTTGCACCTGCGCCATTTGTACAGCCTTTTTCTACTCGTGGCGCTTGTGTTTGTCGCCAGAAGGACGTGTGCCCAGACCCCGGAGGTAACGTATGCGGGCAAGGTGGTAACTGTTGCCGATGCCCCGTTGGCCGGGGTTAGCGTGCTACTCAAAGGCACTACTACGGCTGTAACCACCAACGCCGACGGCCGTTTTCTGCTCCCGGCACCCGCTGGAACATACATCCTGGTTTTCGATTATCCTGGCTATTTGGCTGTGGAACTCTCCGTGCAGCGCCCCGACTCCGCGTTGGTGGTGCGTATGCATTCCACCCAGCCACGTGCCACGCCCCGGCGTCGGCCCCGGAACTAAGTATTTTCTGATTTACTCCAGCCCATGAAAAGCACCAAGAAAACGCTGATCGAAGAACTTACCGCTTCCCTGGCGCCTCATCTTCGCACCACTTCCGACGCTGAGCCCAAACTCACGAAGAACATGGCTAAGACGGTGGAGCGGCTGGCCGAGCAGATTTTGCAGCTTCGGGCCAAGCAACAGAAAAAAGCTGCCCAAGTAGCGCCTAAAGCCGCTCGGCAGGCTCTCTCCGACGAGCTAGCCGGTTTGCTCGATTCGCACCTGCAAGAAACCGGAGACGAACACGCCGACAAAGTAGCCAAAGTCATCACCAAAACGGCTGAGCAATTGGCTGACAAGCTTACCAAGCTGCGCAGTAAAAGCGTAAATTCAGCGCCCCAGTCGGATGTAGCTGCCCCAGACTCGGCAGAAACACCTGTTACCATGCCAACAAAACGCGCAGTTCCTCGCCGCCGGTCCGCCGCGCCAGAAGCATAAGCATAGTCGAACCACCGCGACCCGCCCATTGAAAATGGTGTTACCGATCTGCAGAAGAAAGCAGCGTCAAAACGCCGCTGTTCTACATGTGTTGCAGCCAGGCGCTGGCCGTGTCGATATCATCGAAAGTGAGAACGATGAGGCCGGCCAAATTATGTTGCAGCGTCATATCCGTAGATAAGCGGCTGTATATGTGGGGCGAGTACACCCAGGCAAAGTATTGGCAGCCGGCTATCTGCATCAGCGGAAACCACTCTCGGCCGCCCCATTCGGCCGCGTCTAGCCACATGGTAGCCACTTCGCGGTTGTCGTTGAGAACCTTGCTACACCGCTCTTCGCGCACGTAATCGAGCATTTTCATTGCGCCCGCCCGCACGGTCTCCCCATCTTGGTGAGCGTGCCACGTAACGTGCAGCCACTCTTTGGCGTAATCGTAAGCAATGGTGATGGAGGAGTCGTCGTGCAGAATGCGCTGGGCCATGGGAGAAAGCAATAGAGCGCTTCTACGGTTCTGTCCAGATTGGGTTGCAATATATAGGGTGTGATTAATGCAAATCAGTTCAATCTGAACACTAAAACAATCAAACTCAACCTTCGTCACAGTGCTACGTCCGCGTCCCGAAACGGGCAAGAGGCCACCTGGACCGCACGGCTGATGTCCTAGCGCAGGGCGTCGAAAGCATACTGTGCGGTGCTCCAGAACTCGTCCAGCGCCATAATACGGGGCTTGAAGAAGGAAATGAGCTGCGGCCAATCGTCGCGGTTGAACAGGTTGACGGGTTGCAGCTCAGTGAAAATGCGGCTGAGTGGCTGGCCGTTGGCATCTATTGCTTGCGCATCCCAGTGCCAGGTTTCACCGATGGTTTCGTGCAGCACGCCACGCAACTCCTGAAACTGCTCGAAAAACAACTCTCGCATCCCCGCGTCGGGCTGGGTCAGTTCAATGCCAATGGACGCTTGCCGGCCATCGGCGTGCATGCGGAAATACACGTGCTTGAGGCCGGTTTTGTAATTGATCCAGTTGGTTGGTAAACCCTCAGCAGAAGGCACCGGGGCCATATATTGGCCAAAGGTGGTCCAGAAGGCTTGGCGGAGCTGGGATACTTCGGTTTTGCTGTACATCAGGAATAGAAGAGCGGGCGGCGGGGCAATGTGGGAGCTGACGCGGCGCTACAACAAGTCGGCTAGGGCATTCATTTCCTGCTGCGCTTGCTCGAATTCTGGCTCCTGGCCGTACTCCTCCTGCATCAGTTCTACGAAACCTGTCACGATGATAGCCATGATGTGCCGGATATGAGAGCTGGCCTCCGCATCAACTCGCAGAGAATCGTCCATCGACGACAGGAGCAGTTCCTCAAAATCGGGGAGCAGCATGACCATGCCGCACACCTGCACTCCGCGGAACAGGAGTGCCAGTTCTGCCAACGTAAATTCGAGCGATTCCTCGGGCTGTGCCGCCGTCAGCCGCTCTTGGAGCCTGCGTAGCAATGGCGTCTGGAAAGCTTCTATGTTCGCCACCCCCTGAGCGAAAGCGCCATCCATAATCTCCGTTAATACGGCTGGTAGCGTTGTGGCTAGACGCATCACTTGTAGCTGGCCCTCCTCAAAGCGCAGCCGGGCTACTACCTCTGCTTCCTCTTCTTCCGCGTCCTCAGTTTCGGGCTCGGGCGTGTCGTCTTCAGTGGTAGACTGCTGCGGCGAAGAAGTAGCCTCTAGCAGCGGCGGCAGCGTGGACAACTGCCGGGCCACGATGCCTTCCAGTTGTAGAGCTCCTAGCTGCATAGTTTCAGCCAAAGCTTCATCCAGGTCATTGATGTAAATGGCGAAATGCTCCTGCAAGATCTGTAAGCCGCCAAGAAAGTGCTCTAGCAGCCTGCCCGCAGTCTCCGGCGTGGCAGTAACCGGGTTGCCTTGCGCTTGCAGATACTCTATAAGCTGCTCACCCAGTGGGCCGGTTAGCAGCTGTTGGCCTAGCCGTAGATACCACAGAAACTGCACAGGTTGCTCCCGCATCACCTCCCCTAGCGTGGCATTGTCGTGCACAGCGTGCATCGTGTCCACAAACTCGGCGTCAAGATTCGTCAGAGCTGCCGTTTCCTGCGTGAGGGCGGTTTCGGGGTGTTGGAATGCGTGATGGCAGACAATGTGCACCAGCATGAGTTGGAGACGAAGCTGCTCGTAAAAGCCTGCTGGTAGGCCACCATCTGTTTCGGCGGGAGTATTGTCTGTCATATCGAATACTATATAAGGGGAAACGCACTGGAAGAACTGAAAAAATGCCGGCTAAACAGCCAACCAAAACAGCTACAACCTTGGCTTCCACTTTCCAATTCTAGCTGCTAGTGGACTCAGCTGAATACATTTCTACGGCACTTACGCGGCAAGCTGCGCAGAGTCGTGTTATTTTACGGCCTCATCAAGCCTCCTCCTTCATGGCCACTGCTGATACTTCTCCTCTCGTCCTGCTCGAGTGTCTCGTGGCGGGAACTACGCACCGCGAAGGACTGCGTGCCTACGAACCCACGCTGCAAGCCGGCCAGTCGCTTGCTCTGCGGCGCGAAGCCGACAGCACTTACGATGATTGGGCCGTGCGCGTGTATTCCGCCACTCCCGACGCCATGTGGCTGGGCTACTTGCCCGAAGGCCGCAACGAAACCGTAGCGCGCTTACTCGACGCCGGTTTCCCGCTCAGCGCCCGCCTTACCCATAAAGCGTGGGAAGATGAATGGCTGCACCTAGAAATAGAAGTGCTGCTGTCCCGCACCGCTGGCCCAGCAGCTTGAGTTTATAAGGTATCGGCCAAGGCCAGGATTTGCTGCCGGGCTTGCTGCAAAGCCGGCTCGCCCGGAAACGTGTGCTGTACCCAACGGGTGAAGCCACTCACCATTTCGCCCACGGCCTGCCGGCCGCTGGGTTCCGTTGCCACCTCCGAAACGGCGGCTTCGGCGGGTGGCACGCTGGGAAAAACGCTACCCAGCCCCACCTTCTCCAGCACCTCCGACACGAACACCATGCCGCACACCTGCATGGCTTGGTACAGTTGCACCAACTCAGCCATGGTGAGTGGCAGCTCCTCCGTGGCCTCCAACTGGCCCAAGCGGGCTATCATGGGTTCCAGCGCGGCCGGCTGCAAAGTAGGCAGCGCCGCTACGGCACGCAAAAATGGATGCTCACCGGCCTCGGCCAACGAGTGGACTAACAGCAAGGCTAAGCGCATCATCTGGAGTTGCGGTTCCGAAAACCGAACGGTAGCGGCCAGCGGCGCGGCGTTGGGCTGCGCTGCTGCGTACTGGCTGAACACTTCCTCCACTTGCAGTCGATGCAGGCCTAGCGCCGAGGCGGGCAACTGCTGCTCAAGCAACGTCAAAAAGGCGCCACTCAGCTCCTGGCAATACCTTTTTAGCTCTTGCAGCTGGGCGGTATCAATCTTCATCTGCTGCTGCACGTAGCGCAACACCGGCGCGGCCACTGAAGTATCGAGCGTGAGGCGGCCGAGTAGAAACAGGTTGTACAGGTCGCGGGGCTCCTGCTGTAAAGAGAGTAAGAGGTGTTCGTGGCTGGCAATGGTGTTTAGCTCCCCCACGCGTAGGGTACTGAGATTGGTGAGAACCATGAGCCTAGTCAGCAGCTTGTCTGCCGGGCGGCTCAATAGTTCAGCGCAGGCCATGCCGTGTAAGGAGAGACTGTGAGCTAGCTGGTCGTAAAAGTCGGCGGGAATGGCTTGCAGCCAATCGTCGGGGGAGGTAGGCATAACGGGCAAAATAAAGCTGCAAGTTACGCACTCACATAAGGAGCCGAGAGCCGAAACCTACTTCACCAGCGTATAGCCTAGCCGTAAAGCCACCGCTGGTGCCAGTCGGGTGCGGGTCCCAGGGTCGGGAGTGGCTTTCATAAAGTTCTGCTCCGGCGCGTCAAACACATAATTGCCTGGCCGCTCGTTCACCGTCTCGTAGCGCACCTCGCGGTGGCGCACGCCTAGCCCTAAGGCGGTATCCAGCCAAAGCCGGCGCCCTAGGCGACGGATCAGGCCTGCTTTAAGAGCCGCTCCGCGCACCTCACGCTCAACATGAGCCTTATCGTAGGCTCGAAACTCACCTTCGCGGTGGAAATTACCATTGTTAAGGTCGTACTCCTGCGGCACGTAGAAGGCTTCGGCCGCCACGTACCACTGCACTTTCTCGCTGTGTGGGATATAATAGCGCGCCTCAACTTTGAACTTTTGATAGCGTAGGTTTTCCTTGTCGCGGTTCCAGTAGAAAGGCTGCAAACCAGTAAATCGAAAGCCGTAATCCAGCTCCAGGCCCAGCCTAGGGGTTGGCCGGTATTCCAGACCGAGCATGAGGGCGCTGGTACTTGGGTCAAAAAGAGTGAGAGGAGCCAGTTTCACCAGCAGTCGTTCCGGGGCGAGCTGCTCCAAGGGAGTCTGGGCGCAAACAGGAATGGATAAAGCCAGAACAGCCAAAAGCGAGTAAAACGTACGCGTCATACGAGGCGATAAGGTGGCAGCTGTTGTACAAAAGCCAGTAAGCGAATGCCGAAGATAAAAAATTCAGTTGAGTTGTAAGCTATACTCAAGGCAATGCTAATTGAGTTAGTAAAACAACACTTTGATGATGTTTTTTGCTAAAAAGGGGACAATCTGCGCGGCTATGGTGTTACCTTGCCACTATCAACCTACACTCCCCGCACTATGCGCGAACCGTTTCTCACGGGTGGTTCTGAACACATGGACGCCACCGAAAAAGACATTGACAAAGCGCTCCGCCCGCTTTCCTTCGACGATTTTACGGGGCAAGACAAAGTAGTCGAGAACCTGAAAATCTTCGTGGCCGCCGCCAAGCGCCGCGGCGATGCCCTCGACCACGTACTGCTGCACGGCCCGCCCGGCCTCGGCAAAACCACGCTCTCGCACATCATTGCCAATGAGTTGGAATCGGGCATCAAAATGACCAGCGGCCCCGTGCTCGACAAGCCTTCCGACCTAGCGGGTTTGCTTACCAATCTGGAGCCGCACGATGTGCTTTTCATTGACGAGATTCACCGCCTTAACCCGGTGGTGGAAGAGTACCTGTACTCGGCTATGGAAGACTACCGCATCGACATTATGCTCGATTCGGGTCCTAATGCCCGATCCGTGCAGATTTCGCTGTCGCCATTCACGCTGATTGGAGCTACCACTCGCTCCGGCCTGCTCACGGCACCATTGCGGGCACGTTTCGGTATCAATTCTCGCTTGGAGTACTACGACTCTACGCTGCTGACCAGCATTGTGAAGCGTTCCGCGGAAATCCTGGGCACGCCCATCCATGAGGATGCGGCCTTCGAAATCGCCCGCCGTTCGCGCGGCACGCCCCGCATTGCCAACAACTTGCTGCGCCGCACCCGCGACTTCGCCCAAATCAAAGGCACCGGCACTATTACCGTGGATATCGCGCAGTTTGCCCTCAATGCTCTCGACGTAGACGCCCGCGGCCTCGACGACATGGACAAGCGCATCTTGACTACCATCATCGACAAGTTCAAAGGTGGTCCGGTGGGCCTCAGCACCATTGCTACGGCCTGCGGCGATGAAGCCGAAACCATTGAGGAAGTATATGAGCCTTTCCTGATTCAGGAAGGGTATATCAAGCGTACCAGCCGCGGCCGCGAAGCTACCGAGGCTGCCTATCAGCACCTGGGCCGCGCCATGCCACAGCACCTGCGCGGCAACACGCCTGGTGATTTGTTCGGAAATCAGGCCTAGACTTGACTAATGCTGTTTTGGAACGCACCGCCCCTAGCGGTGCGTTTCTATTTTCCGCCTCATTGCGCGACAAAAGAGTATTACCGAAGTTGAAGTTGCTCACGTATCCCACGGCCACCTAATGCTCCCTACTGCCCACTATACTTCCTTTATCAAGCAGCGCGCGGCGGAGCTGGGCTTCATGTACTGCGGCATTTCGAAGGCAGAATTCCTGGAAGAAGAAGCCCCGCGCCTCGAAAGTTGGCTGAACCGCAACATGCATGGCCAGATGAGCTACATGGCCAACCACTTCGACAAGCGCCTTGACCCGCGTTTACTCGTAGATGGGGCTAAGTCGGTGGTTTCGTTGCTGTTGAACTACTATCCGCCCGAAGAAACGCATCAGCCCGACGACACGCTCAAAGTCAGCAAGTACGCCTACGGCCGCGACTATCACTTCGTCATCAAAGACAAGCTGAAAACGCTGCTGGCGGCCATGCAGGAGGAAATTGGCGAGGTCGGGGGGCGCTGCTTCGTGGACTCGGCGCCGGTGCTGGATAAGGCTTGGGCCCGAAAAAGCGGCTTGGGTTGGATGGGCAAAAACAGCAACCTCATCACGCCCGGCGTAGGCTCGTTCTATTTCATTGCCGAACTTATCGTGGATGTGGAGTTGGAATACGACGGTCCTATCAAAGATTACTGCGGCACCTGCACCAAATGCCTGGACGCCTGCCCCACCGGCGCCATTACGGAGCCCTACGTCGTGGACGGCAGCAAGTGCATCAGCTACTTTACCATTGAGCTGAAAGACCAAATTCCGCGCGAGGTGGAAGGCAAATTCGGCAACTGGGTATTTGGCTGCGACATCTGCCAGGACGTGTGCCCTTGGAACCGTTTCGCGAAGCCCCACCAAGAGCCCGAGTTCAACCCGCACCCTGGCCTAAAAGATCTTCGGCCTACCGATTGGCAAGAAATCACCCACGAGCTGTTTTCGGCGCTCTTCCGGCAGTCAGCGGTGAAACGTACGGGTTATGCTGGATTGCAGCGCAATATTCGCTTCGTAACGAGTCAGGAATAAAGAGCGCACAAACAGCTGGGCCCGTCGGAAGAACTACTACTAGTTCTTCCGACGGGCCCAGCTGTTTGCTTCGAGTAATTACGCTAGGGTGCTAGGCCGTGATAGGCTGCGTGAAAACTCGGTTCAAAATACGTCGGTAGAGTTTCGAGAATTGCTCATAACACCAAGCCTTGAGCTGTAGCAGCTCATCGGGGAGTAGCATCCGGAGGGCTTTGCGCAGTTCTTTCTCGAAGAGAATCCTGTCGAAGCTTACTTTAAGCAGGATGGTTTTGGCGTATTCTAACATTGGTAAAGAGCTTGTTTTCGGGGGTGGGAACAGAACGGAAACTTGTTGTAGAGGGCGTATACGGAAACGCAAAAAAACAGCTGTTTCCGAGTTGGGGAAGAGTTATGAATTTACTGAAAATTACAACTGACACTAAATTAGATTCAAATAAAATTATGTCACGTGGGTGGTACCCACGTGGCACCAAACAAGCAGTACACACGAAAGGAACGGTGTTGGCCGTTCCCTTCGTGTGTAGTTCCTAAAAGAGTAAGGTTATCAATACGTGAACAGCTCAACCAGCGCAGTTGCTTGGGCTGTTGTCAAAGACTCATCGAAAGCTTCCGGTACACTTTGCGTCAGGATGGTGGGGCCAGAGCCAATGGGCAGCAGGCGGAACGGAATTGGGCGGTTGCTAGGGAAAAACTGTTGCAGCGCGTTTTCGCCATTATAAACAACCGCAGTTGTTCCGGTTGCCGTAATAGCATCATCGGCAGGGCTAGGCCAAGGCTTCACAATGGCGCCACGTAAGCGGCGCATCATGCGGATACGAGTGGCATGCCGAGCTTCGGTGGCATGAATCCGCACGGCAGTTTGGAGGATGTAGCTGTCGGCCCGCAAAAACTCAACCTGCCCTTTGTAGGCTCGAACCCCGGCGTCTTCCAGCAATTGCGCCAGCTTCAAGAACTCGTTGAAGTCGCTGAACACGTTCGGGAACAAGGCGGCACGAGTGCCATTTTTCGTGCCCGTGAAATCGTAGGATGGGCGAGTAGGAGGCGTGGCCCCGGACGTTGTGATAACGTTAGTCAGCAGGGCAATGTGCTGCTGCTGCTGGCTTCTCATAGTGGTAATGGAAGCCCGGAACGTGGGGTCGGAGGGAAAGAAGGAGGCCGGAACCCGGGCACTGAGCACCTCGCCGTACAAGGCTTCCTGTAATTGCTCCACTCGCAAGGCGAGGCCAAGTCCGTCGATGATGGTGCCGGTGGTGCCAGCTTGGGCCGCCAGCGGCAGAGCGGCTAGCGGCAGAGCGGCCGCCAGGGTTTTGGCCCCGAAACGACCCAGCTCATGCAGAGCGGCACGACGCGGTGCCGACTGCTCCAACTGCGCCGGCTGTATATCGGCCAGTTCGGCCAGAAGCTTCAAAAGATGCATGACAAACGCTTAAGTAGTGGGCAGCGACACCGTAGATATTTCCACCGGCACGAAGGGCTGAATCAAGGCAATAACCTCAACGAGCGTCTTCGAATCATCGAGGCCAGTAGCATTCACGGTGGCGGCAAACGAACCGGATTCCAAAATCTCGTGGACCAAGGCGGCGTGTCGGGCTTCTACCGAGGCAATTTTCGCTAGCGCTACCAGTGTATCGGAGTCCGTAAGGTATTTGGCCGCGCCGTTGTAGGCGGCTACACCAAGATCCTCCAACTGCCGAGCCGCAGCCCATACGCCCGCGCGGGTGGTGAGCGTGAAAGAGGAGAAGTTGAAAGCAAGAGGAGCGGCTAGTCGAGTATCGTAGGCAGAAGAACCTAAGATATACTTCAGGTACTCCCGGTGGATAAGCTCATGGTCACGCAGGTCGGTGAGGTAGGCCAACTCCCCCGGCTGCAAATCAGTGGGCGGGGCCGCAACAACCTTGTCGTAAAACGATGCTTCCAGCTGTTCGAGCAGGTAGGCATAGTTCAGGATGGTATTTTTGGTGTCGATGCCATTGTTATTGCTCACAACCAGGACCAGCGTCGCGGTGGGCGTAACTGGGGTAGCATCATCGTCGTTGCCGCACCCGGCCAGCAGCAAGGCCGAAGCAGCCGCGCCGGCACCGGCCACCTGGAAGAAAGAACGGCGTTGTAGAGTGCGTGTCAGAAAGGAGTTGTCCTGCATAAAAGAAAGTACTGCTGCCGCCGTCCGAATAAAAGCGCGCGACACTGCTTCAGCAAAGATAGCCGCTTAAGCTGGGATGCTCTAACTCGAGAGAAGGTTGCACAAAAAAGGCGCCCCGAACCGGAGCGCCTTTTTCAACTACTATGATTTAAACGATTAAGGAGTAATCGTGACCACTGTACCGGCGATGTTCAGTACCGAAGTGTTGTCGAGTCCTTCGTCGAAAGCTTCGCTTACTTCAGCGGCGGTGTAGGTAGTGCCGAGTCCGGACGTGAGATTGACTCCAGCCTGCGTGGTATTGCCTTCGGCGGGGAATGTAGCAACCGGATTACCGGCCCCGTAAACCGCTGCGGGTGCGCCGCCAGCTTCCCCATTCGTAATCCAGCCGAACTGCATAACCCCACCTGCTGTCGTGTCCCGGCGCATGTAGCGGACGTGGGAGGCGTGGCGGGCTTCTACGGAGTGAATCTGAAGAGCTGTCTGAAGTACGTTGTTCGGGTTGTTGGCAGCCAGAATCTTACCAGCCTGGCCTTTGTAAGCCCGTACGCCGGTATCTTCAAACGCTTGCGCGAAGGTCAGGAAAGTGGAATACGTCGAGAAGGCCGTACCGAAATCGAACCGGCTTGGACGGGGCCGCGCGGCACTCATCAGCGCCGCCTTCAGCAGGTTTACGTGGGCCGTTTCGTGGTTTTTGATGGTTTGGATGGCGGTACGAGCGGCGCCAGTCAATGGAACGGCCAGCGTAGGAGCGGCCAGCGCCTGCGCGTAGAAGTCTTCCTCTACATATTCCAACAGCAGCGCGTAGTTCAGGATGTCGGCTACCGTGTTGAGCGTGTTCTGGCCCACGGCCTTGTTGAAAGCCGAGCCGATGGCGATAGGTGCCGCCGCCAGCGCGAATTTCTTGCTCAGGTCGCCAAGCGCGGTGAGGGCGCTGCGGCGGTGCGTGAGACGGTCCATGATTTCAGGATCGACCTTCTCTATCTCGGAGATTATTTGAAACAGGTTCATATGATGCGGAAGTCAGAAGTAGGGAGATGAGAAAATTAACGGCCGACGTTGGTGCCGTCGAGGGTTTCCCGAATGAAAGGCTGCGCTGCGGTTAGGACCGTAGCTACGGGCAGGGCTTTATCGAGACCATTGTTGTCCACTACATCGCTGCCGGAGAAGTCGCCAGGGGTAATCAGGTCGCGGATGTAAGCGGCGTGGCGAGCTTCTACCGACACGATTTTGCCAGCCAGCAGCAGGTAGGCTTCGGTTTTGATGAGCGAGCCGGCGCCATTGTAAGCCGCTACGCCCAGGTCCTCAAACGTCTTGGCCGTAGCCAGTACCGAAGCCCGGCTCGTGAAGTTTACTGCGCTGAAGTTGGGCGTGAGGCCGGGAATGATCTGGCTGGCCGCGGCGCCCGTAATGGCGGCTTTGAAGAAATCGCGGTGAATTGCCTCGTGCTTGGCGATAGCCGTCAGCGCGGCTCTCTCGTCGTTGCTAATACCCGTGTAAGGAGTAGCGATAACCTGCGCGTAGAACGCGGCTTCCAACTGTTCTAGCGCGTAAGCGTAGTTCAACACCCCTACGTCGCCCGAGCCGAGGCTGATGCTGCCGGTGGTGGGAGGAGTGGTTGGGTTGTCATCATCATCGTCGTCGCAGCCGGAGAGCAGCAACGCGGTGGCACCCGCCGTGGCACCGGCATACATGAAAAACGAACGGCGCTTGATGGGGACGTAAAGCGGCTTAGCAATTTCTGCTTCGTCGCCCAGGTTTTTGAGGTTGTTGGACATGGAATGGATGAATTAGGTAGGAGAAAGTTTCGGCAAAACGGTGCCAGGACAGCCCAGAAGGCTGTTTTTTGAGGAAACCTGGCTTAAGCTGGAGTATTTGGGAGGCACTTACGACGTCCAGGAAAAAGGGGATTTCCAGAGGCCGGAATTTTGTAACAATAGATGGTGGCTTGCACCAAGCTCAGCAGATACCGCTTCTTGGATCCGACCCCGAAAAACCCATCAATTCAGCTGCTAAGGGCTTTTTTCGTAGCTTTGGCTACGCCCACACCCGCACTATGCTTCGTTTTCGGATCTGGCTTATTCTTTTTGCTTTTTGCTGTAGTAGCGGGCCGTATGGCTTCGCACAGACGCCCGCACCGGGCGTCAGCGCGCCAAAACCGTCCCCCCCCGCTCCAGCAGCAGCCGCGCCGGCTACTAGCGGGCAGGTAGTGCTAGAACTGGGGCGGCTGGCTTTCCCGGTTACGGAGTATTTCACCATCAGCTTTCGGCTGAGTGGAGCACCACTGGAGCGGTATTCGGCTTTCCCTGACCTGGAAGGATTCAAAAAGAGCGGTAAGTCCAGCACCACTACCACGCGCATTGTGGGCGGCCAAACCACTACGGAGCTGATTATAACGCAGCGCTACGCCGCCTACGCCGAGGGCGAGTACGTAGTGAAGCCCTTCACTATGACGGTGAACGGGCAAGCAGTGCGCTCGGCTGGCGCTACGCTGAAGGTGGAGCCCACGCAAACAGCCCCAGCAAATCCCGGAACGCCGCCCGCGCCCAGCGCCCCGCAGGCCATCGGGCTGCTCGACCAGCTCTTTGGCAAGCCCAAGCCCCAGGAGTACGTGGAGCCGAAAGACAACGCCTTTATGGCGCTGGTGCCCGACAAAACCAGCGTGTTCGTGGGCGAAGGTGTGCATATGGGCCTGTACTTCTACCTGACGCCCGCCGACCAGGGCCTACTCAACTTCTACCGATTTGGAGAGCAGTTGCAAGCCATTTTGCAGCAGCTACGCCAACGTACGGCGTGGTCGGAGTCGTTTGATGAGCAGGAAATTGTGCCGGAGAACGTGACGATGGGGGGCAAGCCTTTTTTGCGCTACCGCCTCTACGAAGCCGAATACTATCCGCTCAACACCGAGCCACTCGTGTTTCCGGAGGTGGCGCTGCAAATGGTGAAGTACCGGCTGGCCAAGAACCCCGCCGAAGGACTCGATAACCGCCTTGAGGGTTACAAAACGTACCGCGCCCCGGCCCGCACCATTCCCGTGAAACCGCTGCCGCCGCACCCGCTCCGCGACGAGGTGGTGGTGGGCAGTTACCAGCTCCGCGAATCCATCGACCGTACCACTTTTCGCACCGGACAGGCCTTCTCGTACAGTTTCGGGGTGGAAGGCGAGGGTAACCTGGCGGCGCTCAGCGCTCCGACAGTAGTGCCGCCTCCTGGCCTCGAAGTGTACGGCCCCGATATAAGCCAGGAACTGACCCGGCAAGGCGGCCGGGTAGGAGGCCGCAAAGTGTTTCAGTACCGTTTCGTGGCCCGTAAACCCGGTCCCGTACCGCTCGATAGCCTACTGCGACTGGTGTTCTTTGACCCCGCTACGAGCCGCTACCACGTGCTCCATCCCGAGCTGCGCCCCCTAGTGCAAGGCCCAGTGCGCAACGCCACCACTTTCCGCGCCCGCACCGACGACCCTTTCTATCAAAACGTCCTCTTCGACGCCAACAACACTCCCCAGCCCCTGGACACCTACCACGACGTCCGCCGCTACGCCAATCTCATCCTCCTAGCCCTGCTAGGACTAGCCGCCTGGGGCTGGTGGCAAAGGAGGTAATAGGTTTTGGGTGATTAAGTGATTAGGTGATTAAGTAAAAGGAGATAGCCCGGCCCTAAGTTACCTTTGCCCTCTGTCACCTGCCCCAAAACCTATTACCTGTCACCTAATCACTTAATCACCTCCTCACCTAATTACCTAATCACCCCATGAACACCTTCGGCACGCTGTTTCGCATTACCACGTTTGGGGAGTCGCATGGGCCGGGGATAGGGGTGGTGATTGATGGCTGCCCGGCGGGGCTGGCGGTGGCGGAAGAGGCTATTCAGGCGGCGCTGGACCGGCGCCGGCCGGGGCAGAGCGACCTGACCACCCCGCGCAAGGAGGCCGACCAAGTGGAAGTGCAGTCGGGAATTTTCGGGGGCTACACCACGGGCACGCCCATCAGCCTCTACATCCGCAACCAGGACCAGGCCAGCCACGACTACTCCCACATCGAACACGCCTACCGCCCCTCCCACGCCGACTATACCTACGACCAGAAGTACGGCCGGCGCGACTACCGGGGCGGCGGCCGGTCCTCGGCCCGCGAAACGGCGGCCCGCGTGGCGGCCGGCGCCGTGGCCCAGCAGCTCCTCAACCAGCACGGTATTCGGGTGAGCAGCTACGTGTCGCAGGTAGGGGCGGTGGCCGTGCCGGTGGGCTACGAGCAGCTCGATCTGAGTTTGATTGACTCCAACCCCGTACGCTGCCCGCACCCCGAAACGGCCGCGCGCATGGCCGACCTCATCCGCCAAACCCGCGACCGGCACGACACGGTGGGCGGCCTCGTAACGGGCGTCGTGACGGGCGTACCGGCGGGCCTCGGCGAGCCGGTGTTCGACAAGCTCCACGCCGAGCTGGGCCGGGCCATGCTGGGCATCAACGCCGTGAAAGGCTTCGAGTATGGCTCCGGCTTCGCGGGCACGCTGCTCTTTGGCTCCGAGCACAACGACGAGTTCTACACCGACGAAGCCGGCCAGGTGCGCACCCGCACCAATCACTCCGGCGGCGTGCAGGGCGGCATCTCCAACGGCCAGGACATCTACTTCCGCGTCGCCTTCAAGCCCGTAGCCACCATCCTCCAGCCCCAAACCACCATCAACGACCAGGGCGAGGAAATCACCCTGGCCGGCCGGGGCCGCCACGACCCTTGCGTGCTGCCCCGCGCCGTGCCCATCGTCGATGCCATGACCCAGCTCGTGCTGGCCGACATGCTGCTGCGCGCCCGCGCCAACCGCGCCTAGCCTGCCGCCGGCGCTGCGGGAAGGCACTACAGCTCGTGAAACAGCTTCTGCGCTGCATAGATGGTCTTTTCGCTCCCTCGCAGAGGTATCTACAGCCGTTGCAAAGCCAGCTACAACCGTTGCAGAAGCAGCTACATGCGTTGCAACGACTTCTACATGCGTTGCGGACGCAGCTACAACCGTTGTAATGAAGCTTACAAGCGTTGCGGACGCGCTGCAAGCGTTGCAAAACCTCTTACAAGCGTTGCAGAAGACCTCGCAAGCGTTGCAAAACTAGCTACAACCGTTGCGAAACGTGCTGCAAGCGTTGTAAAAGGAGTTGCAACCGTTGCAAAACAACTCGCAAGCGTCGCAAAAGCTACTGCAACCGTTTCAAGGCACCTCGCAAGCGTTGCAAAACGCCTCGCGGGCGTTGCGGGAAGTGCGGCTGCGGGTGCAGGGACTTGCCATGTGGTGGTGTTCTGGCGGCTGTTGGGGGTAGTGGGGGAGGCGGGTTGCAGATGGTCGAGCTTTTCCGCACTTTGCTGAGGTATAGTGTTTTTCACCTTAACCTCATTACGAAGATGGATCAGCGTACCCTCAATACTCTTGCTCGCTTTGATAAGATCAAGGCTTTCCTGGATGCCCACCCCGCCATTGTAGCCTCGGTAGGGGCGCTGGCCGCCGCGGCGGCCACGTATGCCGGCCTGTTAGCCGTGCTGCCCAAAACCGCCGCCGCGCCTACGTCGACTACGGAAGGAGCCACCGAAGATAAATTTAAGGCCCGTTTGGGCGTCATTGCGCTGCTGGTGCCGCTGCTGAGCGCGCTCAAGCTGCATTACAAGCAGGTGGGCAACCTGGAAAGGGCGCGCGCCGTGGACCTCACCCGCCCCAGCTCCCTCAAAACGATGGCCACGCTCCGCTTCAACTCCTTGGCCGCTACGGCCCTCCAATACATCGACGAGCTGCCCGCCGGCACTCTCGACAATTACAACCAGAAAGCCGCCGACCTCGACGCCTTCCGCGCGGCTGCCGCGCGGTTCGGCATCAAGAAAAGCAGCCCCACCGAAGCCCGCGATACCAACAAAGTGGCCGGCGACACCATCGAAGAGCAGGTAGACGACGTGCGCGACTACGTAGAAGACGACCTCCGGTCGGCCGTGAACTTAGTTATCCGCGATAACCCCGAGTTCGTGCGCGGCTTCAAGCAAGCCAACAAAACCGACGACATCCCCGGCAAGCAAAACAAAACCCTGCGCGAAAAGAACAAGAAAAAGCGCAACCAAACCCCCAGCACCGACCCCAACACGCCCCCCATCCCGCCCAACAGCAGCGGCGTAGGCAGCTAAAGCAACTTATGAGCTATCAAACACAACGCCCCAGCCGGTTTCGGTTGGGGCGTTGTGTTTGATTAATGTCGGCGCCACTTCTGTAGTAAGAATTTCAGGCCTCGAATCTTTGCTTATACAGCTCTATCATTTTCGCATCCCATGCGGGGTGAGGAGGACTGTCTAAGTTTAATAACAGGCGAGATAAGTAATTGCCACCCCAAGTGCCGGATTCATTTAGTTCTCGAATTAATTGCTTAAACTCGGCCAATTCTTTCCAGGTTGCTAAGTGGTATTTGTTAAAAAAGCGGTAGTTGTACTTGTATAATGGATGATCAATTTCATCTGCCAGCTTAGCGGTGAAAATGAGGTTCGCGGGATTTTTGTAATTGTCAATCGTGACAGGAGCGCCAGTAATATAACAGACTTCGCTCTCGATATGACTATTGTATTCTGCTAACCTATTTAATACGGCATCATGCAGTGGGTGTTGCTCGAAATGCTGTCTGTGGCATATCGCGTCACTAAAAATGAGTAATGGGTCGTATGTATCAACGACGAAATTATCGATATGGATATTATTCTTCCTATCGCTTAAATCGATAGGTAAGTTGCACAAGGGGCATAGCGTCATGCCCTGAATATAGACGCCCATGCGGTGTGATGGATTTACAAGTCAAGTGATGTTATTAAAAAGCCGCTCAGCCGCCGGATGCCTGCCTTTCACGTACTCACGTGCGTTCTCTTCTTCCTGCATGTCTACAGTTTCCAGAGATGCACCGTAGTTAAGTAGCAATTTAATAATATCAATAGGCATATCGCTACTTTGTTCATCTCCATAATCGTCGATGTCTATCGCTACATCTATAGCAAATAGCAGTGGAAGGGTTGCTTTCTCACTTGTATAATTGGGGTCTGCTCCAAGTTCTAGTAGGGCCTGTACTATATCAGGTCTATTGCTAGCAATGCCAGCAAGCAAAGGTGTAGCTCCCGTAGGATTCTCTGCGTTAATTAAGTGCTTATTGGCTTTAAAATAATTAGCTAACTCAATAGTTTTAACGCTTCTGATACTATTTGAAATTCCCATCGGTATTTTACGGTATATTATAGCTGTTGCCTGGATTTGAAATAAAGTTCAGCAGGTTTGTTATAATTGATACTCAGCTCATAAGCAGACTTTCCATGTTTGTCTTTTGCTAAAGGGTTAGCACCGTGTTCTACCAACAACTTGATTATATCAGTGGACACTTCTTCATGCCTATCGTCATTCAAAAAATCTTGGATAGACGTATCTACAGCTTCATTTAATGGTAGAGTGTATAGGAGAGCGGGGTTAGGGTTTGGATTAGCACCTCTTTCAAGCAACAACTTAACGAGATCATAATTCATAGTGCCTATTGCTATCAGTAAAGCAGAACTCTCTTTACTTGACACATAGTTAACGTCTGCTCCTTGGATAAGAAGTAATTTTACTGAATCTATATTTTCATTTGCGGCTGATTCAAGCAAGCTTAAATTAAGTTCTTCTTTCATGATGTTTATGGTTTTTTGGGCAGTTGAACGCGCTCTATTTTAATGTTAGGTCGTAGCTTTTCAAATTGGTCGATCCCACCATGACATGATTCACATATAGGTCTTTCTGAAACTATCTTTATACTCCCCGATACATTCGGATTGTCGGCAGTTTCGTCCAAAGTCTCTTCTAATATTTTTACTTCAGAATCATACGCTCTAGTATTAGGATCGTCGACACCTCGTCTAAGGTCAGCACTTGTAGGTTGTGTCTTCAATATGTGTTTATCAATTGGTTTAATTTCCGAAGTGCCTGGTTTTAAGTTTGTACCACTGTAGGCTTCTTTGCGATATGGTTTTCCATCTATTTCACCTTCAGCATAAGCTACGTTTTTTTTCTTCGAAACATCGTGTTTCTTACGTATAATATCAATTTGTTCTGCTTCTGCTTCTGTAGCATCGCGCACCTCTTCTAGCGGCACCTCTTCCAACGGCACCTCATCAAGCGGTGCTTCCTCCGGCACCTCTTCAAGCGGTGCTTCCTCAAGCGGTACTTCTTCTGGTGGTATCTCTTCCAGCGGCGCCTTTTCTAATGGTGCTTCACCAGGTACCTCCTCAACTACTGCCCGACCCTTAGCCAATTCGTGCGCCGTGCGCCCGCCAATGAGAATAACAACGTCGCCGGCTAGTACAAGGCCGTTTTCAAGATTAGGTTGGTAGTACATGGCTGCTGCGTCGTTAGCCACGCCCCAGCCAAAAGCTGCTACAGAGGGTAAAAGCGCCGCGCCCAGGCCAATCGCCGATACGGCACCCGCTGCCGCGCCCATGAGCAAGCCCTGAACCGCGCCTTGTTGTGCGCCCTGTTTTGCTCCTTCCCAGCCGCCGTGTCCATAGCCCTCCACGGCGCCAGCCGTAGCGCCCACGGCCATTCCTACCAGGGCTCCTACAGCGGCCCCTTCAACAGCCACCGCGGCTGCGGCGGCCACCAGCGGCAAGGCCGCGCCTCCGGTAAGTACTACCGCCGCCACGCCTACCACCAGCGCGGCAACGCCTGCCGCCGCTACGCCACCCCAGAATAAGCCATCGGCGGCCTCTTTAGCTTCCTTGGCGCGCTGCTTCGCAATGGCGGCGTTATTAAGGTCGTTGGCTACGGCCGCGGCTTCCGCTGCGAACAGGATGCGGATGGTGCCGCCAGTCATGCACTGTAAGGTGCTGTTTTCGAGTAACGGATGAGCATCTAGTGGCCCGGCTATCAACGACGGATGCACGTTGTTCCAGCGCAGTGGCTGCGGCAGGCAAGGGCCATGCAGAATACTGCACACACCGCAGGGCATAATGTTGGTAACCGGCAGTAAGTCTGCTTCAGTAGCGGCAGCCTAGCCCGGAACCAGCGTCCAAGGAAGCCCGGCAGCCGACGCGGGAAGTCGGGGGCAAAAAACAGGCTGGTGAGCAGCAGCGCAAACCACGGAAACGTGCCCAGCCCAAACACTACCACGTTGGTGAGATGAAACAGCGCCGCCGCCCCGAAAGCCCACGGCCGGCTGCGGCGCCACAGCAGCAGCGGCACCACCAGCGCATCGAACACGATGCCGCCGTAGCTCAGCAACCGAGCCGCCGCCGGGTGCGCCAGTAGCGGACCTAGCACGGGGTAGTGGGCTTTGGCCGCCAGCCACACGCCGAGTGGGCGGGCGGCCAGCCAGTCGGGGTTGAGCTTGGCGAGGGCCGCAAACACGTACACCAGGCCCACTTGAAACAGCAGCACCAGCCGCGTCCAGGCCGGTACGGTGGCGGCGGGCGGCACCCGTCCGGCGCGCGCATCGGCAGAGGCGGCGCGGTGGGCGGGCAGGCAGGCCAGTACGGCTGCTACCAAGGCGTAGAGGTAGAAATGATTGATATACTCGGTTTCTTCGAGCAGCAACAGCGCCACGTAGCCCAGGTTAAGCAGGGTCGCCACGAGACGGTAGTGCCAGCCCGCCGCCACGGCCAGCCCGGCCACTACCACCAGCGCGTACAGACCGTAAATGCCGGCCGGCGGCGGGTGCGGCAGCCACTCCCAGCCCAGGTAGCGAAAGTGAAACTGCGGCTCGGTGTAGTTGCGGACGCGGCCCAGCACTAGCCCGCCAGCGTGTTCGAGGGCCAGCAACACGCCGGCTCCCAGCCGGAAGTACACCAGCCAGGCAATGTCTACGGGGCGAAATAAGGCAGCGAGTAAACGGCGAAGCATACGGAAGAAATACGGTCCCCGCGCCTGAATGTCTCGCCGAAAAGTTAGTTTTTGCTACTGTTGAGCCCCTTTTGCTCGCCTATTTGCCTTGTGCCTACCCGGCTGGTATAGTCCCGTATAAATGGGTAGTTTCCTTCGCCGAGCGGTATTCGCGCACCAACTCAGGCCGGAGAATGTTGGTCTGGCAAACTCCTTGAAAGTGGCGGGCCATCTTACCAAGCCGCTATATTGCCGGCCTACATTGCCTACCTTTGCAACTATTGCCACGGTCTGTGGTTTTACGTGTCGGTTGGTACAAAACCACCTGACTTTCTCCCGCTTGTCTCCAAGTCTTTCAAACATGGCTGAACAACTCACTGCCCCCACGGCGCCGGTTTCCATCTACGCCGAAGCCTCGCCCAACCCCGAATCCATGAAGTTCGTGCTCAACTCCCAGCTGCTGGCTGACGGTGTGAGCGTGGATTATCCCAACCTGGAAGCCGCCGCCAACTCGCCGCTGGCTCAGGAGCTATTCAACTTCGATTACGTGGGCCGCGTCTTCATCGCCCAGAACTTCGTGACCATCACCAAAACCACCGAGCACCAGTGGGCCCAGCTCATTCCCGAGCTGCGCACCTTCCTCAAGTCGTATATTGAAGCGGGTGGCCCCATTTTCACGGTCGACCCCGCCGCTGAGCAGCGCGCCTCCCAGCAAGCCGCCGCCACCGGCGACGCCTCGGAAGCCGACCAGCAAACCAGCCAGAAAATCATCGACCTGCTCGATAACTACGTCCGCCCCGCCGTGGAGCAGGACGGTGGCAACATCACCTTCAAGAGCTACCACGAAGGCATCGTGACCGTGAACCTACAGGGCTCGTGCTCCGGCTGCCCCTCGGCCACCGTTACGCTGAAGTCCGGCATCGAAAACCTGCTCAAGCGCATGGTGCCCGAAGTGAAAGAAGTGGTAGCCGAAGGCGTCACGGCTTCTTTCTAAGATATTAGAGCTGAGAAGTTAGAGCCTGGACGAGAGGCTGCTCCTAAGCCCCTTCTCAAACAGACTTTACCACAGAAAAGCCCCGAACCGCACGGTTCGGGGCTTTTTATATACTCTGGAGAGGAGGGTCAGCAATCAAAGCTGCAACTCATATTCAGTTACTTGCGGGGCTTCACCGTGAAATTGCGGGCCACATTGAAGCCGAAGTAAATGTCGCCGTCGAAGACGTCGCCATTGGTTTGGGTCACGAATTGCTTTTCTATCATGCCCGCCGCATTGGTAAGGTGGAGCTGAAACACGTGGCCCCCGGTTTCGATGTCGAAGCCGGCCGCAATGGCGTTGCGGGTGCCAGGGTCTTCGGAAGTGGGCAGGCGGTAGTAGTATTCCAGCATTAGGGCCGTGCGTTTGCTCAGTTTCTGGCGGCCAGCAAAGCCCAACGCGTACACGTCGTTGTTCATCCGGCGCGTGTCTACAAGGTTGCGGTGTACTACCGTGGGGCTAACCTGCACCGACAGATTCGGGCTAAACTTGCGGGCAATTAGTGCTTGGTAAGTGTAGGCGAGACGACGCGGCAGCTTATAATCTACCTTATCGAAATAGCGGGAAGTGTTAATGGCCGAACTGGCGAAAAGCGTTACGCTCACTGGCATGGTGCGGGCGCCGGAAGTTTGGCGCAGAGCGCGGTATTTCAGAAACCCATCGTAGGTTTTTTCCAAAGAACTGCGTCCGACGCCCACCGTCAGCCGATCGTTGAAGCCGTATTCAAACCCGAGCCGGATAGTAGCATCGTCGAGACCAAAAAAGTTGTAGGCGCCGCTGTTAAGCTTGCCAAACCGGTGCGAAATCAGAAAAATCAACGTACCCTCACCCGGCGTCTCCACGGATTGCCCGTTGATGATGCGCGTGCCCTTGAACGTGGCCTGCACGATATCCTGGCTCGGCGTATCAGTGCTTTGCTGCTCTAATTCGCCCAGCAAATCGGTGGCTGGAGTGGCTGCGGGAGCAGGAGAAGTGGTAGGAGTGGTGGGCAGAGTAGGAGTGGACGGCGTGTCTTGAGCCTGCACTCTGGCTGTTAAAAGTAGCGCGCAGCCCAAGCCAGCCAGGAAACGGGGCGAGAAAGAGGAAAACTTCAGCATAAGCACAAATAGAAAGGAAGCCTGGACGGAATTAGGGGCGAGTAGCGGCCTGTAAGCCCGCTGCCTCGCAATTCAGGGCCACGTGCACATGCACGATCTTGGCAATATGGTTACGCACCAGCAGCGGAATTTCAATTTCGTAGTCGCCGGGCGTCACGTCGAAGTCAGCACTCACCAGCAGCCGGCCGTCGCGCAACTCCAATGTGCCGGGCACCTGCACCCGCTTCGTGACGCCGTGCATGGTCAGGTCGCCCTCAGCTGTTACTTTCTGGGAGCCGCCATTGCGCAAGGCAGTCAGGTCAACGGCTGCCAGCTTGCCCGTAAACGTGGCCTTGGGGTAGCGCTCCGACTCCATATAGTTCTCGTTGAAGTGCTCCTGCATGAGGGTGCGCTTAAACTGAAACGACTTCACCGGCACGGTAAAGGCCAGTTGCTGGGTAGCTAAGTCGAGCACGGCGGCCGTTTGCTGCGAGCGAGCCTCAATGTCTTCCAGCGGGCTCGATGCCGAGAACGTAACTACGCCTTCGCGGGTCATGAATCGGCCCTGGGCCTTAGCTTGGAAGTAAATGCTGAAGGCAAGCAGCAAGACCAAGCCGCCACTGCGCAGGTAAAAAAGAGAGAGCTTCATAGCAGCTGCTTAATTGTTGGGGGCTCCGGCATCTACCCAGCGCTTAATGTATTGAATTTCACAATCGGAGAGCTTGGGACCTGCTGGGGGCATGGCTTGGTAACCGGCCGCGTGGCTCACCGCGCCAACTAATCGTCCGCTCCGTGCCGCACCCTGGGCTTGGGCGTGGGTTTGGAGGCTGAAGTTTCCGAGTTGGGTATTGTTGTGGCAACTCACGCACCGCTGCTGTAATATCGGTGCAATAGTATTTGCGTAAGTGCCAGCCGTCGAGTCGCAGACCGGGGGTGGGTTTAGGTCATCTTTGGGTTTGATTAAATCTTCTTTGTTGTCGTAGGAACAGGCCGTAAGGAGTAGTCCAGAACCGAGCAAAAGAGCAAGAGAGAAACGCATAGCAGCTAGCGGAAGAGGCTGAGAATGAAACGTAAAGTTGCCCAAGTTACGGCGTAGCCACCGACCATACACTACCTACTCCTTCGCCCTCCACTTTAGCACGGGTAGCGTTGTCGTTGGCGAAGTAATAGAGGGGTACGCCTTTGTAAGTGGTTTGCTGGCGCGTCGTGCCATTGGGGCCATCGTTGCGGGTAAGCACCCCGAAATCGTTGGCGTTGAGGCTGGAAGGCAAGCTGCGGCCGGCCTCAAAGTACACCGGCCACGCGCCAATGCAGTTGCCGGCGCAATTGGTGGCCTGCGTGCCGGGGCTGCTCCGGTCGGGGGCGAAGGTGTAGAGTGCGCGGCCCTGGGCATCTACCAGGAAAGTCTTGGCGCCGCTTTGGTTTGTGGTTTTGTGCGTGACGTTCGTGTTGCCTACTAGCACCGAATAGTCGGGCTTGAGCACAAACCACACGTTGCCGACGCCGTTGCCGCGGGTTTCGCCAGGTTGCTCACGCACATTCTGCCCATTAGCGCCGGGGGCGTAGTAGTATAATGGCCAGCCTTTGTAGAGCGTCTGGGGCCGGCCGTCGGGCGTATTCTTGGTCGTGAAGTCGGCGGCATTCAGGCCTGTGCCTAGCACCATTTCGCTGGTGTAGAATACCGGCCAAACGTTGGCGCAGCCACCCGTGCAGGCATTCTGCCCGCTCAGGTTCCGAGCGAAATAATACAGCGTGTTGTTATCCTTGTCGGTGAGGTAGCTGCCGAGAGTGGGAGAGGTAGAGAGCTTGACGGTTGGTTCTGGCGCAGGTGACGTGTCGTCGTCGTTCTTGTTGCAGCCACCAATGAGCAGTAATGTGCCAAGCAAGCAGGCCAGCACGGTGGTGCTACTGTGGAGCCAGCGGAAGGAAACGGAAGATATAGGCATGGTAGGAGAAAATTTGGGGTGAGGAAAGCGAGACAAGATGCCGTAACCTTCCGGCCGGAATAGGCACGTGCTTGCTCATCACCGCCACTTCAGGACAGGGTCAAGTAGTCGCTTGCCGATTGCCAAGCGCAACAGGAAAAAGAAATTTTAAGGCATCACGGGCGCCGGAAGAGCCCGCAGCAGGCCATACTTCACGCCGAACGAAACGCCAGCGCTCCGCAAATGAATCTTGCCAAAGCCCACGCCACCTAGCGGAAGCTTCACAAACGGCTCGGCCTGGGCCGACCACCGCCCATTCAATACTCGCTCGTAGCCAACCGATAAGTTGAGCACACTGAATAAGTGGTTGCTGCCACGGGCGTAGTCCCAGGTGTATTTCACGTACTGGCCGTTTCGCTCGTAGCCGTAGGTGTATTCTTCGTTGCGCATGAGCAATGAAGTGAGGCCCGCGCTGGCAAACAGCGAATACGTGGGCCGCTGCACCACATCGTAGCGCAGATCAATCGGAATTTCCAGGATGCGGCAGTCGGCATCTATTCGGTCTACGGGCACGCGCCAGGTCCAATAGTCGGCTGGTGGTTTGTAGTCGGTACCGCGGGCGGAGTAGAGTTTCACGCTCCGGAACACGCCACTGCGCACCCGCAGCCGCGGCGTAAAGCGGTATTCAACCACGGCGCCCACTGTGCTGCCAGGGCGCGTTAGCTCTTGGGTGTGCACCGCTGCCAGCTCCGGCGCGCCCATTACACCCACCGCCAGCCGGTACGCCGGCCGTGCCCGCTTGGCTTTTGGGGCCACAGAGTCCGCAGGAGTAGGAAGAATGGGAGCCGCCACGGAAATTGTTGCCTTAGCCAAAGAATCAGCGGCCTTAGCGGCTAGAGATGGACTGGCATTTGGGGCTGGCGAAGCTCCTGCTCCCTCGGACAATACCTGCTCAGCCGTTACACCTTTTTTGGTTGGAGAAGTCAGCGAATTTTCAGTAGCAGAGGGCGCAACTGCCACGGTTGTTTGCGTGGGGTGTTCTTGCTGACGGGTAAAGGGGGCCGACTCCGAACCCTGTTGCTCAGGAGTTGCCGACGAGCTGGAGCCCACGCTGCGCAAGGTGTTTACGGAACGGCG
Organism: Hymenobacter sp. M1-2; assembly: GCF_057808495.1. NCBI lineage: Bacteria > Pseudomonadati > Bacteroidota > Cytophagia > Cytophagales > Hymenobacteraceae > Hymenobacter > Hymenobacter sp. M1-2. The sequence continues at coordinate 86,803 of NZ_JBTYZO010000022.1, forward strand.
TTCCGGCGCAGCCGGTACCAAGAAGGGCCGAGTGCGGGTGGGAGTGCCTCGGTAAGTAGCCGCTTCGTTCTTCAAGTCTTCGTCAGCAACTTGAGCGGGAGCAGCAGAACCCTGTGTAAGTGCAGCAGGAGCCTGCGGAGCAAGCCGCGGAGTGGTTGGTGCTAGCTCCTGCCGCAACTGGTGTTCAGTTTTAGTGGAAGCCTGAGCAGTTGCCGGGACGGTTACGGCTGCCGAGGCTGAAGTAGCGCTGATAACCGGCTGTGCATCCTTAGGCAGTAGCTTACTACCCTGCCACCATAGCAGCACTAGAGCCACTAGCAGTACTTCCAGCGCGAAGAGCCGGCCTACCCGCCGGTTCACGCGCTGCCGCACTTCTTGCTGCATGGCTGCCTCGTTGAGTTTGTCTTCCATGCGCAGCCAGGACCCCAGCGGTACCTCGTCGGGGTACACCTCGGCGCTGCGCCGGACTACATCGTCCAGCTCTTCATCCGACATGGGTGGCGTACGCATGGTGGTTACTTTTTTTAAGCAAGGTGCGCAGATGGGCGCGGGCCTTAGAGAGATTAGATTTAGAGGCGCCCACCGAAATACCCAACTGACCGGCTATTTCTTCGTGGCTATAGCCATCAATAACAAACATGTTGAACACCGCGCGATAAGCCGGCGTCAATTGCCCTACTACCTTCAGCAACTCTTCAAAGGAAAGTGCATCCAGCGGGGTGTGGCTTTCATCGGCGTAAAAAGGCGCTACCGTATCCAAATCGGTCTGGAAGGCGTGGCGGGAGTTGGCCCGAAATTGGTCGATGGCCGTGCGCACCAGAATGCGCCGCATCCAGCCGCGCAAGGAGCCGGGCACATCGGGGAAGCGGGTGGCATCGAAGCGGGGCAATTCCTGGAAGATCTTCATGAAACCGTCGTTTACGGCTTCCAGGGCCACATCCCGGTCGTGCAGGTAGCGCAGGCACACGCTCAGGGCGTAGCTGTAGTAGTGCATGTAGAACTGCCGCTGGCAGCCGCGCTCCTGCCGCTGGCAGCCCGCCAGCAGGTTCAGAAGTTGCGCAGAGTCGAGGTCGGGGCGGGCCACGGCAGTTGGTGAAGTACAAGAGCCCACTCGGCGGGCTTCCGAGAAAGGTTGCTTGGGCTTTCGAAAAATAAGACAAAAAAAGCCTGACCACTCGGCCAGGCTTTTTGTAGACAAAGAAAGAGGCCGGATTCGCTGTTTCCAGCAAAACCGGATCCGTCCAGTAATTATACTTGAGCAGTCGATAGCTTCGGCGCGTCCGTGCCATCGGTGATGCTCGTCGACATATCCGTGCCCCGCTCCCGGGCCTCTTTGCGGCCGTAGGTGTCGAGGATAATGGGCGTGGCGATGAACAGCGACGAGTACGTACCGAAGATGATACCCACGAGCATGGCAAACGAGAACGAGCGGAGCGTTTCGCCGCCGAAGATGTAGAGCACGAGCACCACCAAAAATACCGTGGTGAACGTAATCATCGTGCGCGAGAAGGTGGAATTGAGCGCCGGGTTCACTACCTGCGCAAATGTGAGATGCTTGTTCTCACGCAGATACTCCCGAATACGGTCATAGATAACTACCGTATCGTTCATCGAGAAGCCGATAACCGTAAGCACGGCCGCCACGAAAATCTGGTCCATCTCGTAGTTGAGGCCGAACAGACGCGCAATCGGGTAGCAAGCAATTACCAGCAGCGCATCGTGAAACAGCGCAATTACGGCCGCCATCGAGTACTGCCACTTTTCGAAGCGGAACAATACGTAGATGAAGATACCGAGCAGCGTGAGGCCCAGGCTCAACACCGAAGTCCGCTTGATGTCGTCGGCGATGGTGGCACCTACTTTCGAGGTCGACTTCACTTCCGGGGCGTCGGCCGCGAACTGCTGCAAGCCCTTGTCCAGCGCAGCCCGCACTTTATTGTCAGCCGTTACCGATTCGTCGTCGGCCAGGTAGCCGGTCGTGATGCGCAGACGGTTCGCCGAGCCGAAGGTTTTCACTTCGGTACCGGCACCTTGGAAATTGCCGGCTACCAGTACATCGTGCACCTTCGAAGCGTCCATGCTCTTGTTGAAGTCCACGATGTAGGCCCGGCCGCCGCGGAAGTCAACCCCCAGGTTGGGGCCGCCTTGTACCGCCATCAGCACGAAGCCGGTCACGATAACGATGGCGGAGAAGGCGTACGCCATTTTGCGCTTGCCCACGATATCGAAGTTCAAGTTCTTGAACAGCTTGCGCGAGAGGAAGGTCGAGAACGTGATGCGGCTCGTTTCTTTGCCTTTTACGAGCCACTCAATGATGAGGCGCGAAATAAATACCGCCGACAGGAACGAGGTGAAAATACCAATGAGCAGCGTTACGGCGAAGTTCTGCACTGGGCCCGTTCCGAAGATGAACAGAATAAGGGCAATGATGAGCGTGGTAACGTTGGAGTCGAAGATGGCCGAGAAAGCGCGCGAGTAGCCCTTGTTGATGGCGTCGTGCAGCGTCAGGCCGTGGTCCAACTCTTCCCGGATTCGCTCGAAAATCAACACGTTGGCGTCAACCGACGAAGCAAATACCAGAATCAAACCAGCAATACCAGGCAGCGTGAGGGCGAAGGCAAACTGCGCGAGTACGCCCAGAATCAGGAAGCCGTTGAACAGCAGTGCGGCATCGGCCACCAAACCAGCCCGGCCATAGTACAGCGCCATGAAGGCCATGATGATGAGCAGACCAGCCAACGAAGAGTACAAGCCCTGGTTGATAGCCTCCTGGCCCAGCGACGGGCCAACTACGGCTTCTTCCACAATACGCGTAGGAGCAGGCAACTTGCCCGCTTTCAGAACGTTGGCTAGGTCTTGGGCTTCCTCAATAGAGAAGCTACCCGAAATGCTGGTGTTGCCGCCGGCAATTTCCGACTGCACCACTGGGTCCGAGTACACGTAATCGTCGAGCACGATGCCTACCTGGCGGCCAATGTTGGCACCAGTAAGTTTCTGCCATTTCTTGGCACCCGAGGGGTTCATGGCCATGCTCACTTCGGGGCGGCCGCCCTGGTCATAGTCCTGGCGGGCATCGGCTACTACTTCGCCGCCTAGTGGAGCATCCGCGCCGGGGGCCTTACGAACGGCAACCAGCTTGAGGTAGTCCTGGCCCTCGATGGTCTCGGGCTTCACGTTCCAAAGCATGGTGAGGTTGGGCGGCAGAATAGCACGAGCCTCGTCGGAACGCAGAATGGCGTTCATGCGAGCAGTGTCACGCACATTAACCCCCAGCTGACCGGGAATCGGCATCGTGATGAGGCGACCTAACACGGAGCCCTGCTGCGTTTTAGCCGAGTCGGTTTTGGTCGCGGCCGTGGCGTTTTTCTTGGCCAATTGGCTAGCCAGCGAAGACGAATCGCCTTTGGTGGCCGAAGAATCGGCGGCCGTAGCGGTAGCAGCAGTAGCCGGCGTTTTGGCGGCGGCCAGGGTCTTTTCCTTTGCTATTAAGGCTTGGTCCAACTGTTGGAGGTAAGGGCCAAACTCATCTTGGCGCCATACTTCCCAGAACTCCAGTTTGGCTTGGCCTTGCAGCAGCTTGCGTACCCGGTCGGGGTTGTCGACGCCAGGTAGCTCCACCTGAATCCGACCCGTGCCTTTCACGCGCTGAATGCTGGGCTGGCTGGTACCGAACTTGTCGATACGGGTACGGAGGATGTTGAAAGAGCGGTCAATGGCTTCTTCCACTTCCTTGTTGATGGCGCCAATCACCTTCTCGTTGGTCGAGTTGATGTCGATGCCGCGGCTCTTGTTGGTGGTGTTGGCGAAAATGCGAGCCAGGTTTTCACCAGGGGCCGCCGTTTGGTACGCCTGCGCAAAGAGCGTAGTAAACGGTGTCGAAGGATTTGCCTTCTGCGCTTCCTGAGCCTGAGTTAGCGCCCGGTTGAACTTTGGGTCTTTGGAGTTGCCGCTCATGGCGCGCACAATCTCCACCGGCGATACCTCCAGCGTCACGTGCATGCCGCCTTTCAAGTCGAGGCCAAGGCCCAGTTCGGAAGAGCGTACGTCGCGGTAAGTGTAATCGACGCCCAACACGTTCGTAACGGGAGCCCGCCACACTGAGTCGAGGTAGTGCTGGCGCAGTCTCTGGTTTATCTGGCCGTTTTTGGTGGCGTATACCACGGCATCGTTCTGCACCCGCCGCGAAATGAACGTGAAGGTGAGAAAGTAGATACACAAAGCCGACACAATGACGGTCAGCCCAATGATGATTCCTTTATTACGCATTAGAAGAAATGAAGAATGAGGAGTGAAGCATGAGGAACTTAAAGCAAGTGAGGAATGAGGAATGACGGTTTGCCGATGGACAGCAAATCTTCATTCCTCATTCCTCGTCCTTCATTTCTTCTAGGGAGCCTGCGGCGACAACGCTACAATCAACAGCCGGGCGCGGAACACAGCGGCTGGCTGAATACCAGCTAGCTGGCGCGGTGCCGCAAGGGCGCGGCGCAATGAAGGCAGCCAGCTTTGTGGTGTGGGCCAAGGCAGCCACGCTTCTAAGGCGGGTGCTATGTGAAGCACCAACGGGCCCGTTGCTTCCAGCGTCACGCGCTGCTTCACTACCGCCACGCGAGGCGGCAAGCCTACCCGCGTAGTCTTGCCGGCCGGTACCCGAAAGGTGGTTACGACCTGGTGGTTCAGCGACAACACAAACAGCACAGTGGCCGTGAGCAGCGCGAAACGCACGCGGGGTAAGAAGCTGGTGATAGACAGGAGCATGGCGAACTTAAGGCTACAAATATAACCAAACCGGCCGCGCAAGGCAACGACTGCGTAGTTCATCAGCTAAAATCCCGACAACCAAGGCAAGAAAAAAGAGCCTTACCGTCCAGCAAGGCTCATTATTATACAGGGTAAAAAAAGTACGATGAGCCGTGATGACCGATAGCTCAAATTCCTCGCTGGGTCCGTAGCGGGCGTGGTTTAGCGCACTTGGTTGTTGGCGGCTACCTTGCCTTTCAAGAACGAAACCAGCACGTCCAGCCCCTTGTCAAAATGATTGTTGTTGGGAATAATAAGGTCGGCGTCGTGCTTGAACGGCTTGATGTATTTCTCGTAGGTTGGCGCCACGTGGTTGGTGTAGCGGTAGAGCACGTCTTCTAAGTCATAGCCCCGCTCATCCCGGTCCCGCACAATGCGGCGCAACACCTTCACGTGCTCCCGCGCATCGATGTACACTTTCAGGTCGAGCAGCTTGGCTACTTCCTCGAAGTAGAACACGAAAATGCCTTCTACTACCACAATAGGGGCGGGTTTAAAAACCAATTCGCGCGGTGCGACACCAGGGTTGTTGAACGTGTACTCCGGCCGCCGAACTTCCAGCCCTTGGCTAATACGCAACACATCCGCCGCATAAGCAGCGGAGTCGATACTGGAAGGCAGGTCGAAGTTGGTAACGCCTTGCGCATCTACCGACTGACTTTCGCGCGGGTGGTAGTAGTTGTCCTGCGAGATGAGGCAAATTTCTTCTTCGGAAAACGAAGCCAGCAGCCGGCGCAGAAACGTGGTCTTGCCGGAGGCACTGCCGCCCGTGATGCCGACGATGAAAGAATGTTGCATGGTGTGGGAAAACGGCCCGTACCGGCAGGGCCAACCCTGCAAAAGTAAGCAATTAGGGGTTTGAAGTCTTCGCCTGGTAAACACTTAACCAGAGAAATTTCCTGAATCCTAACCCAAGGCTACTGTTAGCCTGCCCCGCAGAAACGTAGCCAGATCAAGATATTAAGCCAGTTTCTGGTTCAAAAAGGCCACCAGTCCAGTTACAGCTCGCGCCCGGTGGCTAATCTGGTTTTTCTCGGCGGTGCTCATTTCCGCGAAAGTGCGCCCATCACCTTCCACCGGCCGGAAAACCGGGTCGTAGCCGAAGCCGCCGGTGCCGCTCGGTGTTTCCGTGATTGTTCCATCGACCATGCCCGCAAACTCGTGTACCACTCCGGCCGGTGTTATCAGGGCCACTACCGTCCGGAATTGGGCCGAACGGTCGGCGTGGCCCCGCAACTCGTTGAGCAGCTTCTGCACGTTGTCGGCGGCCCGGCGCTGGGGGCCGGCATAGCGCGCCGAATACACGCCAGGAGCACCATTCAGCGCCTTTACTTCGAGGCCCGTATCGTCGGCGAAGCAGGGCACGCCGTAATGCTCCCACACATACTCGGCTTTCTGCCGGGCATTGCCTTCCAGTGTTTCCTGAGTTTCGGGCAATTCTTCGTGGCAGCCAATGTCGGCAAGACTCAGCAATTCGGTGCCCGCGGGCAGCAACGGCCGGATTTCATCGAGCTTATGAGCATTGTTGGAAGCAAAGCAAAGGCGCATGTTTGGGGTGATTAGGTGAGTTGAGGTGACAGGCTATGGAGACGACACAAAAAAACCGGCTAGGCCGGCACAAAGAAAATAATCAGCTTCTCTCCTGAACTGTCACGTGTTACTTGTCACCTCTTCACTCATATTACCTATTACCTCAACTACCGAAACATCGACTTGATGCTGCCCCAAGAGCGTTGTACGGCACTGGGCATTTGGTTGAGGGTGCTGAGGTAGTTTTGGTCACCCGCAGCCGTCCGGACGGTGAGCCGGTACGTGAAAGGGCCGCCGATTTTTCCACCGCGGAACACATCAGTATCCTGATATTGATAGCGGCTTTGGCTGGTATGAGGAATGGTAGTAAGGCGCTCGAAAGCTTGGTCGGTGGTGTTTTTGCGGTAGAGGTCGTAGGCTTGCACTCCGCTTTCGTTGCTCACTTCCCACGTCACGCGCACGGCAGTGCCATCGAAGATGGCCTGAAACAAGGTGCTGTTGGCTCCCATAACCAGCGTGGTACACAGCAGCACCAGCATGAAGAGGAGCATGATCTTGCGTAACAGAGGCGAGGATAGAAGCATAGGCAATAAAGGGACCGGCTCAAAAATAAGTAAATTCTGGTAGCGTGGGCAGGCTGCGGGCGGAAATTGAGAAAAGAGCCAGCGAGACTTTTGAAAGTTGACTGTAACGTGTACTTTTGCAGTCCCTTCCGCAAAATCGGCAGGCAACCAGGTACAAACGGTATTCCGACCATGAAAAAAGACATTCACCCCGAATATCGCGAAGTGGTATTCCAGGACACTTCCAGCGGGTTCAAATTCGTAACCCGCTCGACGATGAACTCCAACGATACCATCACGATGGAAGATGGCAAGACCTACCCCGTCATCAAGGTGGAGGTTAGCTCGGAGTCGCACCCTTTCTACACCGGTAAAAACGTCCTGCTCGACACGGCTGGCCGCGTAGAGAAGTTCATGAACCGCTACAAGAAAAAATAACTTTCTGTTGCGGGGCGCTGGTTTCTAGCGCAACCACTCAAAGTTTTCTAAAACTCCCGCTGGCTTTGGCTGGCGGGAGTTTTTCTTTGCACCCAATTCGCGCCGGATTGTTTACCAGCTCCGCTACTCAGCAACCAGATACTTCGCCCTTCATGCACGTTCTGCTCTTCGACGACCCCGCCATCCGGCCGCACTTGCTACCGTTGACGTTCACGCGCCCCGTGGCGGCGCTGCGGTGCGGCATTCTCACTATTGCTGAGAAATGGGAGCTACGGCTGGCACAGCCGGTTGGCTACCTCACCGAGTCGTACTTGCAAGCCAAATACCCAGCCGGCGCCACTCAAGGTCCGGCCCTGGTCATCAACGGTGCCGTGTGCCCCGACGATGTACTGGTGCAGCAGGTGCAGGCGCTGGAGACCGGCGAGGCTCTTTTCTGCGACCAGGTACTGGTAGCCGCCCATCTTACGGATGCTTCGCAAGTAGCGGAACTGATTCAGGATGGATTCCAGAAAACCCGCGACGTAGTAGAGCCAGTCACCGTTATTCGGGAACTGTGGCACCTGTTTCTGCGCAACGGCGCCGAAATCCGCCGCGACTTCGACCTGCTCACAAAAGGCCGGCAGTCGGCACCCGTCGGTGACGCGCATACTATTGTCTATGCACCGGAAAACATCTTCATCGAGCCCGGCGTGAAGATTAGGGCCGCCATTCTGAACGCCGAAAACGGACCTATTTACTTAGGCCGTAACTCCCAAATACAAGAAGGCGCCATCATCAGCGGCCCCTTTGCGCTGGGGGAAAGCGCCCACATCAACCCCGGTGCTAAAATGCGCGGCGACAATACCGTGGGCCCATATTGCAAAGTGGGCGGTGAAGTCAGTAACAGCATTTTCTTCGGTTTCAGCAACAAAGGCCACGATGGGTATGTGGGCAACTCCGTGATAGGGGAGTGGTGCAACCTCGGCGCCGACACCAACACGTCGAACTTGAAGAACAACTACGCGCCGGTCAAAATCTGGAGCCACTCGGCGGGCCGGTTCGTGAATACCGGCCAAACTTTCTGCGGCCTGATGATGGGCGACCATAGCAAGTGCGGAATCAATACGATGTTCAATACCGGCACCGTGGTGGGTGTGGGCGCCAACATCTTTGGGGCCGGTTTCCCGCGCACTTTCATCCCAAGCTTCAGCTGGGGTGGGGCTGCTGGCTTCGAGACGTTCAAGCTCCCCAAAATGGCGGAAGTCGCCGAGCGCGTTATGGCCCGCCGCCAATTGGAGTTCGACGAAGTGGAACAGGACATCATGCGCGATGTGTACGGGCAAACCGTGAAGGATCGGGTATGGGAGCGCGTAGCCCCAGCCGCGCCGGAAAATGGAGTAGAGTTGTAGAGGAAAACGGCATTAGTGCCGCTGGCCACAGTCTTAGGTGCAAAATACCGAGACCGTAGGCTACCGAGCCAGAGCCAGTCTTCAGACTGGCATCGGCATGATGTACCACTTAGAACCGCGCAGCCAAAAAGATCAAACGAGCCAACTCAGCGGTGGCTAGCGGCACTCAAAACGTAGTTTCGCTTAATAGTACCGCTAGGCCGACGCCAGACGAATATTTTTCACTCAGGGTATGCGTTTTTCTGAAATTCCTGGTCAGCAGCAGGTCAAGCAGCTTCTGCTGCAGTCAGTGCGCCGCAATCACGTGGCGCACGCCCAGTTGTTTCGTGGCGCCGAAGGGTCGGCGGCGCTGGCATTGGCGTTGGCTTATGCCACGTTCCTGAACTGCGAAACCCGTACCCCCGAAGCCAACGATTCCTGCGGGCAGTGCCCAAGCTGCCAAAAGATCGACAAGCTCATCCATCCCGACCTCAACTTCATCCTGCCCGTCACCACGACCAAGGCCGTGCCCAAAGACGCTGTCAGCAGCAAGTTCGCGGCGGAGTGGCGCAGTTTCGTGCTTGCTAATCCGTATCAAGGCTTCAACGACTGGATGCAGCACATCGGGGCCGAAAACAAGCAAGGCAGCATTTCCAAGGAAGAAAGTCTGCAACTGCTCAAGCTGATATCGTTGAAGGCCTTCGAGGCGCAATTCAAGCTGGTCGTTATTTGGTTGCCCGAGTTGATGCACCCAGCCGCAGCCAATGCCGTGCTGAAGCTGCTGGAAGAGCCGCCACCCGCTACCGTGTTTCTGCTGGTGAGCTACGCCCCCGAGCAACTGCTGCCCACCATTATCAGCCGGGTACAACCAGTGGTGGTGCGCCCACTGCCAGAAGAAGAGTTGAGCATCTGGCTGCGAGACGAACACCACGTACCCGAAGCCAAAGCCCGCCAGTTGGCCCAATTGGCTGAAGGTAACCCCGGCACGGCCCTCGCCGCCCAAACCGCTGCTTCCACCGACCACGACTACTTCGAGCTATTTGCGAAGTGGATGCGCGTCTGCTTCAGCAACAAGGTGATTGACATCCTGGAAAGAAGCGACGAGTTTCAGAAGCTGGGCCGTGAAAACCAAAAGGAGTTTCTGCAATACGCGCTTACACTGCTGCGCAAGGTGCTGCTCTTCGGCCTCGACCCAAAGCTGGTACCGCACCTGCCCGCGGCCGAGCAGCAATTCGTGCAGGGATTCAGCCGCTTCATAACGCCCCGCAACGCCGACCCTATTACCCGTGAGTTAAACGAGACTCACTATCATATCGAACGAAATGCCAGCCCCCGGATGGTCTTCGTGGATGCTTCTCTGCGCGTAGCGGAATTGTTAAAAGTGGCTTCCTAGGGTTTTAAGGCCACAAAGTACACTTTGCTAAAAAACTATAGTTCCTGCTAAAAGGTCTATAGCCAGGTAGTACAACAAGCACGGCTGCGCGCGTCAGGAGCGGCGGCCGTATCTTTGGAGTCGTAAAACCAGGGTAGCAATTAGCCGTCCGACGAAATCGTAAGGCCCCACTGCCAAGGCAAGAGCCAAGCTCGGCTACAAGGTAGGTCCTGCATTGAAGAGGCCCAATTTTTAATTTTTAACTGTGAATTCGCAGGTGAAAACCATTCGCATCGGCACTCGCGGTAGTAAGCTCGCGCTGTGGCAGGCCAACCACGTAGCCGCTTGTCTGGAACAGGCCGGCTTAGCCACTGAAATTGTCATCATCACTACCACCGGTGATGTAGTACTAGACCGTTCCCTAGATAAAATCGGGGCCAAAGGCGTCTTCACGGAAGAGTTGGAAGTTGCCTTGCGCACGAATCATATTGATATCGCGGTGCACAGCGCTAAAGACGTGCAAAGCGCCATTCCCAACGATTTGGAGCTGCTGGCTTTCATGGAGCGGGAGCAAGTAAACGATGTGGTAGTAAGCTTCCAGACCGATCTGGACCTGCACCAGCCGGGCCTCGTGCTGGGCACCAGCAGCACGCGCCGCAAAGCCATGCTCAAGCGTTTCCTGCCGAATATTACGACCGCCGAAGCCCGCGGCAACCTCCAAACCCGCCTGCGCAAGCTCGAAGAGGGCCAATACGACGCCTTGGTCTTGGCCTACGCCGGCGTGCATAGAATGGAATACGACGGCCTGATTCGTCACGTGCTGCCCGAAACGCAATTTGTGCCGGCCACCGGCCAGGGCAGCGTGGCCATCGAATGCGCGCGCGCGTTGGAACCCACACTCAAAGCCGAGCTGCAGCGCATTCTCGACCACCCCGCTACGCACGTATGCCTCACCGCCGAGCGGGCTTTCTTGCGCACTATGGAAGGCGGCTGTAGCATTCCGTCCTTCGCGCTGGCTACGCTAGATGCCGCTGGTACGGTCCGTCTGCATGGCGGCCTCATCAGCCTCGATGGCGCTCAGCTTATCGAAGAGATACAGGAAGCGGCTGCAAGCCAAGCAGTAGAATTAGGCGTGCGCGTGGCCGAAAACGTGCTGGCTCGCGGCGGACAAGATATTTTGGATGACATTCGGCAGGCAAGAGCCGTGTAGTACAGTCTTCGCCGGAATGCCCTGCTCAGGTGGACGTCACATCTACGCTTTGCAAAGCCAGCCTTCATAAATACGTCGGAGCAAGCCGAAGCTGCGGATTAGGCTGGCCGTGTTTGTCGCCTAAACAAAGCGTACAACAGGAGCGCGAATATGGCACCGCTGGTATCGGCCAGCATATCTTTCTGCGCGTCCCAGATATCGCCTTGGCTTCCGAGGAAGGCAGCGCCGGCTTCGCCACCGGCCAACTCGGCGTATATCCACTCAATCAACTCATAAGTCATAGCTACGGTGCCGATAAGGCACAGGGGAAATAAGTAGCTGATGAGGCGGCTGCGAATAGTGCCGTAGCGGTCCGTCAGTTCGATGATGGCGTAGGCATAGAAGCCCACCGAAAAGTGCGCTACCCGGTCGTACATGTTGCGCTTGAAGCCGAAAAGGTTGTTAAACCAATCAAATGGCACCTTCTCGAAAGTGTAGTGGCCACCCACAGTATGCATGAAAAGCAGCACGCTCATCAAGGCATAAGCTAGATTGGAAAACCGGACGCCGCGCACATAAAGCCACACTAGCGCCACCACAATTAAGAAGATAGGCACGTTTTCGGCCCACCAGGTACTGCGCTCGGCTGGGCTGATGCCCAGCGCCACGAATTCTAGTAGGTACACCGCCAGCAAAAATTTGGGAAACCAGTGGGGAGCAGGCGCATTGGCCGGGAGTATAGAGTCGTTCATACAAAATCAAACGTCGAGTTGGCTCCCGCATACGGCCCCGATAGACCATAAGGCCAGCAGTGCAGCGAAAAAATATTCGCGCCTCCGGTAAGCACAGGATTCAGCATCGTCGGCGCCTTCATCAGCACCCTCTGTGGAAATCAACTCCCGGCCTCAACAGCAAATTCTTGGCTGTGCCCCATGAAACCGTGTAATTTCGAGCCGCAAACCTTCACGTGCTTTTCGTTTCTATGCGTTTTGTATCTCGCGCCGTGGCGCTGCTGAGTGTCTTATGGCTGCTCACCACGCCCTCTCTGTTCGCCGCTAAAGGCCCTAAAATCAGTAAGAAAGATCAACTGGTAACTATCAGCACGTCGCTTGGCGATATCAAGCTGATCCTGTTCGACGCCACTCCCCAGCACAAAGCCAACTTCCTCAAACTAGCTGAAAGTGGCGTTTACAATGGTACCACCTTCCACCGCGTCATTCAGGATTTTATGGTGCAAGGCGGCGATCCTAACTCCAAGGATAACGACCCGGCTAATGATGGTATGGGCCAGCCCAGCGAGCAAACCGTTCCGGCTGAGATTCGCCCCGAACTCAAGCATAAGTACGGCGCCGTCGCGGCCGCTCGTCAAGGCGATTTTGTCAATCCGCAACGTGCCAGCAGTCCCTCGCAGTTTTACCTCGTGCAAAACCACCAAGGCGTCCCCCACCTCGATGGCCAGTATACCGTGTTTGGCCAAGTGGTGAGCGGACTAGATGTGATAGATAAGATTGCGGCGCAACCCAAAGACCAACGCGACCGGCCCACAACCGACATCAAGATGACGGTGAAGGTGGAGAAGCTGAAAAAGAAAAAAATAACGGAGCTGTACGGCTATTCTTACTGAGCCGGAAAACTACTCGCCCCATAGGTTACCTTATCTGACGTGCTATTTTTCAGCTGTACCGTATGCGCATTCTCATCACAGGTTCCAACGGACTGCTGGGACAGAAGCTGGTAGCGCTGCTGCGAAAACAGCCGGAGGTTACCATTATTGCGACGTCGAAAGGAGCTAACAAGCTGGCCGACTTGTACCCCGATGTGCGCTTTGTGCCGCTGGATGTAACTAACCCGGCTCAGGTAGATGAAGTGCTAAGGCAAGAGAGTCCAACGCATATAATTCACACCGCCGCCATGACCAACGTGGATGAATGTGAGTTGAACCAAACGGCTTGCTGGCTCCAGAATGTGACGGCCGTGGAAAATGTGGTAGCCGCTTGTGAGGCTTACGGCGTGCATCTCATCCATCTGAGCACCGATTTCGTGTTCAGCGGGGATGAAGGGCCACTGGCGGAGGAGGCAATGCCAAACCCCGTCAATTTCTATGGTACGAGTAAGGCGGCCGCCGAACAGCGCGTGCAAGCCAGTCGTGCTCCGTGGGCCATCGTGCGCACGGTGCTAGTGTACGGCACCGCCCACGATTATGGGCGCACCAATATTGTGCTGTGGGTGCGTGATTCCTTACGAGCAGACAAGCCAATTAACGTAGTGAGCGACCAGTGGCGGACCCCAACCTTAGCGGAAGATTTGGCGCTCGGTTGTTGGCTGGTGGCGCAACGCAATGCCACTGGCATCTACCACATCAGTAGCAGCGAACTGCTGACGCCCTACCACATGGCTCTGCGGGTCGCCAACTACTTTCAACTCGATACCTCGCTCATCACCAGAGTCGATAGTAGTACGTTTTCCCAACCGGCTAGACGCCCGCTTCGCACCGGATTTATCATTGATAAAGCCCGGCGGGAGCTGGACTATCAGCCTCACACCTTTGCGGAAGGCATTGCGTTGTTGGCGCAGCAAACAAGGCTTCCGTAGCTTCCTCAGCATTTTTGTCGATTTTAGCCCTGTATAGCCATACACGCAAAAACCCCGCAAGCAAAGCCAGCGGGGTTTTCACACACCTATTGCAACAATTATTCACTAACCGACGTGCTCCCTTTGCAGAGTCGGCCACGATAAAAAAATAAATATCCTTTTACCCTTTAGTTATTTTTAGTCAATTTCAATGCTGAGTGAAACGTTTCCCACCAGGATGCCTCCGACCAGAACCGCGGCACCAGAGCGAAGTGCTTGCTCGGCTGCGCTGTACGGCACTACTTCTCCGTCAATCGTATGAAAGCTGGGAAGCAGAGCGGTTAGGCGCTTGCAAGTTGCCATTTCGAAAAGCAAGTGACGCAATGCGTGCCCCTGCCGGCGTTTGAGTAGTAGTGAGGCCATAACAAGCCAGAGCGAAGGTGAAGAAACATGCTGAGGTGTTCTTATTCGACCCTAAGCATGTACCAAAATTAGGCTGAAGTATAAGCGCTGTAAAGGACAGTTCAAGCCGAATTGTGACGCGCGATTTACTGACTGCGTATGCCGATTAACTCTCTGCCTCAGCTTTGATATAGCTTGAATTTACTTCTGTAGCTTACGTAAAGGCATTTTTGGTATACTTGGGGCAGTAGATTTGTTCGCGTTTATCCAGCAAATAAAGACTAAACAGTGAGTATTTGTGACATAGAAATACAGCCATCACTGCCGTTTTGTACCTGCTGTCGGCAGAAGCTGGCGCAGAGACAATGCTGTTAGCAGAAGGGCCGCAGCTGGGAAAACAATAAGCCACCATGAGGAAGGAGACAGTCGGCTAGCAGCCAGCAGTCGACCCCAACTAGGCACTTCCGGAGGTAGTCCCACCCCGAGGAAAGACAGTGTAGTTTCCAAGCTAATGAGCACTGCCAGGCTCATGGGCAAGGAAGCGCGCACCACACGCCAACTGTTGGGAAGTACATGGCGGAAGAGGATATTGCTGGTGGGTAACCCCAAACTACGGGCAGCTTCCAAATACGGAAGCTGCCGCACTCGCAGCACCTCAGCCCGCACCAATTGGGCCGATGATGGCCAGAAAGTGAGCGTGAGCAGCCCCACCAAATTGCCTACTTGAGGTTCCGTTGAGGCTGCCACCACTACCACCAGTAACAGGCGCGGCAATGCAGCCAGCAAGGTAATGGCTATGGAAACCAACGTATCCACGGGTAATGCGACGGATTGTCGTAGCCACCGAAACTGCATCAGAACAGCCCCGGCTAGCGCGCCAATGCCACTCAGAATGATTGGCCACCAACCGGCGATTGGGCTGCCTATCGGGGCTTCTATTAAACTGTATGCTATTCCTGCGCCCCCAACTGCCAGCCCCCACGCTAGCGAAAATCGGAGCCCAGTGTTACCCCAGTATCCGGCCACGACGCCCAATCCTGTACCCAGCGCCGTTGCCAGAAGAGCTGTCGGCAGACTTATAAGTAGGGCAGTGCGCGCACCATATAGTAGACTGCTCAACACATCTTGTCCTTGCGGATCAGTGCCAAGGAAATGGCCTGGTGTAAGAGGAGGGGCATCACTACTAAGCAAGTCTGGAAACTTAGTAAGAGGTAATATATCTGCCAGCAGCGCGACACCGACTAGCCCAAGCAGCCAAAGAAGACTGACCCATTGTCCCCAGGCAACGGCAACTTGGGCATTAGCCTTACCCATGCACAACAGTTCTGATGCGCGGATCGGCCCATCGATACAGTCCGCCAGCCACCCACAAGGACAACTGCCGGATCAGCGCTACTACTAGGGCCCCACCAAGTAGCAGTGGGTAGTCTCGGGCAGCGGCGGCTTCTGCTAGGAGGCGCCCCATACCAGGCAAGGCAAAAACCAACTCTACCACCACGGAACCCGCCAATAGATTGGGAAAAAGATCAGCAAATAGTGCGATACTAGGCAAAATAGCATTGCGTAGAGCGTGTCGCTGCGTAGCCTGCTTCACCGATAAACCTTTGGCCCGTGCAGCGAGAATGTACTCTTGGTCCATTTCGTGCCGTAGAGATGAGGCAAGCTGCACAGCAGGCTCCGCAACGCTAGTCAGAACTAAGCTTGTTACGGGCAAAACTAGGTAGCTCAGATAGCGCAGCACAGATTCGGCAAAGCTACTATTTCCAACTTCTGCACCTAATCCGTAGGCTGGAAAAAGCGGCAGAAAATCTGGATTGGCCAATAGTAGCAACAGGAGTAACGCTACTACGAATAGCGGAAGCGTGTCTACCAAAAAAAGTACTAGCAAGCTAAATTGGTTGTTAGGATGAGTGGCTAGCCATATCCCTACCGGACCTGCAAGACCAACAAGCAAAATTGCGGCTAACAACGTCAATGGCACCGTGGAGCCAAGTGCTTGCAGTAAGAGCTGACCTACGGGTTCAGCAGTTTGGAAGGAACTACCGAACTCTCCTTGCGCTAAACCGGCAAGCCACTGGTGGTATTGATTACTAGTCCCATTCCAGTGCCAGCGAAATGCTAGCCAGTGTTCCTGGGAAGAATTGAGCCTTTTTGAAAAATAGAATAGTGGTGTATCAAGCCCTAGCCGATGACGCGCTTGCTGCTGAGCCTCCACTACTTGCTGGGTGGAAGCAGATGCACCACCCACGTTGCTGGTAAAACGAGCCAGTAGTTCTTGCTCGTTAGGCAAAGTGCGAGTCAGCAGAAACAGCGAGGTTATAATGCCCCAAGTGATAAGCAGCATTTGCCCTAACCGGGTGGAAAAGCGCCACATCATGTACG
Organism: Hymenobacter sp. M1-2; assembly: GCF_057808495.1. NCBI lineage: Bacteria > Pseudomonadati > Bacteroidota > Cytophagia > Cytophagales > Hymenobacteraceae > Hymenobacter > Hymenobacter sp. M1-2. The sequence goes on from NZ_JBTYZO010000022.1 coordinate 103,417, forward strand.
TTTTAAGGGCGCGTAGCAGGCAGTTGCAGGCTCAACACGTCGTAACCCGGCCGGATACTGATAGCCCGGACTGAGCGTAGCCGCCGCGACGCTATCAGGCGATTACGGGTAAAGTAAAGTACTACTAACGGAGACTCTCTCTGCAAAAACCGTTGAAAGCGCCGCAGTAGAAGAACTTGTTGTTGCGGATTTTGCTCGTCCGCAATAGCTTCTATCATGCGGTCAGCGGCAGGGGAATTGAAGCGAGTATAGTTGTAAAGGCCGATACCCTGCGAGTGCAACATTGGGGTAAAATTATAGCCAAAAGGATTACCCGTGGTAGTTAGGATATACATGTCTATGTTGCCGGCAGACAATTGTTGTTGCAATAAACTTGCTTCCATAGGACGAAGCCGCACGGGTATGCCTATTGATGCGGCAGCAGCCCGAAATTGTAGCGCTACCGTTTCGTGCTCAGGAATTTCTGCTCTGTAGCTAATGCTCAAAGCTAAAGGACCAGTTTGCTCACGCCACCACTTATCATCCTTTTGCTTCTGCCATCCTGCTTCTTGAAGAAGTTGCACGGCTCTCCGCGGCGAAAAAGGAGAAATAGCTAAGCTATCGTTGTATGCTGGAGTGGCCTGTGGCGAAATCACACCTACGCTTGGGTAGGCTAAACCAGCGTGCGTAGCCTGGATTAGACTTGGCACATCAAATAAAAGGCGGAGCGCTTGGCGGGTGCGCTGGTCATGCAGTAGCACACTCTGGGTGTTGAACCCAGCCGTAGTCATTTCGTAGGAGTCCGCAGTATAAAACGCCAGCTGACTCGTATCAGCCGACTGTCGCAACCGGTTGAAGTCGCGCGCTGAAGGCATTGGGTATATGTCCAGGTTTCCCCGCCGTAAAGCCAGCAAAGCCGTGGTGTTGTCAGGAATAACCTGATAATTTAGTCGGGATGCGTGAGCCTGAAGCCACGCTGGAGGATGCCGCAGACGGTCGGCCCACCATCTGGGTTTGCGCTCTAAGGTTAAATAGCGGTTGCTTTCCCAGGCGGCCACTTGGTAAGGCCCGCAGCCAGGCAGCCGTTCAGGATGGCGTTCTAGGCGCGCCTGTCGATAATGGGTAGCAAAAGCTCGGAGGGCCGGATACCGAAGTAGCGCGGCGGTAGGATCTGTGCGTAAGAGCTTCAATGGAACGGCGCGTAAGGTGCCGCTCGGGTCAAGCGCGTACTCCGGCAAAATTGAGTAATCACCGGAAGCGAAGATAGTTTCGGCTGATGAGCTGCCGCAAACCAAGGTGAAGCGCCGAGGGTTGGCTGGATCTAGCTCGATATCGAGAACAAAACCGTATAAAGCGCGGGCAAACTCTGTGGGCAAGCCGGGGCAGTTCAATACCCGGAGCGTAAAAGCAACGTCGCGAGCTAACACCGGTTGGCCGTTGTCCCAGGTAGCTTCGGGTCGAAGCTGGTAAGTGAGCAGTGTAAGAGCTCCTCGCTGGCTAACAGTAGGTAAAGCCTGTGCCAGCCAGGGCATGATCTGCTGCCGGCGTGGCTCGCCAATGAGCAGGCTACAGTGCAACAGGTTAATGACTTCTAGCTCCTGTGGCTTATTAACTTGCAGCGGGTCGAGCGTATTCGGGGCGCTGCTCCACCGGATGCGTACCGCATCTACGGAGTTGGTGGAGGGAGAGCAAGCGACTAATAAATAGTAGCCAAAAAGCAGAAAAAATAATCGTGGTAGGAAGGACCTCATCAACACATCGCAAGGCAAAAGCGCCAGCTGGGCAAGTTAGCCAACAAATCTGTTGCGAAGGTGCTTTGTTTCTATAGAGGCTTATCCGTCCGGTCGCTGCTAGTCGACTAGCTCACCCAAGTTGCAGGCTATAGCCCGAATCGGTCGATAGCGTGAACGAAGA
>NZ_JBTYZO010000023.1:0-104066 GCF_057808495.1 Hymenobacter sp. M1-2
TTGGATAGCGCGCCGTACTGCCGCCGCTCAAGCGGGCGCTGCCATGAAGTACTTGGCCCATAACTGAGTGCGAAAGTCCAGCCCGGAAAATACACCATCCCTCCCTGGGACTATACACCTAGCTCAAAGCCTATGTTCAATTTAAATTATTTTCCGTGTGGTCTTCCTGCCATAACAGGATATTCTACTGGATTTTTGATGCCAACATAAGCTTACGTTATCTAATATATACTCACCTTCTTTATCGTATCTCATGAAAATATTACGTGGGGTATTGTTTATGTCCCATGTAGGTTTTTCCTGTGATACGGTAAAATAATTAAATTTAAATCATAGTTAATGTGTTGATTTATATTAAATTTCAAAATCATTACCCACTTCACGAATATCGTCATTGGGGTGTGTTTTACACAGCATTATGAAGTGATTTAATTCTTCATTGTAATTCAACGCTTTATAAAGCTCTGCAATTCTTCTGTAATTCCAATCATCATCATTAAAATAGATCTTTACAATATCCTTCAGTTTCAATTCCAACCATTCTTCATCTTTATAATAAGTCAGTATGTCTCTAGCTAAAGGTACTGCTGTCAGATCGCCCTCTATGGCAGCATCGATAATTTCTGGGAGTAATGCATTTACTACAGCTGAATTAGGTTTAGTTTCGTGTAAAAGCCGTAAAGCAGTATCCTTGTCTATAGGAACTGTCAGAGCCAATTTTATATCTGGGATTACTTCTTCTGCCTTCTGCAAGAAGTCGTATCTTCTGGAAAAGAAATCGTATTCCGCTTGACGGAGACGCAGCCATTCATTTGAGTATGACATTTTCTTAGACTTTTCCTCCTTTAACCCAAGGTAGATTTTGAAATAATTCCTGAAACTCGGAATGGGGCATATCACGCGTCGGGTATATTGTATGATGTCCTATAGATCTAGGGCCACCTATATCTTTCCCATCTGCTCTTATGCCAAGCCCTTCTGGTAATTGAGTGTCTTTCGGTAAAGTATGATAGTGGCCACTCAAGCCGGATGCCTCTGGATTTGTAGTAGTTAATGCACCACTAGGCCATTGATGGTTTGCTTGTAATTTAACGTTTCCATTAGCATCAATATCCTTACCTGCTCTATGTGCACGAGGTTGGCTAGCATTTCCAAACGCATGTACATCGGTGGGCACAACCTTCTCACAGGCAAGTCCAAATGGGTCAACTAGGCTTGTTGTGCTACCAACATAGTTATACAGTGATATGCCACCACACAATCGGATAGGATCTTGGCTTACATATTGCCCGGCCTCAGGATCGTAATAGCGGAATCGGTTGTAATAAAGGCCCGTTTCTGCGTCTTCGTACTGGCCTTGGTAGCGAAACGGACAAGCAGTAGCTTCTCCCTCTTGCTTACGCACACGCCCGTAAGAATTGAGTTCAGCAGCCCAGGCGAGCTGCCCGTGCTGGTTGTGCATCTCGATGGGCGTACCGAGATGGTCGGTCAGAATACTGTAGTGCTCCTGGCCCTGTAACTTGCCGAGTGGCGCAAACGAGTCTTCTTCAAAAAGCCACGTTACCACGTCATCTACATTGTGGGCGCCAACTTCTAGCTGCGTCTGCTCGTGCAAGGGTTTGTTGCCGTCCCATATCCAGCGCGTGACTCTGCCGCGGTACGACTTGCTCACCCGCCGGCCCAGGGCATCATACGTGAAGCATCCGGCAATTTGTTAATATTCTTGTCGAAAAGCCAGTACTCATTTTCCTCATGAGATAAGCTTAACATTCTTCCACTGTCGAGATTAAATAAATAAAACTCCCTGACTTCATTCGTTATTAAGTGATCAATAAAATTCCTCATATCTACGACCGTCATACTAATCCAGAATTTCCAATACATTTTATCCGATCTAAATAGTATTCTCTCACAATTAAATTTTATAGCAAATTTTAAAATCCATTTGACCAGCTCTTTATCCTTTTCTAGAGTAGGTAATATTGCGTCTGGCTTGATATTGTATTTAATAATCTTATTAACACTTTCGTAAACTATCTCAGGGACGCCATCTTGATTCAATAGTTCTATTTGTTCCACAAACGACAAACCAGAAGCATATTTCTCTGCTTCTTTGTATTTTATTCTTTCTAAGATGGCTTCATTCATACCGGCAAGGATGATTTTATTTACTTCTTGCGCTTAGGAACCTCATAATCAATATGATGATCACCATCTTTGTCAACTATCTTACCGTATCTATTTTCTTTAAAATCGTATGTTTTGGGATCACTACCTTGCTTGGGCATACCAGCATGTGCATGCGGTTGTCTGATTGGATCATTAGTATGCTCTACCACAACTCGCTTATGCCCATTAGCATCTCTATATTCATAAAAACGGCCATGGTGCGATGGATCTTCTGAATAATTATAATTCTTCATACCACGGCGCTTTGGATCATTTCCTACCTGCCATTGCGTTTCTGGTTGCTGTGAACGAGGAATGCCTGCTCTATCTTTAGCTTGATTAAGCGCTTGTCTTCTATTTAATGGCGGGCAGTTACCACTGAGCCCGAATTCATCAACCCAAGTTGTAGGATCTTGTACATACGCGTATAGCGCCTCACCACCTATGAGGCGGACAGGATCTTGGCTCACGTATTGCCCGGCCTCAGGATCGTAATAGCGGAATCGGTTGTAATAAAGGCCCGTTTCTGCGTCTTCGTACTGGCCTTGGTAGCGAAACGGACAAGCAGTAGCTTCTCCCTCTTGCTTACGCACACGCCCGTAAGAATTGAGTTCAGCAGCCCAGGCGAGCTGCCCGTGCTGGTTGTGCATCTCGATGGGCGTACCGAGATGGTCGGTCAGAATACTGTAGTGCTCCTGGCCCTGTAACTTGCCGAGTGGCGCAAACGAGTCTTCTTCAAAAAGCCACGTTACCACGTCATCTACATTGTGGGCGCCAACTTCTAGCTGCGTCTGCTCGTGCAAGGGTTTGTTGCCGTCCCATATCCAGCGCGTGACTCTGCCGCGGTACGACTTGCTCACCCGCCGGCCCAGGGCATCATACGTGAAACGTACTACGCCCCCATCTGGCCGCACCACCTCGGCTAACTGGCCCGCTGCATTCCAAGTGTAGCGCCACTCTTCCTCATGGCTGGTTATCTTTTTGCTCAGATTGCCAGCCGCGTCATATTCGTAACGCGTGCCGTTGGCCTCCAGCAGTTGCCCAGCCGGGCCATAGCGCCGGTCTTGCCGGTCGGTTGTTCGGAAGAGGTTGCCTACGGCATCGGGCAGACGCAGTTCTCGCGTACCGTCCCCGAAGGTGGTAGTGGCTAGGTTGCCCCAGTCATCGTGTTCGAAACGCGCGCCGCCGTGGCGGCTGTCGTGGATGTGGGTGAGTCGGTCGCCTTCTTGCCAGCCGTAGCTACGGGTACGTTCTGGCTGGCGGCCTACTCCAACCGTAATACGTTGCTCGATGGGTCGTCCTAGCGTATCCCGCTTCCAGCGAGCCTGCACGCCACCACTTAGGTTCCGTTGCAGTTCCAGTCCTTGCGCGTCCCGTTCGAACAAAGCTTGCCAGCTACCTGCACGTACTTGCTCCACCGCGCCGCGGGCATCGTGGCGGTAGTTGATGTTGGCGCCTAAAGAAGATGTAAGTCCAATGCGATTTCCTAAACCATCGTACTCACTACTTACGCTATCGTTGTTCTGCTGTTCATTCAAGATGGCACCTAGCACATCGCGCTTGAATTGCACGGCCATTGTATCGTTGCTTGCTTCGAGCAATTCTCCATCGGCACGGTAGCGATAGGTTTCTTTGCTGCCATCGCCGTAGACAATTTCCGTGACGCGGCCGGCGCGGTCGTAGGTATAGCGCGTGCGCTGGCCCGTCGGTAACGTCAGCTCGGCTACGCGCCCGCCTACGTCGCGCTGGTAGCGGCGGGTGAGGCCGTCAAAGCCCACTTCTGTTATTACATCGCCTTCGGCATCGAGTTCGAAACGGTAAGCTAGACCATGCTCATTGACCATGGCGCGCAGGCGTTCCTCCGTATCATATAGAAACTCAACGGCCGTGCCCGCTTCGTTACGACGGATCAAACGGCCTAGACCACGGTAGGCGTACTGTACGTCGTGGTGACGGTCCTGGGCGCGGGTTACGCGGCCGAGCGCGTCGTAGCTGAAGCGGCGCACGTTGCCATCGGGCTCGTGCACCGTTGTAACGCGGCTGAGCAGATCATGCTCCCGCCACTGCACGTTGCCGCGGGGGTCGGTGGCTTTATGGACGCGGCCCCATTGGTCGTAGAGCCAGCGGCTGCGTTGGCCGTCGGCGGTTTGCACCTCACTTACGTTACCTTGCGCATCGTGGGCGATGGTAGTAGCACGGCCGGTTGCCTGGTCGATGATCCTGGCCAGCCGACTATTGATATACGCGTAACGAACGGTACGGCCAGTAGGGTCGGTGCGCTGAGTTAGTTGGCCAGTATCGTTGTAGGCCCATTGCCACTGGCCCCCTACCGTATTGGTGAGCTGCGCGAGGCGATTTTGCTCATCGTAGATTCGTTGCAAGGTAGCTCCATCGGCAAACTCGGTGCGCAGGCAGTTGCCCCGCTCATCGTATTCGTAGCGGGTTTCGTTGCCGAGCGGGTTAGTCTCGCTCACTACCTCCATGTACTCGTTGTACTCGGTGAGCGTGAGGCCGCCACGGGCGTCGAACAAGCGCGTGACCACTCCTAGATCGGGGTCATACTCGTAGATGCGTTGCGCGCCTACGGAATCTACCACTATGGTTTGGTGGGCTTCCAGGTTGTAACTCAGCTGGCAGGCATAAATACCTTCGTCGCCCCAAGTGCGCGTACAACGCGAGGCCAGGGACGAACCGTCGTATTCATAGTAAAAGCTGACGCCATTTTTGTACGTCGCCTGCTGCAAGAGCCAACCTTTGTAACGGAACTGCCAGGCTTGGCCCAATGCATCGGCCGCCGATAACAGCCGGCTTTTCTGGTCGTAGGTGTAACGCACCAAATCCACTGAGCCGCGCGGGTCGGTGGGGTGTGGCGCCCGGATAGCCAGCAGGTGACCATCGGCATCGTGTTCTACGACGAGTGTACGGCCCGCGCTATCGACGATACTCGCCAAGTAGCCCTGAGAAGAGTATTCAAACGTAATGGCAGCCGCGTTGGCTTCGTCAGAAAGGCGAGTTAGCTTGTAGGAGTCGGTAGTATCGCAATAGGCAAAGCTGTGAGTAATGCCTTGCGCATCGTCGTAACTGTAGTCGCCGATGGGCTGGCGGGTGAGCGTTATTTTCTCATCCCGTAAAAAGATGGACTCCCCTAATGCCAGAGCTTCAGCACCGGTATAGCGGCCGTCGCTGAGACGCAGTAATACGAACTCATCGTCAACAAATATTTCTTCGTCGTAGGTATGGTGCCAGCCGCGCCCGAGTGCGCCATCGTGGGCCGAAGTGGAATACCACACCCGGTCCCATACCAGAGGCAGTGGACCGGCTAGCTCGAAATCTGTGCCTTCGTTGATGACTTTGCCCGTTGCCACGTCTACTGGCTCACCCACCCGGCCGCACTTCGCCTGCGTAGCCCGGTTGCCTAAGCAGGCCTTCTCGAAGCGGTCCTCCATCTTTTTGGCAAAGGGGGAGTTTAGGGCTCTTTTTCCTAGGCTTGATTTTGCCAGCCGCTGAATGAGCTTGCCCCCCAGCTTCTGCACGACGTAATTTTTAACCGCCTCCACCAGCACCTCTCCTACAATAGCTAGGCCCACTTCCTTGCTGGGGTCGCGGGCAAACTTGGTGGCACCTTTGGCCACGGCCGCGCCGGTGGCTAACACGGTACTGGCCGTCATCATGTACCCAGCCCCAGTCATCATGGCGGCGCCGAGCGGAGCACCAACCCCGGTAGCAACTAGCAGCGCTCCGCCAATACCCAACGCGACTCCACCCCAAAACGCCCACCCTGATGCCTCCTCGGCCGCTTCGGCGGCTTCATCTATTTTATCGAGTTGCTGGTCGAGGGCTACGGCCGCATCGGCCGCGGCTTTGTTGAGGTGAATGGCAATTTTGCCTCCTACGCCGCACATGCACTTACTGGTATCGAGCAAGGGTCGAGCACCCAAGGTTGTAACACCCGTGTCAGCTACTCGCTCCCACATAATAGGAGCCGGTACGCAGGGAGTGCGCGTGACCTGGCACACGCCGAAGGGCAAAATATTCGCCATCGGGATGCGGTCGGCCTCATTGGCGATTTGCGCATCGTAGAGCAATACCGGTTTGGGCGTCACCATGAAGCGAGTGGGCATTACGCCTTTGTCGCAGGTGAGAAAAGCCCCGTCCATTACGTATTTGTCACCAGTGGCCATAAGCGTAGAGAAGTAGTAATGACGAAAACGACAGTCTTAGTTGCCGCGGAGGCAGGTCATTCAGCGAGTTGCAAATGATGCCGCAACTCATTACGGTAGATTCCAGGCACCTCTACCAGTAAGTGCTGCTCGGCATGGTGCAACCAACCGGTAGCTGCTTCAACGTGGTAGTCTTCAGTGCAAGCAGCCGTCAGATTTACTTTCAGCAAAGGATTGTCAGCCATCGTACGGAACATGCGGCGCAAGTCATCGTCGCGAAAGGCAACTTCGTTGAGCGTGCCAACCAGATGCAAGTGAAGCAGATCGGTAGCGGGAGCGTTGGGCGGTTGTAGCGTGGTAGTGGTGAGAAGTGGTAGTTCTATGTGGTTGATAAATTGCTCCAATACTCGCCGCCCATGCACAGGTGTCTCGGGTGTGTAACCATATCCATAGATACCTGCCAGCAACACGCCATGCACGCCTTTAGAGCGCAACGATTTTTCGAATATTCCCGGTGCGGCAACACTTTGTCCAAAGGCATCGAAGAAAGCCGGTGAGTAGTAGTTTTTATATTTACTCATCACGTCTGGCCGGATACGTTGCCAAGTGGCTAGCATGGCCTCCTTGTTTTCGATTTGCTCGAACCGGCCGTAGATGTCAGTTTGAATGATGAGCGAGTTGCTAACCTGGTTAAGGTCGGCCGCTAGCTCGGTGAAAAACGAAGGTTTTTCGGCCTGAAAATCCAGGACGTCTACTTGTAGTATACTTGTGTTGTTGGGCTTTTTCTCCAGCAGCGTGAGCCGCACCGTGGATCGGTAAGTATTTTGGTCTTCGGACTCGTTCATGCGCATGGACGAGGCGGTGACGAAATGATAGGTACGCGGAGCAGCGAGGGTGTGAAGGGCCAGTGGCAGGGACATGCAGACCCGGAATTAATGAATCTTGGTTTTGCCGGAGCTGATATTGGCTTGGCTGCCACCGTTTACATCGAGCGACGAAGTGGCGGAAATTTTCATAGTGTTGCCAGCGGCAATGGTGGTGGCTTTGCCGTTCATATCCACCTTGTCGGTGCCCGTCATAGCAATTTCCTTGGCGTTTTTGGTCAGCTTCTGCTTCGCATCAAGCGTAATATTCTCGGCCGTAAGCGTAATGTTTTTCGTGGCCGTGAGCGTAATGTCGCCGCCGGCCGTGAGGCTAATGGGGCCATTGCTCTTGATGCTGACACTGCCGTCGCCCTTGAAGCCCACTTCGATAGCAGTGCCTTTGTTGTTGGAGTTAGAGATGTTGATGGTCTGCTCACCAGGCTTGTCCATCATTACAAACTTGTTGCCACCGGCCGTCTGAATCCCCTTCATCGAGTTCTTATCGGGCGAATACTTGGCGCCTTGCTTGTTGTTGGCATGGAACATATTGCCCATCACAAACGGCTGCTCGGCCAGCCCGTTTTGGTAGTCTATTAAGACTTGCGAACCAACTTCAGGTTTGAATAATTGGCCTTTGCCGTCGCCACTGTAGGGTGTGAGCAGGCGAATCCAATCGGTTTCGGCCTGCTTAGGGTTGTCGACGGGCCAGTGATAACGCACTTTCAAACGGCCCAACTTCTGCGGGTCTTTGTCGTCAATGACTTCGGCTAACTCGGGCGTACCTTGTGGAGCATCGTAGGTTGGATTGAGTGGGGGCACCTCCAACACGTGCGGTATTCCCTTGAACTCATTGCTGTAGTTACCGGCCTCATCAATGAAGTGCGTGATTTCGAGAACCCGATATTTGCCAAAGCTTTCGGGGGTGAGGTGCTCTGTCCCAATTCCTTCGCCGCTCACATTAAGTACACTACCCAAGTGAATATTAGGATTGTCGCTGTAGCCGTACAGCGTGACGAGGCCAGCCCCAGCATGGGCACGAAGCAGCTTGGCTTCCTCATCCAACTGACTGTTGCCTTCAATAAAGGTTTCGGCCGTGGTGTGCGACTCATCTGGGAACAAACTCTCTGCCTGGGTTAAGGCAAACCCGCCAAAAGGATGGTTTTGCAGGCTAGGCAGTGCTTGGCTGCTAGTGCTGCTACGGAAATGCTCGTGCTTCTGATAGTTATACTCATACAATTTAGCTTTAGTGGGCAGCAAGGTCATGCCGAAGCTAAAGCTGTTGTATTCCCCATCAGCCTCAAAATTAATTTCTTCGCTAGCCGCGGGCGTCCCTAGCTGTAGTGCCTCGCCGTCGTAGTAGAACCACTCGCCATATTCAGCGGCTAGCCGGCTCAGGAACTCAAAGTTGGTTTCGCGGTACTGTACTACGTAAGGCAGTGGCGCTTTGTGTTGAGGATTTATTTTGCGAGCCAGTAGGTTGGCCGGGTAAGGCTGGAGCACTTCATTGAAAATGGCGTCCAACGTTTTGGCTACGAAAGTGCGCTTTTTGGAGCCGCTGGCTAGCATATAGCACGGGCTGTAGCCGCGGGCTACTACACTACCGGCAAAGTCGTTGTCCTTACCTGCCTCTAAGTGCGTTACTACACCCTTAAATAGAAGATTCTGTCCTTGGTTGAAATGGAAGGAATCGGCCTCAACAGATAGCGAGAGAGGCTTCCCAAGCAGACGCTTGTGGGCCTGCGAAAAGAAAGGCACCTTACTTCCCTCCACCCTATCAAAGGGTACCACCACCTGAAATTCGTGATGGGAAAAAAGGGTTTGGGTGAGGGAGATCTGCTTGATGTCAGCAGAAGGAGCCAGCGCGGAGCCAGCGCACTGCACTGTGGAGGTAACCTGACGACTCATAAAACTGAGCTAAGTTTAGAAAATTTTGGACACTCACTAACGATGCCCAACTATATTCCGGGCATTCAGTAAACTTAGGAGAAATCCGGAAACTTGTGCTCCGCAGAACCATTATTTTGCATAGCCTTACGTACATTTCCGCATTACTGTTCTTTTTACTAGCTCCTTTACATCTTTATGCCTACTCCTACTCAACCAGCGCGTCGCCAACCACCCGTTAGCAACCGGAACCAAGCTCTACGTCCTACGGGAACTCCTTCTCAGCGTAAACCTGTGAGTAGTCGAGCCGCAGTAGCGCAACAAGGTAAACCTAAGCCAACTACTCCTGCCCGGCCCGTGAGCCAGCGCGCCCAAGCTAGCACTCCGGGAGTAGGGCGACAGATGCTGAATGTGGGTATGAGAGCGGCTAAAGCCTATGGCGAGTATACTGTTGGGTTTTACGAAGGTGTAGGAAACTCTGTGAAGAGCACTTGGAGCTTCGTAACACGCGATGCTTGGCAAGCCAAGACATGGACCGAAATGGGTACCACTGTAGTAGCACTGAGCTTAATGAGCGGACCAACTGGCGCCTTTACTGGTCGGGCTAATGCTCAGTTTTTGGATAAGCATCTAGGTACCAAATTCGCACCGCGCCAGGTACAAATCGTGGTAGCTCTCGACCAGACGGTTCGGGATATGCCAAACTGGAAGGCCCGTCAATGGGGTAAAGTGGTAGGTCGTTTGGCAGGTGATATTCTCACAACTAAGGGAGCAGGCGCAGCAGCTAAGGTGGCTGTAGGAGGAGTCATGACAGCGACGCGTGCGACAGCCACAGTGGCGGAAGGATCTGCTTTATTTCATTCCACTGCGAGAGCCGGAGCAGCAGAAAACATTCTTAAGGGTATTGATCCTAGATTTTTCAATCAGAGTTCCCGCTTTGGAGGAGCTTTTTATACTGCCACCAACCCTTCTACTACGGTTGCAGAATTAGCGCACCATGGTGCGAGCCGCGTAGCAACCATACAGTACACGCTAGGACCAGGTAGCCGCTTTTTAAATCTTACAAGTCCAGTGGGGAGGTTGAGTACGCGTTATATACCCAAGGTAATGAGTCGTTATGCAAAGCTTACCAATAAAAATGGAATAGTTGCTCACTCACTACGGTTAGACGGAGGCGTTAACGTAGTGATACTAGAAGATTTTTCCATGCTACAGAACGGCACTATTGTTCACCCATAAAGCACATTAGCACTTGACACATGAGCCAGACAGTCGAAGTAGGTGTAGAAGTAATTCCGGTTTTGGGGTTATCGAAAAAGGCGTATGTCAAATTACCCGAGTCGGCTTACGGAGAGTTGTTGATTTATAACAACGACATCCCTATTTTTTATTTATACATATTCGATGAAATTTATTCTGAGGTACTAGAGCAGCTTAAAAATTCAGCAATAACTCTCTCTGATTTAACAGAAAAGTCTTTTAAGAAAAACGGCTTACCTTATTCAATCAACCAAAGTTTATTTGGAATAAAACTTTCTCCTTACCCCGAGAAAATATATTTAGAAAAATATCCTGTCAATTATTTGCAAAACTCCCTACAGAAATAAATTTATTTCACACAATCGCTAGAATATCTTCTAGAAATATAGCTCAATATGTAAGTGAATTACCATTGAAAAATATCAAATTAAGTCAGCTGTATAAATAGGAGCTTTCCATTTTATTCTATATCGCCTAGAAAACGCGACAGGTACGGCGCGGTACGGCTGGTTTTGGCTTTGGCTACCTTGGCGGGCGGGCCGGCGGCTACTACTCGGCCACCTTCGTCGCCGGCGCCCGGGCCCATGTCGAGCACCCAATCGGAGCTGGCTACTACGCGCATGTCGTGCTCTACTACAATGACGGTGTTGCCGGCTTCTACCAGGCCATTGAGCTGGGTTAGGAGCTTTTCTACGTCGGCGGGGTGCAGGCCGGTGGTGGGCTCGTCGAGGATGTAGAGGGAGTTGCCACGCTGAGCCTTTTGCAGCTCCGTGGCCAACTTGATGCGTTGCGCTTCGCCCCCGCTTAGCTCCGTGGCAGGCTGGCCGAGGCGCAGGTAGCCCAGGCCTACTTCGCGCAGCACCGTAAGGGCCCGCTGTACGGTCGGCTCCTCGGCAAAGAACTCCCAGGCGGCATCGACGGTGAGGCTTAGCACTTCCGCAATGTTCTTGTCGCGGTAGGTGACTTCGAGGGTTTTGGCGTTGTAGCGCGCGCCATGGCACACGGGACACGGAGCGTATACGCTCGGCAAGAACAACAGCTCCACCATTACGAAACCTTCGCCCTGACAATTTTCGCAGCGGCCTTTGGCCACATTGAAGGAGAAGCGGCCGGCGTCGTAGCGGCGCTTGCGGGCGGCGGGCGTGGCGGCGAATAGCCGGCGCACATGGTCGAAGAGGCCGGTGTAGGTGGCCATGTTGGAGCGCGGCGTGCGGCCAATGGGCTTTTGATCCACGAGCACCAGCCGTTTGACGTGCTCCATACCGCTGGCAATCTGGCCGGTTTTCAAGGAAGAATTAGGGATGAGGAGTGAGGAATTATCGTCGGTCGATTCTTCATTCCTCATTCCTAATTCCTCATTCTCCATCCCTAGTTCCTCGGCCACCAGTTCCACCAATACCTGGCTTACGAGGCTGGACTTGCCGGAGCCCGACACGCCCGTAACGGTAGTAAGCACGCCCAGCGGGAAGTCAACAGCAAGATCTTGAAGGTTGTTGCGCGACACGCCGGCCAAACGCAGCCAGCCTTTGGGGGCACGTGAGGCGCGGGCAGCTACCTCGGTGGCTTCAAACAAGTAGCGCCGCGTTTGTGAAGCGGCTACGTCGGTCAGGCCAGCGGGCGGGCCGCTGTAGAGCACTTCGCCTCCCTCCTGCCCTGCCGCCGGCCCCACGTCCACGAGCCAGTCGGCCTGCCGTACGACATCTAGGTTGTGCTCGACCACGAACAGCGAATTGCCGGCCTGCTTCAGACTAGCCAGCGCGGCCAGCAGGGCCTCAGTATCGGAAGGGTGCAGCCCCGCCGAGGGCTCATCGAGCACGTACACCACGCCAAACAGGTTAGAATAGAGCTGCGTGGCGAGCCGCAGCCGTTGCAGCTCGCCCGGCGACAACGTGGGCGTGCTTCGTTCCAGCGACAGGTAGCCGAGGCCCAGGTCCAATAGCACGGCCAGGCGGGCACACAAGTCGGCGGCGATGCGCTGGGCTACAATAGCCTGTTCCGGGTGAGCCGCGTCCTGTTTTTTGCGCCCCGCTACGGTGCCTTTCGCGTGCGGTTGCAGCAGCGCCGCCACCCGCTTCAGCGGCAGCCCCGACAGCTCGGCAATATCGAGCCCGGCAAACGTGACGCTCAGCGACTCTGGCCGCAGACGCTTGCCGTGGCAGAGTGGGCATTCGGTGCTGAGCATGTATTGAAGGGCCCGTTTTTTCATGAGCGGGCTCTGCGTGTTAGCGAAGGTGTGAAGCACGTGTCGCCGGGCGCTGCTGAAGGTGCCCATGTAGTTGGGCGGTTCTTGGCGCTGGAGAGCCCGTTGCGTTTCGGCGGGCGAATAGCCGGGGTAGACGGGCACCACGGGCTGCTCCTCGGTGAAGAGAATCCAGTCGCGCTGCTGCTGCGGGAGTTCCTGCCAGGGTCGGTCTACATCGTAACCGAGCGTCACGAGGATGTCGCGCTGGTTTTGGCCGCCCCAGGCTTGCGGCCAAGCCGCCACGGCCCGCTCCCGAATCGTGAGAGTAGGGTCAGGCACCATGGATTGCTCCGTGACTTCGTAGATGCGGCCCAGCCCGTGGCAGGTGGGGCAGGCGCCTTCGGGGGTGTTGGGAGAAAAGGCTTCGGCATAGATGATGCCCTGGACCGCCGGGTAGTCGCCGGCCCGCGAGTACAGCATCCGCACCAAGTTGGAGAGCGTCGTGACGCTGCCCACCGAGGAGCGGGTGGTAGGCGTGCCGCGCTGCTGCTGCAAGGCCACGGCGGGAGGCAACCCCTCAATGGCGTCTACCTCGGGCACAGCCATCTGGTGAAATAGTCGCCGCGCGTACGGCGAAACCGACTCCAGGTAGCGCCGCTGCGCCTCGGCGTAGAGCGTCCCAAACGCTAGACTCGATTTGCCCGAACCCGAAACACCCGTAAACACTACCAGCGCATCGCGCGGAATGGTGAGGTCTACGTTTTTGAGGTTGTGCTCCCGCGCGCCGCGTACGCGCACGAAGCCGGTGAAATCCTGAGCAGCAGTTGGGGCAGTGGGTTTCGGCATGTGTTGGCAGTCTGGTGGGAGAAGAGTCGATAATAGAGTAGGTACGCATACGTAGTTGACACGATGAAATCTAGCTACCGGCTAAAACGGAGTGGTTTTATGGGTTAGGCATGGCAGTCAGGGCGAAGAGGAGTAGCGCGAAAATCTGTTTCGCGACGAGCCGCAGGCAAGTTCCTGCGCGGTGGCGCAAGCGGCGCGGTACTATATACTCGTTTGGCTCGTGCACGGAACGGATATCCGCCCTACACTCAGCTGAGCCTCAACAAGACCAAGGATTTATAGACCGCGTTACAGCGGCTTCACGGCTGGTTCCGTACGTTTGCGGACTCTCATCCCCCACATAAAATGGCAGTAAGTCAGCTTGTCCGTCCGTTGGTGCGGCCCTTCACCGAGTTTTTCCGCCGCGAGGCATCCGGGGGTATCGTACTGCTTTTTAGCAGTGTACTGGCTTTGGTGCTGGCCAATTCGGATTGGGGAGTGGCCCGCTACTTTCCGGCCGTGTGGGAACAAGAGTTGCGCATCGCCATCAATGATTTCGTACTGGAAAAGAGCTTGCTGCACTGGATCAACGATGGGCTGATGGCCATCTTTTTTCTGATTGTGGGCTTAGAAATCAAGCGGGAAGTCCTGGAAGGCGAACTGGCTTCGTTGCAGAAGGCGGCTCTGCCCATGGTGGGCGCTTTGGGCGGCATGGTGATGCCCGCGTTGCTGTTTACGCTCTTCAACCGAGGCTTGCCCACGGCTAGTGGCTGGGGCATTCCCATGGCCACCGACATTGCCTTCGCATTGGCGGTGCTACAACTGCTTGGCCCCCGTGTGCCGCTGCCGCTCAAAGTATTCCTCACCGCGCTGGCCATCGTCGACGACCTGGGGGCAGTGCTCGTTATTGCGGGCTTTTATACCAAGCAGCTAGAGTTCAGCTACCTCTACATGGGCCTGGGCACCTGGGGGGCATTGTGGATACTCAACATACTGGGCGCGCGTAACTTATGGTTATACCTGCCGCTGGGAGTGTTGCTGTGGTATTTCACGCTGAAATCGGGGGTGCATGCCACGCTGGCGGGCGTGCTACTGGCTGTTACCGTTCCATTCCGCATTGGGCACAGCCGCCCGGCTCTGCTGAAACTGATTGAGCAGCGTCTAGCCTTCATCCAGGACGAAGCACACGCCGGCGATACCGATACGCGCACTATTAGCGAGGAGCTGGAGGCTCTGACGGAAACCATCAGCTCACCGGCCCAGAAGCTGGAGCAACGCCTACACTCGGTGGTGGCTTTTGGCATCATTCCCCTATTCGCCTTCGCCAATACCAGCTTGGTTATTGAGCCGACCGTCTTTCGAGAATTGCTTTCGCCGCTGGGGCTGGGGGTGTTGGTTGGCTTGGTGGTGGGTAAGCCGCTGGGTATTGGGTTGCTGACCTGGATTGCCGTTAAATTGGGCTGGGCCTCATTGCCGCAGGGTGTAACGTGGCGGCACCTGTGGGGCGCGGGCGTGTTGGCGGGCATTGGTTTCACGATGTCCATTTTCATTACGCTGCTGGCGCTGGGGGAGCATTCCGAAGGAGAAGGTGTGGCCAAAACAGCCATTCTGCTGGCTTCCCTGCTGGCCGGTTTCATGGGCTATCTGCTCCTGCGCTCAACGCCCCACGTCGAGCCGCCTGCTCACTAAATAAATGGTTCACAGGTATGAGGTAAGGTATCAGTCGGTAACTCAGCAAGCTGCGCCAACGCCTCAAACTTGCGCTGATTTTACGGTTAACCTGCCCGCGCAAAACTTGCCCTGAAGCATCCCCTTTGAGCCCTTAAGCTCAGCAAAAAACGGCTTCTACTGTTCAGAAACGCGGTTTAGCTGAACCTAACCAAGACAACTGCCCGCCGTTAGCGGGGAGAAACAAGTCTGGTAGGGTATGGAAACACCATCGCGGAGTTTGAAGGGCCTCGACTGGGTAAGCCTGTTGATGGCCGATGTAAAGGATGGTGTCGGGGTGTACCTGTCCGTGTATCTGCTCACCGTCCGGAACTGGGAGCCCGACGAAATTGGGATTGTGATTGCGGCGCCGGGTTTGGTGGGCATTCTGGTGCAAACTCCCGCTGGCGCGCTCATCGACCAAACCAAGCACAAGCGGCTACTGCTCATCGTGGCTTCGCTGGTCATCGCCTTATGCTGTTTGGCAGTGGTTGTGAGCAACGGGTTTTACCCCATTCTCTTATCGCAGGCGGTGGTGGGCTTTACGCAATCGGTGTATGCGCCGTGCGTAGCAGCCATCACGCTAGGTATTGTTGGACACTCGCTGCTCTCGAAAAGGATAGGGCGCAACGAGAGCTTCAACCACCTGGGCAACATGCTAGCGGCCATCATCGCGGGTCTGATTGGGCGGTTTATTTCTTACGAGGGCATATTTTACTTTTCTATTGTGCAATGCGTCATGCTGGTGGGTGCTGTGCTGCTCATCCGCGAAAAAGACATCGACCACAACCTGGCCCGAGGAGCCGAAACGCCCGAGCAAGCAACCGATGTGGCGGGCATGAAGGAGTTGTTTGCCAACCGGACCATCCTGGTTTTTACCATCGCGATGGCGCTGTTTCACTTGGCCAACGGCGCCATGCTGCCGCTGGTAGGACAGAAAATGAGCCTGGTAGATAAGCAGAACTCGTCGTTGTACTTGTCGGCAGCCATTATTATCGCGCAGGGCGTGATGGTATTCGTGGCGTCCTACGCCGGTACGGCTGCCGAGAACGGGCGCAAGCGGCTGCTGATTGTAGCCTTTCTGTTGCTGCCGGTGCGGGCGCTGCTGTTTACCTTCATCGCCAACCCCTACGTGCTAACGGCCATTCAGCTCCTGGATGGCATTGGGGCAGGACTTTTTGGGGTGGTAAGCATCCTCATGATTGCCGACCTCAGCAAAGGAACCGGCCGTTTCAACCTGCTACAAGGCGTCGTCTATTCGGCTATTGGATTAGCTGCCGCACTCAGCAGCATCCTGGGTGGCTTCGTGGTGAAGCAGTTCGGGTACGCCGTTGGGTTTGCTACGCTGGCTGGTATTGGTCTGCTCGGCCTGCTGTTCTTTATGTTCGTGGTGCCCGAAACGAAGGACATCAATATCGTGGCCGATGTGAAGGATGACCCGGAGCCGGCTCTTCACCCCTTGTAGGACAAGCTTGCCCGTCCTTTTGCAACTCATGGTTGCTCGTATCAACTAGCTGGAACCAGTAAATAGGCTATATCTGCCGCGGGTTTATTTATTATCATTCTAAACAGTGTTTGGAAACTGGAGCTCAGCTACTACTTTTGTGCTGTTTGTAACCATTCCAAATAAATAATGCCTACTCTCCGAGCGTCGTTGTTTCTGATTTTCAGCTGGGTTTTACTCCTTAGTCATCTGAGCTACGGAGCTGGCGTTGTTGACCACGGCAGCATTGGCGGCACGGTGCGCACCACGGACGGCAAGCCCGGCGCTTTCGTGAGTGTGGCCTTGGAAGGCACCACGCTAGGAACGACTACCGACGAGCTAGGAAATTTCCGCCTGGACCGAGTACCAGCCGGAGCGTATACGCTGGTGGTGCAGGGCGTTGGCTTTGCCGCGCAACGGCAGCCAGTAACCGTAACGGTTAGCCAGCGCGTGGAAGCCAACGTGGAGCTAGCAGCAACCACCACGAGCCTGGCCGAAGTGCAGGTGACGGGCCGCAGCTACACGGCCTATAAGCGCGACGCCACCAACATTGCTACCCGCTCCGAAACCCCGTTGCGCGACATTCCGCAAAGCGTGCAGGTGCTTCCCGAAGCCGTCCTGCGCGACCAGCAGGTGCAGCTCTTGCAGGAAAGCATCCGCAACTTTGCCGGCATTACCCAGTTCGGGGGCTACAACGACTTCAACATGCGCGGTTTCCGGTCGACGACCGGCAACTTCGCCTTGAATGGGCAGCGGCTGGGCGGCTCATCGTACACGCCCCAACCCACTTACAACCTGGAGAGTGTCGAGGCTATCAAGGGTCCGGCCTCGGTGCTGTACGGCTTCGCGGCGCCGGGTGGCATCATCAATCAAACCACCAAGCTACCACAGGCCACGGCCCGGCGCGAGCTACGCCTGACGTACGGTAGCTACAACCAGCTGCGCGGCGTGGCCGATGCCACTGGCCCGCTAACCGCTGATGGCAAGTGGCTGTACCGCGTGGTGGCCGGGGCCGAGCGCACTGACCACCAGATGCGGGACTGGAAAACGCGCAACGTGTTCGTGAATCCCTCGCTCACGTTCCGTCCCTCGGAGCGTACCGACCTGACGCTCACTACTTCGTATTTCCACCAGGACGAAGATGGCGGCACCTGGTACAACCGCGGAATTATGGCCGTGGAAGGCGACCTGAGCGTGCTGCCCCGCGACTGGACCCACCACGACTCCAACGACAAGGGCTACGACCGGATTGCCAATGCGCAATTGCTAAGCCAGCACCGCTTCTCGGATAAGCTGAGCGTGAACCTGCTGGCCCGCTACAGCTACTACCACTCGCGCCAACAGTACCACCACATCACGCGCCGTAGCTACAATCCGGCCACGGGTACCATTAAGCGACACTTCCGCGACTTCGACAACATCACCCACGATGCCTTCGTGAACGGCTACTTGACCTGGAAGACCACCACCGGGCCCGTGGAGCACACCATTCTGGCCGGCGTCGACTACGGGCACAGCCAGAACGGCTACGACTACGCGCAGAGCTACGACGGCGTACCGGGCCTCAACATTTTCAACCCGCAATACGGCCAAACTGACCGCCGCAGCTACCGTGGCGAGGGTTATAATGACCGGTTCGACAACCCCACGAACTTCATCGGGGGCTACGTCCAGGACCAGCTTACGCTCACGCCCCAGCTCAAGGCGGTGCTCGGCCTGCGCTACGACTATTACCGCAGCACCAGCTTAGATAAAGACCGGACGGACCAGGTATCGGACCCCACGGCGGCCATCGTGATTACCCAGGATACGTCTAAGGCTACGGCCTTCGTGCCGCGCGCTGGGCTGGTCTACCAGCCGCTGCCGGAGCTGAGCCTCTACGGTTCTTACAGCCAGAGCTTCCAGCCTCAGTATTCCAACTTGCCACGCGCTGGCGGCCCCTTCGACCCCGAGACGGGTAAGCAGTGGGAAGTGGGTGCCCGCACCGAGTTGCTAGGCCGCCGGTTGATTGGGTCGGTAGCGCTGTACCGCATCCGCAAGGTCAACATCCTGACTACGGACCCCAACGACCCCAATGCCCAGCGGCAGATTGCCGGTAATGAGGCGACCAGCAAGGGCGTGGAAGTATCGGTAACGGGGCGCGTCCTGCCCGGCCTGAACGTCATCAGCAACTACGCCTACAACGAGGCGCGCATCACCAAAAACGGCAACCCCGACCAGCCCTACGGCTCACCTTGGTTTGAAAACGCGCCCAACCACTCCGGCAATCTGTGGGCGGTATACAGAGTGCAGAAGGGTGCTATGGAGGGCTTGGGATTCGGGGGCGGCGCTTACTACGTGGGCAAGCGCTACAGCTTCGATTCGGGTTTCTCGATTCCGGGCTACAAAACCTTTGATGCCGTGGTGAATTATCAGTTCAAGCAAGCCTCGCTGGCCCTGAACGTGTACAACCTGGCCGATACGCGCTACTATTCCGGCGTATTTTTTCGGGACATTGTGTGGGTGGGTAATGGCCGCTCGTTCCGCCTCACGGCCGGTTACTCCTTCTAAACTTCTGCTGCATGGCCCGCTCCGCCCTCACCCGTCGCCTGTTCACGCTGCACAGCTGGCTAGGGCTGATTACGGGGCTGCTGCTGCTGGTTGTGAGCCTGAGCGGAGTGGTGCTGGTGTTTGAGGAGGAGCTGGACCACGCGCTGAACCCCGACTTACTGACGGTACCGGTACCTGCCGGCCAAAAGACCAGCGCTTCCAAGACGGCCGCGGTGCCCCGCCTCGACGCCATCTTCGCGGCAGCGCGGCTCCACTATCCGCAGCCCGCGTTCCTGCGGTTTCGGCGGCTACCTACTCAGCCGGGGCAGGCCGTGGAGGTGAGCATAGAGCGCGGCGACAACGAATGGACCCTGGCCTACTTCGACCCGCAAACGGCCCGTTTTCTGGGGGAGCGGGATGCGCGTAGCCATTTCTTTGGGTGGCTTCTGGGTGTGCATTACGGCCTGTGGGGTGGCAAAACCGGCGAATTCACCGTGGCGTTACTCGGCGTAGCGTTACTGCTCAGCGTAGTGACGGGCCTTGTGGTGTACCGCAAACACTTGGTGCCCGTACTGTTGTTTCGGCAGAAAATGGGGTGGCGCAACTGGCGCACGGCTTCTTCCAGCCTGCACCGGGTGGTGGGCGTTTGGAGTCTGCTACTCAATCTGTTGCTCGCAACCAGCGGCGTCTGGATGCTCCGCTACGTGTTTTTGCCCGAAACCTACGCTCCAGAAGTGGTGAAGCGCCGACAGCCGCAACCGGTGCTAGCCATATCGTTCGATACGCTTTATACGCGGGCGCAACGGGCACTGCCGGGCCTGCGGCCAGTGGGTTTGCGAGGTCCGGAAGCCGGTGGGGAGCTTGTAGTAAACGTATTTGGCGAGATGCCCGCTGGTAATCCGTTGTTCGGCCAATACAGCCACATGGTCAAGCTCGACGCCCGGACTGGCCGGGTACTGGACAAGGTTGATATGCACACGGCTAACCCAAGTGAGCGAGTAGACACGGTGCTTTCTACGCTGCATTTCGGGCAGTTCGGCGGGCTGCTGACCAAGGTTATCTGGTCCTTGGGGGGCCTCTCCCCTGCTATACTGAGCTTGAGCGGTTTCCTGCTGTGGTGGCGCAAGCGACGCACCCAGCCCAAAGCGGCCCGTCGGGTGCCAGCGCCACGACCTGCCACGGCCGCTGTAGCTCAATAACAGCCAGCTTATCTGTTTGCTCTAAGTCAAGCCCTGTATTACTAGCCGTGCTTTGACTTGCTAGGCGGCCTGCTCATCGGGATACTGAGGTGGTGCTTCCTCTTCCGCCGCATGCGGGGAGTTTACGCTGGGCGTGCATCCGGCCAAGATAGCGCACTCTAGCGGCTGCCCGTGGTGGAAGCGCAGGAAGACAACCGTGGCCAGCCACATAGCCAAGCAGGGTGCCACCCAGTACAGCCACAAACCGGTATAGCTGCCGGCCGCTACGGCCGTGCCCAGCGTACGCGCCGGGTTCACACTCATGCCCGACAAAGGAGCTTCCACCAGCACGTATACACTCAGCAGGCCGCCTAGCAGCCAGCCGGCCCAGGCTTTTAGTCGCCGCGAGTGCAGGGCGCTGAGAGCCACTAGCATGAGTAGAAAGGAAATGAGAAACTCCGCACCGAAGGCAATCAACTGGTCATGCAGGGCGGGGGAAATAGGCTCGGTGACGGTATGCTTCACGGCCGGGTGGGCGTATAGGTCGCCAAACAGTACTTTCATTAGCAACGCCATGCTGATGGCCCCCACCAGCTGGGCGGCCACGTACCAAGCGGCATCTGCCGGTTTGATCTTGCCCAACTGCCAGAAAGCCAGCGTGACGGCGGGGTTGATGTGGGCGCCGGAACGCTTGCCCCAGGGGCTATAGATGATGGCTGCCAGCACGAACATGACGCCCAGGCCAATGACCCCACGCCGTAGCAATTTATCATCTGGCAAGGCCTCGTGCAGCGGGGAAGCCGGGTGCTCCACGAGCATGGTGAGCATACCCGCACACGCCACGAAAAACCCAATACCGGCGGCCTCAGCCAAGTAGTGGGACCAGTGTCGGCGCAGGGCAGCGAGCAAGTGAGCAGTAAAAAGCATGGGCACAAGCGGATGGTTCGCGGATCGAATGAGCTACAACGCGCCACTTAGCTCTTGGTTGAGAGACGCCCCTTTAGTTGAATCTATCGGGAGCCGGCCTTTTGGAACGTCTTCTTACTTCTTGGCAAATCCTTGCGGTGTAAGCTTGAGTTGACTCATGTCTAGGCCGTACTGCTTGCTGAACATGGCGGCCACGCCCTGCCGGTACTGAGGTAGCGTTTTCTCCTTCAGAGCCGCTTGCCAGCCCCCCTGCACCACTACCACCAGCAGCTTCATTTCTTCGCCCAGTTTCGCCGCCACGCCCGGAGCGGTCAGTTGCTCGTTGGCGGCCAACTTGGGGGCGAGCTGTGCTCGCACCCCGCGGGGCGCTCCGGCCGGCAAGCCCTGGGCCTCGCGCACATCATTCACAATCATCCACCCTAGCACCATGTAGGCAGTCATGGCGTCGGCCGCGTCGTTTTCGCGCAGGCCGGTGCCTTGAATGATGCCGCGATAGATGGAGCCGTAATCGTACTTGCCGGGTCCTAGCTGCTGGGCCACGGCCTGCGCGGCGGTTGGGTTCGTGGGTTTGAGCCGGTCCACGTAGCCTTGCACGGTCTGTTGGCGCAGGGCCGGCGTGGAGGTGTAGGCAAAGCTAGCGGCCGGAGTCTTGGCTGAAGCAGTCGAAGTCTTAGCCGAAGTGGCAGCCGACTTCTCGCTGCCACGCGGCGGCAGGCCGTTGTTGCGGCGCACCGCATTCTCCACCATGATGTTGCCGATCTGCGTGTTGGTGATGGCCATTATGTTGCTGTTGTAGGTCTCCATGATCAAATCGGTGGACATCTGGGCGCGGGCAACAGGAGGCCTAGCCAGCAGCAGGCCGGCGGCGAGGAATACTCCAACTGGTTTCAATAAGGTGTGCATAGGGGAAGAATTAGGTAGAGAAGGAGCGAAAAGTCAGAGTCGTCAATCGTCAGTGTAGGCGTCGCCGCCGATGAAAATCAGGGTATTGGACGGGCGGGGCGGGCTGCCGGAAGCGCCAATGGCGAAGGACTTGCGCACGGTGCGGCCGTCTGCATAAGTTAGCGTTAGGGTGTGGCCTTGCAGGCGGTAGGTGCCGCTGGCGCTCCGCCGGTTGCCACCCGCGGCGTTGGACGCCACAATGCCGGCATCGGCGCCCTCCGTGAAGCGGCTGCCGTCCAGGAACGTTAGTTTCGAAATGACCAGGGAGGTGGCCCCGCCCACGCTGCCGCCGCTGGTGTTGGTGTACGTCCGTTTCAGCGCCACGGCCCCCGCCGGGTAGGCCGGAAACCAGCTGCCCGTACCCAGCGTGTAGGAATTCGACTGGCCTTTGTAGTTGGTCAGTACCACGGCGTTGCCACTCTTGCGCCAGGCGCCCCAGGCTGCCGGGCGCTTGGCTTTGTCGGCGGCGGGGTTCAGGCTTTCTAGCGGCACGTCACCCATGTCGCAGTATTGCCCGCTGGCCAGCAAAGCCACTGGCTCGAAGCTGATGCCGCCGTACGCATTGCTGACGGACCGGAAAAACCACTGCGCGCCGGCCGCTGAGCCCGAGCCGGTGGGAGCCGCTGGTGCAGGGGCCGGCGCGCGGGAACTGGTAGCCGCTTTGGGTGGGGCCGTTGCGCCAGCCCCGCTAGCTACAAACCCCGTTTTAGTTAAGGTCAGCGTGTTTACGTCTACTTTGAACAGTTGCTTGAGCTGGGCCGCTACGCCTTGTCGGAAGGCAGTCAGGTCGGTGGGTTGGCCCTGCGTGGCTCCCACGTACAGCAGCACGGTTTGCAGCTTCAGAAACTCGCCTAGCTCGGCCACCACGCCCGCCGAGCGCCCAGCCAGGGCGCGGGCTGCGGCTGGGGCATACTGTGCCCGCACCCCACTCATCAAGCTAGCTGGCACGAGTGGCCCGCTCGGTACTTCGCCGTGCGCTACCCGGTAGGTGCCTATCAGGTAAGCCGCAAACACATCGGCCACGTCGTTTTCCTTGAGCCCCGCCCCCTGCACCGCCTTGGGATAGATGGTGCTGAAATCGGCTGGCCCACCCGGCCCGAAGGCGGCGGGTAGCTTTTCGGCCAGAGCCGGGTTGTTGGCCTTGAGGCGGCGGGCCTGCGCCTCCACCGCTTTGCGCCGGGCCTCGGTGGTGGGTGTGTAGGTTAGGCGGGCCGCGCTGGCGGCCGTGGCTGAGGCAGCTTTCGTGGTGCCGGGGCTGCTGGCCTTGCTCTTGCCGTAAATCGCGCTGGTGGTGTTCGTGGCCGCGGCGTGCGACAAGACCAGGTGGTTGCTCATCACGCTACTGGTGAAGTTGTCCATGATCAGGTCCACGGACTGTTGGGCGTGAGCGGCGGAAGCAGCGCTCAGCAGCAAAACGCCACACAGGGCACGGCCGAGCAAGCGGAGGGTGAAAGCCATGAGGTGAAATAAGGAGGAGCTCACTGGCCTGTACGCAGATACCTACCGTTTGCGTTGCATGTGGTCGACGTGCCCCGCCCTGCTCATCTTCCAAAGTCATGCGAAGAGTGGCGTTTGGAGGCTCATCACTACATTCGAGCGTATTGCCCTTTGAGCGTTACTTTGGACCTTGGTAAACTGGTCAGCCAATACTTACTTAGCCGTATGCCCACTGCGTTTCTCCGCCTGCTCTACCTTGCCGGCATTGGCCTGGCCGCCTGCCAGGACCACCCCAAGCCGCCGCTAGTAGCCTCGTCGCCCACGGCTCGGCTGCCAGCGCCGCCAGCCACTCCGCGCCAGGTAGTACAGCCGCTGGGCCGGAGCGGCTACACCATGAAGCTGCCCGCCGACTATGCCATCAAACCCACTGACGCCGCCGACTTCGAGGTCTACTACTTCGCCCCCGCCGATACACTGGCGACCAGCAGCTTCACCGGCGGGGTGTATTTCGGCAGCCAACCGCAGGGGAGAGACAGCGCGGCGGCTGGCTGCCAGGTGCGTCGCCAGCCCATGCAGCTGCTCGGCCAAACAACGACTTGGCACATCACGCGCTGTGCCAATGGCTACAGTATTAGTGCCGTGCTCAACAACCACAACGGCCGGGGATGGGACGAACAAATCGACGCCTTCGGAGAAGCCCGGTCGGCGGCCGAGCTACGGAAGCTATTGGCCGTTTTTGCCACCTTGCAGCGCAAAGCTGCCAAGTAATCTTTCCTTCCCCGGGGTGTCGCGGCCTGGCAGTAGCGTGCCAGATCAGGCCGACCTTTAGCTGCTGCTTGGTCGCGCCGGGCCGTGTAGTTTGGTCGGCGCTCCGCATTACACCACGTCATATCACTCGCTCTTACATGCGCTCAAACTTTGTCCTTGCCCCTATGAAGCCCTTGTTTTGGGCAGCTGCTGGCCTCTGCTGGCTGTTCGGTTGCCGCCCCGACTCCCCTACTTCTGCCCCGACGGCCAACAGCCAGGCCGCAGCTCCCGCCGGCCCCCTGCGCTCGGGCGACGCCGAGCAGAACACCGCGCACGATACCCTGCACACGGCCGATGGCAGCATTGTGTACCTGAAGCCGGTGTCCAGCACGTACTTTGCCCGTTTGCCCAAACAGCTCGGCGGCTACCTCGACAGCACCTTAACAGCCGACAGCGGCCCGGTACGCCGCGAGGGTGACTACCTGATTTTCCGGCCGAAGCAGGGCCCCGAAGTGCGCCTGCACACGGTATTGGCCGGTCCGAAAGGCCCCGACGACCCAACCGGGCGGGCCGTGCATCACTACTGGGGCGAGCTGCCTACGGCTCACCACTGGGTGGTGGCGACAGAGGAAGAAACCCGCCAGATAACGACACTGATTGACCAACGCACCGGCCGCCTTACTGAGGTGGTCGGCCTCCCCGCCGTGTCGCCCGATGGGCGCTACCTAATGGGCGTGAAGAGCGACCAAGCCAACGACGGCAGCGATGAAAGCGCCACGGGCATACAGCTTTATCAATTGGGCGCCGGGTCGCCGCGCCTGCTCTGGACTCGGCAAACTATCAATTGGGGCGCTACCGAGGCTCGTTGGAGCGGCCCGCGCACCGTGGTGCTGGAGCAGGAACGCACCCCGCCCAGCCAGGAAGAGGAGAGCCCACCGCCCACGTACGTCGAGCTGACCTGGCCGGCCCCGAAAAAGTAACATAACTACTTTAGCCTAACCGCGTGGAGGAAGCAAGGCCAAAACGTGGTTGTCAACTGCTGATTGGCAAGCTTAGGCGTGTTATTGCCCCCTACGTAACGGTTATGGACCGGCCCGCCGACTATAGTTGGTAGAGGCTGAAGCAGCCATAGTCGGTGCGGGCGGCGAGGGTGTGGCCTACAAACCGCAGCTTTGCGGTTCGGACGCAGTGCGCTAGGCGAAACCGGTGCAGGAGTTGCCAGCTAGCTCCGTCGTACAGTTCTACCCACGTCCCTTTCAGCACCGCCAAGCGCGACTGGTCGGCATTGAGGCAGCAGACTTGCACGGATGCGGATTGTTCTTCCTCACCACGCAAAGACAACGCAATTTCTTGGCGCTGCTTCAGGTCGAAGCAGCGCGGACCGTTGATGTTGTGCGGCTCCAGCAGCAGGAGCAGCTGGTCATTGCCGGCGAAGGCTGATTGTCGGATGGGTTGATTTCCGACGGCAAACGTGTGGAGCAAGGTCCCATCCAGCGCGCTGCGGAGCTGAACTTCGCCGGGGGTGGTATGGAGGGCCAGCAGGTCCCCGCTACGGGAAAAGGCGGCGGCAAACGGCACCGTGCCATTGCGCACCTGCGTGTCGAACGGCAGGCGAAACAGGGCCCGCCGGTCGGCATCGAACACCACCAACTCGTTGTTGGCGGCAAACGCCGTGCGCTCGGCCGCCGTGGCCACGAAGCTGGCGGGCGAATGACCAGGCGCACTTAGCAGTTGAAAGTGGCCGCTGCTTAGGTCGTAGGTGAAAATCTTGTGGTCGAGGTCGAGCACCAGCGCGCGCCAGGCGGGTTGGTAGTGCATATCCCAGGCCAGGATGGTGGGTAGCGCAATGGTAGCCTGCACCTGCCCGGTAGCATCGAGCTGCACCAGAAAATCCTGCTGATCCGTGGCCGTGCGAAACCAGCCGTGCTTGTACGTATAGATGCCCGCTGGCGTATCGGCCAGTGCCAAGCTGCCCGTGTAGCCAGTCCCGATGTAGCTGTGCAGTAGTGGCTGCCCAGGAGTGGCGGCCGAATTGTGCAGCACGAAGCCCTTTTTCAGTAGCGCCCACTCCTGCCGCTCGAAGTAGGTAACGGCCTCCGCAGCGGTGGCAAACTGCTTCTCGGTGCGGCGGCTCTTGCCCGCTTTTTCGGTCACCGTCGCCACCAGTTCGTCGGCTAGCGTCAGGGTGCAGGTCTTATCCAGCTGTTGATTCCAAAGAGAATGCACCAGCGGCGGGCGGCTAGAGTCAGCTAATGGCATAGAAGCAATGAGCGAAGGGTCGTTGGTCACCTGCATATATCCGTCGTCGTCGCGCCGCTGCTTCTGCAACTGGCGCAGGTGCTGGCGTTCCGCACCGGGGAGCACTGTGTTCATGCTGCAAGGTTACTGTTCTTCTTTTGCTTTGCTCTTCACGATAGGTCTAACTACTTCAGAAACGATACTCTAACTGCCCCAAGCGAGTAGACGAAATGCGGCTAATTGTTGACGTATCTGCTATTCTAATTGCTGAGGACATAAGGGTACTGCGGTTGTATCTTGCCCCAAAGTCGCATCACGACTCAACTACCCATGAAGTATGGTAAGCCTCTATTTATAACAGCTCTGGCGGCTGTTGCGCTACTTGTAGCATTACGCTGGCTTTTACCCTACTTAGACCTGACGTATCCTAACCGCTTGCATAAATCGTTGCCAGCGGCCACTGTAGCAGCAAACACCAAGCAGGCACAGGCCTTGCTAGCGCTGAGCAATAAATATCGCGTATCGGATACTGCCCGAGCCCGGCAGTATGGTCTGCGGGCGTTGGCGCTAGCCCAACCCTTGGCATCAGATAGCCTACGAGCCCGGGCGCTGTTCACCGTCGGCCATGTGCTAATGCAGGCTAGACAGTATCGGCAAGCGGTAGGCTACTACCAACAGGCCCGCACTGCGTACCAACAGCTAGGCCTATCCAGTGAGGTAGTGACCTGTTGGCAGCGTATTGCAAATTGCTTCTTGTCCTTAGAGCAATACGAAGACGCATTGCAGGCTTTCACCGCCGAGCGGCGCCTGATTCAGCGGTTGGGCCAGCGGGAGAAGCTTGCGAGCGTGCTAAACGACCTGGGCGCAGTCTACTACTCACAATACCAGTATACCCAGGCCCTGGAACAGTACCTGAACGGGTTGCGACAAGCCGAACGAGCCGCCGATACGCTCATGACCGGCATTCTGCTGACCAATATTGCCGCAATCTATCAGGAGCAAGGCCAGGAACCCCGAGCAATTCCTTATGTGCTGCTCTCTATGCGCCTAAACCAAGCAGCGCGGGACACGGTCAGGCTAGCAGAGGACTTCTGCAACCTGGGTGAGTTATATACCAACAACCAGCAGTACGCGCTGGCCAGCCGCTTCCTGCACGCGAGCCTGGCCCTGCAGCAGAATCCGCGCAAGGCCCTGGACCCGGTTCACCGCGCCATGCTCGACCTGAACCTGGGCGAGTTGCACCAGCGGCAGGGGCATTACGCGCAAGCAGTCGCGTATTTCGAGGCCAGTATACGGCAGTTCCAGCAGCGCGACTTGTGGGCACAGGTCGTGCTGGCCCAGAACAAGCTGGCTCTCGTTTATCACAAGTTGGGAAAACGGACTCTGGCCCTACGCCACGCGGAGGAGGCGTTTGCGCTGGCCCAGGCCAAGCGACAGTATTCGGCCGAGTTGCTGCAGACCTACCAAACCCTGGCCGAGCTGGCCGCGGCCACCGGCGATGGAATGGCCGCCTACGCCTACCAGCGACGCTATCAGGCGCAGAAAGACACGTTGTTCAACCAGCGGCAGGCGCAGCAGATGGCCGAGCTGCAAGCCCAGTACCAGACGGAGAAAAAGGAAACCCAGATCCGGCTCTTACGGCAGCAAGCCAGCCTCCAGCAAACGCGCGCCCAGTTGCAGCGCTGGGTGGGCCTTGCGCTAGGCGGGGGGCTGCTGCTGAGTGCGGTTATTGGGTGGGGATGGTATCGGCGCTACCAAGGGCAGCACCGGGCCAATAGACTCCTGCAAGCACAAGAGCGGCAGATAGCCCGCAAGAACGAGGACTTGCTACACACGCAGCAACGCCTGCAAAAGTCTTTAGGGGAAAAGGAAGTGCTACTCAAAGAAGTACA
This sequence comes from Hymenobacter sp. M1-2, assembly GCF_057808495.1. Taxonomy (NCBI): domain Bacteria; kingdom Pseudomonadati; phylum Bacteroidota; class Cytophagia; order Cytophagales; family Hymenobacteraceae; genus Hymenobacter; species Hymenobacter sp. M1-2. Next base: position 28,424 of record NZ_JBTYZO010000023.1, read on the forward strand.
CCACCGCGTCAAGAACAACTTGCAGATTATCTTAAGTATGCTGACGCTGCAAGCACTGGAACAACCGAATCTGCCGGAATTGCAGGTAGCTCTTCGGGAAGGCCAGAACCGAATCCGGTCCATTGCCCTGCTGCACGAGCTGCTCTATCGCTCGACTGACCTCATACGAGTTGATTTTGAGCAATTTATTCAACGGCTAGCTGCTTCTCTGGCTCATAGCACCACATCCCGCTCCGCACAAATCAACTGCCAAATAGAGGCAACCGGCCTTCGTCTCAGCGCCGATACCGTTGTTCCGCTCGGCTTCATCATCAACGAGCTGCTCTATAATGCCTATCGGCACGCCTTTGTTGATGGGCGCGAGGGCCTGATTCAGCTACACATCACAGCCGATGAAGTGCTCGATCACTATACGCTGGTTGTCACGGATAATGGGGTCGGGTTACCAGCCGATTTCAATCTCGAAAAGGGGTCGTCTCTGGGGCTCCGGCTGATTACAAACTTGGTGAAGCAGATAGACGGCACATTTCATATCGAGTCCATTTCCAGCGGCACCCGGTTTGTCGTTACCTTTCGAGAGGTAAACGAACTTACTTCCTTAGCCTAACACTTTTGCCCTTCTTGCGTCACTATGAATGCTCGCGCAGTTCTCATTGTCGAAGACGAATACTTCATTGGCGAGGATCTACGAGGGATTTTGCTAGGTTTAAACTACGAGGTTCTCGGCGTGGCACAGCGAGTGTCGGAAGTTCTTGCTTACCTACAGCAGCCGCAACGCCTGCCTGACTTGGTTCTACTGGATATTATGCTGCGCGGCGAACTGGATGGCATTGATTTAGCCAGCCGCTTGCGCGCCGAGTATAACATTCCCTTCATCTTTGTTACCTCCCTCGCAGACCGGGCTACGCTGGCTCGGGCTACGCAAGTACGGCCGTATGGCTACCTGGTCAAGCCTTTTGACGTGCCGGATGTACATGCGGCCGTAGAAATGGCCTTCGCCAATCACGCCGCCGAAGTAGCGGCGAGTTCTTCTTCTTTTCCGTCACCTGTACCAATGCCGGAAGTGGAGTTTACGAAGGCGAACTACACCGACAGTATTTTCATTCGGGAGCGAAAGCAGCTGTTGCGCGTTCGGTTTGAGGATATTCTTTGGGTGGAGGCTGATGGCAACTATACTTCCTTGCACACGCTGGAAACCAAGTATACGGTACCTAACCTACTCAGACAGGTAGAGGAGCACCTCCCACCCGATGACTTCATTCGAGTACATCGGTCGTACATCGTGGCCGTACGCATGATAACGGCTGTAGATGCTCTAGGCGTTACTGTTGGCACCCATCGCCTTCCAACTGGGCGAGCGTATCAGACCAATCTCATGAAACGCCTCAATTTGCTCGGCACTGTCTGAACCCGCGAGTCAAGCTAGCGCTTCTTGGGCTGTGTGGACAGCAAGTAAAATAGCCGGTCATGCTGGGCTTACTTTATTCAAACAGCTTCTTATTTACCGAGCCAGTGTACTGCCCGCTGCTACCTGATAATGAGAAAAAGCCAGTTGAAATTGCTTTCAACTGGCTTTTTACTATGTAGGTCACTTCTGTTTAGTATGCTCTGAACGGCTTACTCAACCTGGAGGATGAACTTCTGCACTTCCCCATCAATGGTGGTCTTGAGGTGATACGTGCCACGGGGTAGCGTTATGGGCAAGGGCTGCTTGGTGAAGCCGGGTTGCAAGCGGATGCCAAACAAGCCAACGAGGCGGCCCTGGTCATCGCGGACCATCAATTGTACCGCCTGCTCCTTCTGCGCCGTTAAGGCCAGGGTAGCCCGCCCATCCGAGCTTGGGTTGGGGAAGCCCGATAACACGTCGGTCGGCAAGCTGGCCAGCGCCGCACTCAGCGACTGCGTCGTACTCCGGTTGTTGGCCCCGTTCTGCGACCAGGCCGCGGCTGGAATCACCTGCTTGCTAATGCCAGGTCCAGCATAGCTCACCGTCAGCACCTCGTCGTTGAGGCGGTCGAAGTAGGCGATGGTGATGGCGTGCTTGCCCTTCTTTAGGCCAATCGTACCGCTGCGTTCCTGCAACGCGTGCGCCCCGTCGTTGTCGACGACCAGCTGATTGCCAATGAAGAGTTGGCTCCCGTCATCTGAGTTTGTGTAGAGCGTGAACTGCCCGTCAGCCGGTATGTTGAGGTAGCCCGTGAAGCGGAGCGCAAAGTTGTCGTTGCGGTCTTTGACGGCAAGCGTGACGTTAGGCTCAGTGCCCGCTTTCTTAGCCGTCAGCGTGCCGAAGTCCGGCAGCGCGTTCCAGTTGCCTTCGTAGTAGCGGTATTCGATACCTGCGGCATCGTTGACCGGATTCTCGGGCGTGCGCAGCGGCGGGTTGCGGAACAAGGCAGCGGCCGGAATGGCTTGCTTCGCTAGGCCGGGACCCTGGTAGCTTACCGCTAGCGTGTTACCGCCCGTCCGATCGAAATACTTGACGGTAACGGCATGTTTGCCGGCCTTCAGGCCGATGCTGCCCGAGACCTCGGTGGCCCCGTGCAGCCCGTCGTTGTCCACGACGAGCTGGTCGCCGATGAAGAGCTGGCTCCCGTCATCCGAGGTGGTCGAGAACGTATAGCTCCCATCCGTCGGCACAGAGAGGTAGCCCGTGTACTGGAAGCCAAAGTTGTCGGCTTGCGTGGCGGGCGTCAGGTCGAAGCTCGTGACGGCCCCGGTTTTAGCCGGCGTGAGGGTGCCAAAATTGGGCAGGGCCGTCCAGCTGCCTTGGTAGTAGCCATAGTCGAGGCCCGCTACCGTGCTGGCCGGGTTTTCCGGGGTACGTAGCGTAGTCGGGGGGGGCGTTACGGCCACGAACGGGCGCTTGCCGGAAAACTCAAACCAGTCGAAGTTGCCAATGCCGGAGGCTTCTTTGTTCCCTTTGAAGGAGAAATATACGTTGTGCACCCCTTCGCCCACTTGCAGGCTCACGCTTTGGTTGGTGTAGGTGCTAAACGAGCCCGTCGCCTGCAAATTAATTACGCCAATCACCTGTCCCGTGGGCGAGTCCAGCCGAACCTCCAGTTTGTGCCCGCTGCCGGGAACCGCCGCCCGGGCGGTGAAGGTGAGGTAGCCGCCCGACAAATCGACGTTTTTGAAGCCGGCCCAGTCATTGTGGTCGCAGCTGCCCACATTCGTGGCGCCGGCCTTCACGCCTTTGCCCTCCTGGAATTTCTCGCCTTCCAGCCGGATGCTGGCGGCCTGTTGCGTGTTGTTGAATACATTGACTTGCAAGGTCGTCGTGTCGCTATCCGTACCGTTGCTCACAATTAGCGACACGGGGTACTTGCCTACGGCGGCGTACTGGATCGTTGGCGTAGCAGAAGTACTGGTCTGGCCGTTGCCGAAGTTCCACTTGTAGCTCAAGCCGCTCCCGAGGGAGGCGCTGGCGTCGAAGCGGGCGGTGAAGGGGGCCGGCCCGGCCAGTTGTGGGCTAGAGGCGCGAGCCAGCACTACCGGTGTAGCGCCCACACCTACCTGCCACGGCGTGGTGCCCGTTTCAAAAGCGCCTAGGTCGGGGGCGCCTTGCGCGTCGGTGGTGATGCCGGGGATGGGCACGCCCGCGTTGATGGCCGGGCTGCCGCTGGCCGGCACAAACTGGGCAGGAAAGCTGCTGTTCAGAGGCAGTTTCGGGTCGGTGGTTAGGGTATTGGTGCCCCGCGCGTTGATGTTGTAGAACAGGTTTTTGTCAAACGTGCTGCTGCCTGTCTTGCCCAGCTTGTCGCCGATGTTGCCGCCCGGCGACGTGAAAATGTTGTTCTTAAAATCGACGGTGCCTTTGTCGAAATTAAAGCAGGTTGGCGACCCGGCCAGCACGATGGTGTTGTTGTAGAACTTCGACGAGCGCACACCCGACGCCCCCGTATTAATGATAGCTGTGTTACGGTTACGCGAAAACACGTTTTTGTAAATCAACCAGTCACCTTGGCCAGTTCGTTCACCCCGCTGGTATAATGCGTATAGTCCTCCGTCAAAGTAGTTGCGGTATACTTTGATGTGGCTGATTGAAGCCTCGATGGCGTACGTGTTGGCACTAGGCGCGTTGTTGATTTTGAAATGGTTGTTGTGGATGCTAATGGACCGGCTCGACGTGCTGGGCGAGAGCGACAGCACATGATTGATATAGCAATTAAAAATTTCCACGTTTTGGCAGTCGATCTTGAATAGCTCGAACGCCAGATTGTTCCATTTGGAACAGTCCTTCTGGTCGTTCACCTCGATCCGCATATTAAAAAACTTGGTATTGCGGATAACGTTGCTGGAAGACATGGCGGTTTTGATACCGTAGCCTGTGGGGTCTTGGATTAAAAGATCGTAGAAATAGCAATGGTCCAACTCCCCAACGCCTAGGTTGCCGCCACACTCGGACGTAGTGGCCCCAGCGCTATTCTTCAATGTCGAGGCATAGAGGCTACAGTGGTCAGCGTAACTTAAGTTGATGCCGCCGCCAGTGCCATCGCCCTTGAAGCCATCTACTAACAGGTCGTGCATATCCACGCCGTACACGCGCCGTACTTCCAAGCCGTGTACGCCAGTGGTTTTGTTTTGGCCATCGAGCTTGAAGCCAGCAATTGTTTGCTGGTTGCTTATACTCTGGCAGTCCTCCACGAGCATGGCCGTACTCGCGGTGTTCTTGATGAACGTACTGGCGATGCCGGCGCCGATTACACTCACGCCGCAGGGAATTTTAATCGTTTGCGTCTCGCTGTACGTGCCCGCGCCCACCCGAATGATGTCGCCGGGCCGGAGCAAGGCCGACTTGGTGGCGAATGCCACCGACGGCCAGGCTTTGTCGGCGCTTGTGCCGGAGTTGGAGGTACTGCCCCCACTACTGGCCACGTAGTAGGTGGTCGCTTGCGCAGTTCCCGCAGTCAGGAGCAAATAGCCCGCTGCCAAAGAACTCTTTCGCAAGAGTCGAATTAGAGTTGTTTTCATGTTCATACTGTGGAAAGGGGGTTGGTGGAAGAAGATGATAAATAGGATTCAGACAAGAAGCAAGTGTAGCATTCGCTGCCTACTAGGGAGGCCATCTTAAAGCGGCTCATTTGCTTGAGTCATCTTTAACTGAGCCATGGGTAGAGGTTCGGCGCGTTAGAGTGCCGACAAAGCTTCGTTTTAAAGATTTATATAACAATCACTTACATATCAAAATATGATGAGTAACAGGATTACTAGTACTGATGACCGAATGCATATGATGAACATAAGCGGTAGTAGAACTCATCGTGCAGTAAGCAGCTAATAGCAATGCAGCCTTCTTACCGAAACATCACCTGTCCAAGTCCAAGCAGCAGCCGCTCCCCTCCCCACCATACCGTTGTGGGCCACCCGCTACCCGGCCGGGCCAACAAAAACTGGCACTTGCGGAGCTGGCACTTTATATTGCCAGCTCCGCAAGTGCCAGTATTCTGGCTTTGCCATCTGCATTCGCATGAGTCACGCTTTCACTCTCAAGGACATCCGTGTCTGCTTTGGCCTCAGCCAAGAAGAATTCGGCAAGTGGCTGGGCCTGAGCCGCAGCCAGGTCGCCAATGTTGAAGCAGACATCGAGCCCCTGCCGCGTCACGCCCGGCCCTGGCTGCGCGCCTGGCAGACGGCGCTGGTTGCTGCCCCCGCCGAGGAGCCCGCCCCATCCCCGCCGCCTGTTCCACCCGCGGCCCCACCGGACGGAGTGTCGGCTCCGAAGGCGGTAGCGGCCCGGCTAACCGAATGCCACCTCGGGGTTCTGCGCCTAGACCGGAAGCTGAGCATCCGCCAAACAATAGCCGCGCGCCGCCTGGCCGCCGGCCCGCTGCTGCTGGCCGCTCTGCCCCCGCCCCCCAGCCCTACCGACCCGCCCGAGCCAGCCCATACGCCCGTGGCCCTGCGCCGCCGCTGGCTGGCCCGCCTGCTCGAAGAAGCCACCGATACGGCCGCCACCGACGCCCTCACCTTCACCCTACTCACAGCCCGCCGGGCAGCCTACCTAGCCGAAGCGAACAGCCTACTAGCCTCGCTACAACCCGCCAGCCCACCCGCCTCCTAAACGGGCTAGGCATTTTTGAAAAAACGCAGAAAATTTAGGACATCTGAACAATAAAAGCAGTCCCTATTGACGTTAAATCCCCGACGGTGCGCTTATCTCTCTTTTCTTTTTCACGCTTATTTTTTCCTACTCTCATGACTTATCCCGTAGAATTGTTGCTCACCCGCGCCGAGTGCCAGGCCGTCCTGGCCGACACGGCCGAGGATATTGCCCGCGCCGAGTTCCGCATCATCGCCATAACGCGCTCCGCCACGCTGCAAACCGACGAAGCCAGCGAAGATGCGTCGACCATTCAGAGCCTCACGGAACAGATCACTCCCCTCGAAATCCGCGTCAACGGCATGAGCCCCGGCGAGGCCCGCACGAAAGAGGAGCTGCGCCTGCGCGCCTACAAGCGCGACCGGGAAAAATTGCAGGACGAGCAGCTGGCCGGCCAGGGCAGCCGCGGCGCCTTCCGCCGGACCCGCGAGCTGGACGCCGCCCAGCGCCAGTTAGCCGGCTACCAGGACTGCCGCACCCAAGTCCAGGCCCGCCTCGATAGCTTGCCTGCCTAACCACCGACGCGCACCGTTAGTAGCAGCAAAAAGCCCGTTTCCAATCTTGGGGACGGGCTTTTTTGTTGCAAAGAGGTAAGGCATCACTTCGCCATTGGAGGTGATACGCTTCAGCAGTGGTCAGCGTGCAACCCGCACCGTAGCTAACTGGAAAAAGCTAAGCTGCCATACCGGCCGCCGTACCTTCATGACACAGAATCTGTAACGAGGCCTACGGCCTGAACTGGTAATGATGATGAAGGGTCACAAACCGTGGAAGTCTTTTCAGCGCTACATTAACATCATGAGCGAACGGTAGAGCGCGAGTACACCAAGGCCTACAAGATGCTAGATTCGCGGCGTGAGGGTTAAGTTGAGAGTGCTATTTATAGATTAATTAGAATATGGTGCAGTAAGAAATGCGTTCGTAAGCTATGCTCCTATGAAAAATTAGCACTAGCTTCGGAAAGTCAGCTTCTTACTTCACTGGCTAAGCAGGAGAAATCGCCTTGCTGTACCCGCACGCTTACTAGACGCAACTGCTTAGAAGACTAGATGCCGTACATCCGGCTCAATGATCTGGAAAAGTAAAGCCCCAACGTATGCTGGGGCTTTTTTGTTCATGTAACACGGCGAAAGCAGGTGTCTATCACTCATCTTCTTCTGGCTCATACGGCTGAATCTCGCCGTTTTTGATCCGTGCTACTACGCTGTTTGTTACCCGTTCGTAATCAGCATCATTCTCAAACAGGCCAGGCTCATTAGTCAGTGGGCTCAGGTTACCCGTTACGAAGAAGACAGGGAGCGCAAATTCAGTCCGGCGACGGCTTAGGGTTTCTATAAGAGAAACCGTCGGGCGGCTGCTCGTTTTACCAAAAAAGGTTTGTGCATTGCCGCCAATATATTTACCATGGTGAGATGAAATGCGCATCTCATCACTAAAGCGCATCTCCTCGCCTCGACGGATTTCTTTGCCGGTTTTCGGGTTTTTAGATGCCATATACTTATGAAGCGAAAAGGCTCCTGTATTGTTGTTTGTTGCTTTTGTAGCACGTCCGGGTAACACAGCGTGCTGGCCACCCGTTTAGGGGAGGCACTAAATATACGTAGGTTTCCCACACTAGACCGTCGCGGCCGGTTAGGAAAACGAAGTAATGTCGACGACCTGTTTCTCCTTCAAGGTCAACCCTGTACCTAGCTCTCTTCAGTAGCTGCGATACCTCAGTATGAGTAACGCCGTGAGTCGGGTCTATATAATTAGCTGCTACATGAGCAGCAGCTTCAGAAGTCCAATACACGCCGTACTTCACGTCGTTATAAGTCACAGTAGTGTTTGGGTGCATCTACTATTTATTGTCAGGTGGTAAGGGCCGGCCATTTTTATTCCTAGGCAAGCTGGTAACTATCCCGTTGGTACTGCTAAGCTATGCTGGCAAGGGAGAAACTTTTGTTCTGTATTCCTGAAAAACACGAAAGCCCGTTTCCAAGCTAGAAACGGGCTTTTCAGGTAATCAGAACCTGATTTCGCAGAGAGGATGGGATTCGAACCCACGATGAGCTTTTGGCCCATACACACTTTCCAGGCGTGCTCCTTCGACCACTCGGACACCTCTCTGGATGCGGGGAAGTGGCGCAAAATAACACCCGATTTTTCGGATACGCAAGCCACGGGGCCAACATCGCCTCAGTCGAGTGTGATTTCGCCGCGCAAATCCTGGGTGAGCAGGCGGCGGGTTTCGGCGGCCTCGCGCTCCAGGCCCAGCACGAACATGAGCTTGGTAATGGCTGCCTCCCGCGTGATGTCGTCGCCGCCGAGGATGCCGAGGTCGGTGAGGTAGGCGCTGGTTTCGTAGCGGCCCTGGAGCACGCGGCCTTCTTCGCACTGGCTCACGTTGAGCAGGTACACGCCCCGGTCGGCGGCTTCGCGCAGGCACCGCAGGAACCAGGGGGCCGTGGGCGCGTTGCCGGAACCGTAGGTTTCGATGATGCAGCCGCGCAGATCATCGGCCTCTAGTTGGGCGCGCACCATGCGTTCCGTGATGCCGGGGAAGAGCGGGAGAATGGTTACCCGGTCGTCGAGGTGCTGGTGGACGCGCAGGCGGGCGGCGGGCAGCAGCCGGATTTGCTTGTCGTCGAAATCCAGCTCGATGCCGGCGCGGGCCAGCGGCGGGTAGTTCTCGGACCGGAAGGCATTGTACTGCTGGCTTTCGACTTTCTTGGCGCGGTTGCCGCGAATGAGCAGGTCGTTGAAGAAGATGCACACTTCGGGCACGCGCACGCTGTGGGCCATGGGGTGCCGGGCCACGGCTATTTCCAGGGCCGTCACGAGGTTGCGGCGGGCATCGGTGCGGATGCGGCCCACGGGCAACTGCGCCCCAGTGAAAACCACCGTTTTACCCAGGTTTTCGAGCAGAAAGCTGAGCGCCGCCGCCGAATAGGCCATGGTATCGGTGCCGTGCAGCACCACGAAGCCGTCGTAGCGGGTGTAGTTTTCCTCGATGATGGCCGCCACCCGGAGCCAGTCGGCGGGCGTGACGTTGCTGGAATCGATGGGTTCGCCCAGCGTCTGTACTTCCACTTCCATGTTGAGCTGGCGCAGCTCAGGCATCTTGCGGCGAATCTGGTCGAATTTCATTGGCACCAGCTCGCCGCGCTGGTTGTAGGCCATGCCAACCGTGCCACCAGTGTAGATGACCAGGACGGCGGTTTCGGGGCGGTTGTCGGGGGTGGGCAAGGCAGGAGGGCTTGGGTTGGGGCCGCAACCTACCACGTCTTTTCCAAACCTGACAGTTTAAGTAGCAAGACCTTAGATGTGAGAACTTAGAGCTTGGATAATCAAATAGCTACCAGCAGCCTATCCAGAATAATTCATGCGTTTCCCTCCGCACAACTGCTTAGAGCTTGAACAGCTCCTGGGTGTTGCGGGTGGTGGCCTCCGCTACTTCGGCCACGTCTTTGCCAAGTAGCTCAGCCACGCGGTGGGCCACTAGTGGTAAGTAGGACGGCTCGTTACGCTTGCCGCGGTGCGGCGCGGGCGCCAGGTAGGGGCAGTCGGTTTCGAGGAGCAGGTGTTCGAGGCCGAGGCCGGGCAGCATTTTGTCGAGGCCGCCGTTTTTGAACGTGGCAACGCCGCCAATGCCCAGCTTGAAGCCCAGGCGAATCGCCTCTTCGGCCTCCTCGCGGGAACCAGAGAAGCAGTGAAACACGCCGCGCAACGTTCCGTCCTGGCCGGCTTGTACGAGGTCGGCGGTTTCGCGGAAGGCGTCGCGGGTATGGAGCACGAGGGGCAGCTGGTGTCTTTTGGCGAGGTCTATCTGCACGCGCAAGGCTTCCTGTTGCATGGCCAGGGTGGTTTTGTCCCAGTACAGGTCGATGCCGCACTCCCCCACCGCCGCAAACGGGCGCCGATTGAGCCAGTCTTCCACCTCATACAGCTCTTTCTCGAAGTTTTTGGTGACGTGGCACGGGTGCAGGCCCATCATGGCGAAGCACTGCTGCGGGAAGCGGGCCTCGGTTTCGAGCATCACCTCTATGCTGGTGTGGTCGATGTTGGGCATGACAATAGTGCGCACACCCGCTTCATACGCCCGATTGAGCATGTCGTCGCGGTCCGGCTTGAACTGCTCGGAGTAGACGTGGGCGTGAGAATCGGTAAGATGCATGGTGGTTGTTGGTTATTGGTTTTTGGCTAGTTGTGCGGTATTTCTATAGCGCGAAGCTCCGGTTTCGCGTATCGTTGCTGAGGTTGAACGACTAGCGAGAGGCTGCAACGACATCGTGCAACGATACGCGAAGCTGGAGCTTCGCGCTACATCAACCCCCAACAACTAACAACCACCAACCAACAACCATAAGCCTACCGGTATTTTCTTCCCTTCCAATCGAAGGAGAGCGGGAGTAGGCGGAAAGCAAACAAGGCGGCGGTGATAGTGGGCGTGTACAGCAGCTCGAAGAAGGGCAGCAGGTGCAGCGGAGCGCGGCGGCCGGCGCGGCGGAAGCACAGTATAGCCAGCCAGCCGTGCAGCAATGTTCTGACCAGCAACGCTATTCCGGCCGCCAGCGGCCCGGCCAGCCAGGCCAGCGCCAGCAAGGCCGGATAGAAGCCCGCGTAATAAAGCAAGCCGCCCCGCAGCCACCACGGCAGCGCCTCCATACCACGGGTCCAGCGGCGGCGCTGGTGCAGCAGCCGGCCCAGCGTAGGCATCGGCAACGATATGGCCAGCACCTCCGGCCGGAACAGAATCCGGTAACCAAAGCCGTGGCGCAGCGTGGCCTGGAACAAAGCAAAATCTTCGGTTACGGAAAATGGCAGCCGCTCGTAGCCGCCGGTGGCTTCGTAGGCGGCGCGCGTCACGAGCATGTTGTTGCCCATGGCCGTTACGGGTCGGCCCAGGTCGGACACTACCTGCACCAGCCCAAGCGAAATCAGCCAGTCGAGCCCCTGAAGCTTATGAAACAAGCGCGGCCCATCGACGAGCGTGAGGCCCGTGACGGTGCCAATGTTGGGCTGCGCGTGCGCCAGCAGGCCCTGAATCCAGGTGCGCGGCACGGCAATATCGGCGTCGGTGATGAAGAAGAACTCGGTGGTAGCGGCGCGGGTGAGGTGAGCCAGCACGTTGGCTTTGCCGCGGGCCGTGCCCAGCATTTCAAGAATGGGCACCACGCGGAACGTGCCCGCGAAGCCCTGCATGGCATGTTCGGCTTCGGCACGGGTGTGGTCGGTGGAGGCATCGTCGCCGAGCAGCACTTCGAGTAGCTGGGGCGGGTAGTCGAGCTGGCGGATGGCGTGCAGGCAGCGGGCAATGGCGGCTTCTTCGTTGCGGGCGGCAATGAGGATGCTCACGCGGGGCAACGGCTGCGGCAACGCCCCCGGCTGGCTGCCCGGCCGCACGGCGAAAAGCAGCGTGGTGGTAGCCAGAATCAGAAACCAGCCACCCAGAAAAAGCGTGATAAACAGCAAGTGAACCGGCACGTAACACCAACTCCGCGTTGGTGGAATTAAACAAAAGCAGCGCGAAGCTACAGCCGTTTTCGGGTTCCGACGTGGTGTGGCGCGGACTTCAGTCCGCAGCCGTTATACAACCAGGCTATTTGGAAGAACCCTTACGCCAACGCCCCGGTGAGCTTAGCTTTTGAGCGTTTAGAGCGCACGGCGGCGCGGCTTTTCGATTATCCATCTACCTAGCGGCCGTAAAGCGTGAGGTTTGCGTCTGTTTACACTCCGGTGAAGCAGCGGACCATTCTGGATAGATATGGGGCGACTACACCATGCCGGGGGCTGCGGACTAAAGCCGCGCCATATCAGGCAGAAAACCGACGTTACAGGGTTTCGAATTGATAGCCTTGCCGGGCACATTCGGCCAGGTAGCGGGGCAGCACGGCGCGCAGGTTCTGGTGGGCCTTACGGCTGTCGTGAAACACGACGATGGAGCCAGAGCGCGTGTGGGCCAGCGCGGCGCGCAAACAGATTTCGGCGTTGAAGGAAGCGTCGTAATCGTAGGTGAGCACGTCCCACATGATGAGGCGGTGGCTGGGGTGCAGGGCCTGGGCCTGGGCGCGGGTGAGGCGGCCGTAGGGCGGGCGCAGCAGCGGCCGGGCTTCCGGCGCCAACAGCAGCGCATCAAGCACCTGCTGGCACCGCTCTACTTCGCGCAGATATTCCGGCAACGCCGTACCCCAGCCGCTGACGTGGTGGTAGGTATGATTGGCCAGCCGGTGGCCTTCGGCCAGCACTTGCCGCGCCACTTCCGGGTGCCGCTCCAGGTTGTCGCCGACGCAGAAAAAGGTGGCTTTGGCCTGGTGCGCGGCTAGCTGCTCCAGCACGAAAGGCGTTTCCTCCGGAATGGGCCCATCGTCGAAGGTCAGATAAAGCATCTTCTCCCCTCCCACAACCGGACCGCGCCATTCTGTGTGCGGCAGCCAGCGCTGCATGATTTCCGGCAAACGGTGAAGACGCATGGTTTTTAATGAAGAATGAAGAATGAAGAATGAAGAATGAAGAATGAAGAATGAAGAATGAAGAATGGCTACGCGACCTGCGACCAGCTGGGTTGCGCGCATTTGGCCTTTTTAATTCCTAATTCTTCATTCCTCATTCTTAATTGAAAGAATAGCTTGCCAGAGCACTTCGGCGCTGGTGTCCCAGGAGAAGCGCTGTACGTTGCGGAGCCCTTTTTCGATGAGCTGCGTGCGCAGCTCGGGCTCTTGCTGTAGCTGGACCAGCGCATCGGCAATGGCGCTGGGCTTGAAGGGGTCGGCGAGCAAGGCCGCGCCGCCGGCCACTTCGGGCATGGAGCTGCGTTCTGAGGTCAGGACCGGCGAGGCGCAGGCCTGGGCTTCGATGATGGGAATGCCGAAACCTTCCAAAAAGGGCACGTAGACGGTAGCAAGCGCTGCGGCGTAGAGCTGCACCAGTTCTTCTTCGGAGACGCGGCCGGTGAGGTGCACGTCGCGGCGGTGCGCCATTTGCTGGTACACGTCGAACATGGGACCAGCTTTCCAGGCGGTGCGGCCTACGATGAGCAGCTTGGTCGGCGCACCCGTACGCTGCTTGAATTCATCGAAAGCACGGAGCAGGTTTGCCAGATTCTTACGCGGATGCAGCGCCCCAACGAACAGGAAGTATGCTTTGCCCGCCGCGTACCGCTCCCGCGTGAGCTGCTGCACCTCGGCGGGCAGCGGCCGGAAATACTCATCGGCGGCGTTGTAGGCGATGCTGATTTTGGTGGCTGGCACGCCGTAGGTTTGCACCACATCCTGCTTGGTAGCCTCCGAAACCGTAACGAGCCGCTGCGAGGCGCGGGCGAAGCGGGGCGCGAAAAACTGGTAGTATTTGTATTCGAGCACGCTCATGTGCTCCGGGAAATGCTCGAAGGCCAAGTCGTGAAACACCGTAACGCGCGGCACGCTAGTGGCCAGCGTGGTGTAACCGTCGGGACTGAGGAACACGACCGGCCGGTGCCGCCGCAGCCACCACGCCACGGCGCCTTCAAACCAGGCCACCCACAGAAATGGATGCCGCGCCGGCGGCTGCAACACGTGCGGCACCACGTTCGACCCGAACAGATAGCGCGCATCAAAAGGCCGGTCGAAGAGAAAGTGAAACGTGTGCGCCGGGTGCGCTGCTACCAGGCGCTTCAGCGTTTCGTAGGTGAAACGCCCAATGCCTTCGAGCTGGTTGCCGGGCAGTAAAAAGCGGACGTTAACGGCAATGTCCAATGCGTGGATGGGTGAATGAGCGAGAGTGAATATGGGCCCGAGCAGAGCACCGCGAAACACCGCAAGAAACAGCATCAGCCTTTACGGGCTTGCAATAACGCGCGCAGCTCCGAAATCCGCACGATGCGCATCAGCAACAGGATGCCCCCAAAAGCCATCCCCGCCAGCGCCAATTCCGGCAGCCAATGCAGGCTCAGCCAGCTTTGCAGGACATACCAGACGGCACATAATAGCCCGAAGGCCAAGCCTAACCGGCCTATCCAGCCCCAGGGTACGGGCACGCCCGTCCGGCGCTGCACCAGCCACAAATACCCCACCGACACAAATACCGCGCACACCAGCGTATTAATGGCGCCGGCCACGGCTCCCAGCTTCGGGAGCAGTAGCAGGTTCAGGCTCACATTCAGCACTATGCTCGCGCCTACGAGCCAGCTTACCGGCCGCTCGTGGTTGGTGCTGGTGAGCAGCGTACTATAAATGGCGAAGAAGGCATGTACCAGGACGCTGACAAACAAGATTTTCAGACACAGTGCCATGCGGCCCACTTCCAATGGCGTACTGTGCTTGAACTGCCAGAAGAGAGTTTCGCCCCGAAACAGCACAAAGCCGCAAATCAGCAGCATGGGCACCGTCACGACGCGCTGCCCGAACCAGAGCAGGTCGCGCTGCTCGTCGGGGCGGGCGGTGGCGTGAGCGAACTTGGCGAAAAACAGCGGCAGCACCGTCCAGAGGTACATCATCATAGTATCGAGCCAGCGGTAGGAAGCCGCGTAGTAGCTGGCCTCCTGCGCCGATACCAGCCGCTCCAACATCAGCATATCGATACGCTCGTTGAGGCCGTACACCAGCGTAATAAAGGCCAGCGGCAGACTATCGCGCAGTAGCGGGCGGGCCTGCTCCCAGCGTAGTCGGAACTGCACCCGCCCGTAGAGCCGCGTCACCAAAGCATATAGTATGACGAATGTGAAGCCCACTGCTACGGTGCGGGCTCCCACATAACTGTTGAGCGTAATGCCGATGGGCACAAGCAGCAACACCAAGCCCAGCAACAGAAATTTCTCTAATACTGATAGAATGGCGTCGGTATTGAAGCGTTGGTGGGCCTGCAATACGCCCCGCAGAAACAGCGTGTATTGCGCTAGCAGCAGCCCCGCCCCGGTCAGAGCCAACAGCGTGAGAATGTGGCCGCGGTAGCCCAGCAGCCAGCCGATGCCCACCGTTAGCCCAAGAAACAGGGCCGACAGCCAACCTTTCAGGGGCAGCAACGTGGGAAAGTATTCAGTCAGGAACTCAGGAGCGGCGGCTACACGCTTGGTGGTGAGCTGGGTAGTGCCCAAATCTGAAACCTGCGCCACGATGGTAGCCAGCGTGAACAGAGCCGTGAACGTCCCAAACGCGGCGTGCCCTAGTCGGTCCTGCACCAGGTTCTCCACTACCACCCAGCCCGGTTTCACCAGCAGGTTGAGCAGCACTACGAAGCTGATATTTCCGAAGAAGCGTTTGATACGGGCGGGTTTAAAGCAAACAATGCGTTTGGGGAGCTGCGAGTCGCTACAACCGCTTTGTTGAGGAGTCGCAAGCAAGGCATTGCCAATAATCCGCAAAGATGGCAGACCCGGCGGCATAATACCAATTCCGGCCAAGCGGGCAGCGGCGGCACTACAATGTAGTGTCTGTATTGTTTGGAGTCGCAGTAGTCAATTATGCCCCGATTAAAGTAGCTTTGCTGCGCTGTAGCGTAGCCAGTTGGCTGGTGACGCTACAATTTGGTTGTCTTTTCCATCCTGTATGTCATCCCGCTCTTATTCATTGCTGGGCCTGTGGCCGGTTATCAATCGTTGGAAGTATTTGGTGTTGGGGGCCGTGGTGCTGGCGCTGATAGTGAGCGCAGTGGTGGCGCTGATGCTGCCGAACATCTACAAATCGACTTCGGTTTTCTATCCCACCAACCCGCAAACCACCGACCCCGACCGTATCGTGACGGAGGGCGGCAAACTGGAACTAGGTGGCCGCAACGAAGATCTGGACCGGGTTATCACCATCGGCCAGTCGCAGCCGGTGGCGGAGGCTATTATTCGTAAGTTCAATCTGCACCAGCACTACCAAACCGGCAAACCCGGCGATGATGCCGCCGATCAAGCGGCGTTGGATGAGTTTTCCGGCAACCTCGACATCGTACACAACGACCGGGACGCCATTGAGCTGACTTTCACGGACAAGGACAAGGTGCTGGCGGCCCGCATTGCCAACGCGCTGGTGCAAAGCATCGACTCGGTGAACCAGCAGCTGACTTTCGCCAACCGGGGTAAAGTACTCGACCTGTACGCGCAGCGGCGTAAGTTTCTGGAGCGCGAGTATCGCCTCGTATACGACAGCCTACTGGCTGGCCGCCGCCGCTACGGCGTTTACGGCCTGGCGCTGGAGTCGCGCTATTTAGCCAAGGAAATCATTGAAACGGAGAGTGCGCTGCGCCGGGCCGAAGGCGAAGGCAACAGCGGCAAGGCGGCTGGCCTGCGCCGCGCCCTGCGCGCCCTTACCAAAGCTGATGGCGGCAACATCTTCAATCTGGAAAGCTACGCCGCCGGCAACGACCAGATGAACACGCTTTACGCCCGCTTCAACGACGTGCAGACCCGGCTCATCAAGGCCCGTGGCGACTACGAAACCGCCCAACTAGCTATCAAAGGCAAGATTTCCAGCATCTACATCGTGCAGGAAGCCTACCCTGCTACCCGCAAAGCCAAGCCCGTGCGCTGGTTTATCGTGATGTCGTCGGTGCTGGTTACGTTCGCGCTATCGGTCATTTTCATTACCCTGCTCGAACTCTACCGCGGCAATCTTTCCATTAAAAATTAAGAATTGGGGGCTTAGTCCTACGGTTGAAGACTCTTTTTTGGATGGACTTCAACTTGCCGATTATTCCTCTTGCTTCGCTGTACGCTGTAATTCCCCATTCTTAATCACTAATTACTCATTCCCCTTTGAACCCTCTCGCTCGTCTGCGTCCTCAAAACAACGACCAACGCCTGTTTGTGGCGTTTGTGGGGTTGTTGTTGGTGAGCGGAGCCGCCGCGGCGCTGCTGGAAGCACGGCTGTGGCTGGCCTTGCCGGTGGCGGTGTTGGGCACGGTGGTGTTGCTCGTAGATTGGCGTTGGGTGTATTACGTGCTGCTGGGCACGCTGGCTCTTTCCGTGGAGACGCACCTACCCGGTGGCTTGAGCATGGACGTGCCTTCGGAGCCGCTGATGCTGGTGCTGCTGGTTTGCTTTGGGGTGAATGTGCTGCTGGGGCGCAGTGAAGTGCCGCCTCGCCTGTGGCGCCACCCGCTGGTGATATTCATGGGACTGGCGCTGCTGTGGTCCGTGATATCGACGGTATTTTCGGTGAACACGCTGAAGTCCGTGAAGTACCTACTGGCCAAGACCTGGTACATAGCGCCTTTCGTGTTTGTAACGCTGGCGCTGGTGCGCACTCCGCGCGACGTATGGCGGCTGGCGGCTTTTTTCGCGGCGGGCGTGTGCATCACAGTGCTTTACACTATGGCGCGCCACGCGGGCAAAGGCTTCGGCTTCGATTCCATCAACTGGGCTATTCAGCCGTTCTACCACAACCACGTACTGTACGCGGCCACCGCGGCGCTGCTTGTACCCTACGCCTTCTACGCCGCCCGCGACGCCGCTTTCCGCCGGGGCCGTTGGTTGTGGTACGCGGTGCTGGCTATAAGTGTGAGCGGCGTTTTGCTGTCTTACACCCGCGCTTCCATGTTGTCGTTGGTGGTGGCGGTACTGTACTTCGGTGTTGTGCGCCTGCGCCTCACGCGGCTGGTGCTCATTGCGAGTAGTGTAGGCGTGATAGGCGCCACCCTCTACTTTGTGCGCGAAAATACCTACATGCTGTACGCGCCGGAGTTCGAAAAAACCATCTTCAACGGCGGCAACTTCGAGAAGCACTTGGAAGCTACGTACAAGTTGCAGGATGTGTCGGGGATGGAGCGGGTGTATCGTTGGGTGGCGGCCGCGCACATGATTGCCGAGAAACCGTTGGTCGGCAGCGGCCCCTCGACCTTCTACCCCGAATACAAGCGCTACACGGTGAAGAGCTTCCGCACCTACGTGAGCGACAACCCGGAAAAATCAACTACGCACAACTACTTTCTGCTGCAACTTGCCGAGCAAGGCGTGCCTGGCTTTCTGCTGTTCGTGGCGCTGATATTCACGGCGCTGCTGCTCGTGGAGCGCCTCTACCATCGGGCCCAGAATCCTCAACAGCGCAACGTTGTGATGGCGGCAGGCCTTTCCTTGGTCATCACTATTTTTCACCTACTGCTCAATGAGTTGATTGAGGTGGACAAAATTGGCTCCTTCTATTACATTTCGCTGGCCGTGCTGATGCGGGTTCAGCTGTGGCAACAAGACGGCGAGGACGTTTCTATTCTAGAACCAACCCTGCCGCAACTACCCTCGCGGGCCGCCAAAATTTAGGCAGGAGTGGCTTTGGTTGGATTCTGGCCCGGCCGACTGCCCATTGCAGTTTATGTTTAGGATGTACCTTCGCTGATCGGAGGAGCGTCTGCCTTCAAGTAATACCACTCTTTGCGCCTAACATGACGGTTAACGAATTTTTTGAGCTGTTTCTGGACGAATTACGCGGCAACCAGCACCTGACCAGCTACTATAAGTTCTTGGAGAATCCGGCGAGCTTTGAGTTTCGCAAATCCTACGTCACGCAACGTCTGCACTACATTCTGGACCATTTGCCCAACCCAAACGCGGCTATCTGGGACTGCGGCTGCGGCTACGGCACCACCGCTATTTTCCTGGCCCTGAATGGTTACAAAGTCCACGGTACCACCCTGGAATTCTACTTCCAGTACATTCCCGAACGGCTGAAATACTGGTCGCAGTTCGGCGATGTATCGGGCTTCACCTACAGCTACGAGAACCTGTTCGACTCGCCCCCGCCGCCGGCTTCCTACGACCACGTCATCATCCAGGACACGCTGCACCACCTCGAACCGCTACAGGACGCCTTGCGCATCTTCCACGAAACGCTCCGCCCGGCCGGCAACCTGATCATCGTGGAGGAAAACGGTGGCAACGTGGTGCAGAACCTCAAGCTCTACCTGCGCCGCGGCAACAAGCGTATCATCGAAATCTACGACGAGCAGCTGAAAAAGAACATCCTGCTCGGCAACGAGAATATCCGCAACTTGGCTACCTGGCGCACGGAACTCGCCAAGCAGGGCCTGCACATTTACCCAAACGACGTGCAGTACATCCGCCTGTTTCCGCCCTTCATGTTCAAAAAGGACAACGCCCAGCAGATCATGGCGCGCGAAAGCCGTCTGTGGCGCAGTAACTCCCTGCTCAAGGAAAACCTCTTCTTCGGCCTCAATTTCGTGGCTGGAAAGAAGTAGCAGTAAGAAGAACGATGCCAAGCCAAGAAGGCCCAGCAACACGAAATTCGTTTCGCGTCACCGGGCCTACTTGCACCTGTATAGATATAGCGTGAGCTGCTGCATAGCCCAGGGCTTCAGCCCTGGGAACCCAAACCGCGCCGCCACCCCAGGGCCGCCACCCCAGGGCTAAAGCCCTGGGCTACGGAATGGAAGCTGTTAGCTTAGAGCGAGTTTGGGGTTGCAGCACGAGGTGTAGCGCGAAGCTCCGGCTTCGCGTATCGTTGCTGACATGGAACGACTGGAACCGCACTGCCACAACGCGAGTCGTTCAACGATGCGCGAAGCCGGAGCTTCGCGCTACTGCCAGCGCCAACCAGTACCCCAACCCACACCTCTCCCCTGTCACGTGTTACCTGTCACCTCCTCACCTCAAACCGCCTATTTAAACCGGCAGCTGAGGATGGTTACGTCGTCGGCGAACTGGCTGCCGGTGGCGTTGAAGACCTTGATGGCGTTGAGCAGTTCTTCGTGCAGATGCTTGAGCGGTAGGTAACGGTTGCGTTCCAGCACGCGCAGAATGCCTTCTTCACCGAATTCATCCTGTAGCGCGTCGAAGACTTCGGTGAGGCCATCGGTGTAGGTGAGCAGCAGCGCCCGGCCCGGAATATGCACCTCGCCTACTTCCAGCAGAGGTAACTCGTCCATCACGCCGAGCATGATGCTGCCTTCTTTGAGACGCAGCACGGAGCCGCCATCAA
The DNA here is from genome assembly GCF_057808495.1 of Hymenobacter sp. M1-2. Lineage (NCBI taxonomy): Bacteria > Pseudomonadati > Bacteroidota > Cytophagia > Cytophagales > Hymenobacteraceae > Hymenobacter > Hymenobacter sp. M1-2. The sequence goes on from NZ_JBTYZO010000023.1 coordinate 48,395, forward strand.
GCACGAGCAGCGGGTCGTTATGGCCGGCATTCACGTATTGGAGCTGGCGGGTGGCGCGGTCGTAGAGGCCGAAAAAGACGGTGATGAACTTCTCGCCGCCGGAATTGCGGAAAATTAGGTTGTTGAGTTCCTGCGCGGTGGTGGCTAGGTCTACGTGCTGGCGCAGCAGCGTGCGCAGCCCCGCCTGAAAGTTCGACATCAGCAGCGATGCCGCCACTCCCTTCCCCGATACATCGGCCACGCAAAACAGAAAGCGGTTGTCGTCGATGGCAACCACGTCGTAATAGTCGCCGCCCACGGCGGTGTGGGGCACGTAGGAAGCAGCCAGCGCCACGTGGGCGTCGTTAGGGAGCTGGCGCGGAAACAGCATGGCCTGCACGTCTCGCGCAATCTCGATTTCCTTGCTGATGGCCGCCGCCGCCACGCGCTGCCGGGCCAGCCGACGGTTGTCGATGGCGCCGAACAGGATGTTGCTTAGCGTCTCCAGAAACTTGGTGGCTTCGCCGCTGGCGTAGTCGTCGTGCACGTCGCCGATGAACACGTAGGCTACCACTTCATCGTTGCGAACGACGGGAATAATGGTTTCGAGCAATTCCCACTCCTTGCCCAGGGATAGCCCGGCTACGGTGCCGGGGTGCCCCGTGCAGTTGTGCAGCACCGTTTCGGGCAGCGGAATGCGGCGAAAATCGGGCATGTCGGGACCAAACGACACTACGCATTCCCACTCTCCTTCCTCTTTCACGTAGAGCACCAGCCGCCGAATGTTGAGCTGGCCCAGCAGCGTGAACTGGAAGATTTTATACAACGCTCCTTCGCTGTGATCGAGGTTGATGGCTTGCGTGATTTCAAGCAGCGCCCCCAACTCCCGATCCTTCAGGAAAAGTCGTTTTTCGGAAGATATCGTCGCGTTGGACATAGGGTATATTGTTTAATTGCTACATGGTCAAATGGTTTAATGGTTGATTGTTCTGGTGGCGCTAGAACGACCAACCATTTAACCATTAAATAATTAAGTCATTTAACCATGCAGCCATTCAACCATTTAAAGGAGTTTTGGGGTCGTAGGCGTCGCGCAGGCCATTGCCCAAAAGGTTGAAGCTAAGCACCAGCAGGCTGATAGCCAAGCCGGGCAGTAACGTAAGCCACAGACCGGCCTGGGTGCCGAGCAGTTGAAATCCTTCGTTTACCATGAGTCCCCAGGATGGCGCCGGGGGCTGCACGCCCAAGCCAAGAAAGCTTAGGCCCGCTTCGAGCAAAATGGCCGCCGCAAAATTACTCGTAGCTATTACAATCAAGGGCCCCGTCATGTTGGGCAGCAGGTGACGTATGATGAGCTGATGCTGCGGTATTCCCAACACGCGGCCCGCTTCCACGAAGGTTTTTTCGCGCAAACTCAGCATTTGCCCGCGAACCACCCGGGCCACGTCCACCCACATGGTAAGCCCCACGGCCACGAAAGAAGTCCAAACGCCTTTGCTGTCGAGGGCCAGGGAGATGGCAATGACGAGCATGATGCCTGGAATGCTCCACACCACGGTCATCACCCCCAGCAGGAAACTGTCGACCCAGCCACCTACGTAGCCGGCCACCGCCCCAATGGCCATGCCCAGCGTCACGGAAATCAGCACGGCCACCAGCCCAATGCCCAGGCTCACGCGCGTGCCCAGCAACAGCCGGCTCAGCTCGTCGCGCCCAGATTTGTCGGTGCCCAGCCAGTAGGTTCTGGTTAGGATATGTTCCTGTGCTACTACTTGGCGCAGCTCCTCCGCGGAACCGGCGCGACCAGCCAGCTCAGCGAGGGAATAGCGGCGGGGCGCATCGGCGAGGGCCGAATGGTTGCGGTAGGGCGCAATGAACACGGAGTCACCCTGGAAGCGGTAGCTGTCGATGGGCACTTCCTGGTAGCGCGGCGCGCGGCCGGAGAGCCAGGTTCGGAAGATATTGTCAGCCGCCGCACGGGCCGAATCGGGCATGGGCAGGCGCAGGATGGTGGCTCGGAAACCAGGCGGCTCCTTCTGTAACTGCACGAGGCTGTTATTGGCATTGGGCGAGTTATCGGGCAGCACCCAGTAGCCGAGCACTCCAATGAGCGCGCACAGCACAATGAAGCCGAGGCCCACCATGGCGGGCCGGTTGCGGAGCAGGCGCTGGCGCACGTAGTAGCCGGGCGGCCGGGCTACGGGCGCGGTGGCAACGGCATAAATGGCGGAGCCGGCCACAGCTAGCGGGTGTTGTGGCGCAGCAGGCCTTCTTTGGAAGCCAGAAAGAAGCAATCCTGGTTGAGCGCGCCAAAGGAGCTTTCTTCGTAGACTAGCTCGGTGTCGGGGTCGGGCCAATAGCTGCGGATGAGGCCCTGTTCCAGCAGGCTGCGCAGGTGCTGGGCGAGAATGGCGGCGGGCAGGCCAGTTTTCAGGCTCAGGTCGCGGAAAGAAGTGACGAAATACAGCTCGTCAAGGATATCAAATTCAGAGTCGGTCACGAAGTAGGAAGGCTGGGGGAAAGCAAATGTAGCGAGCGAGCCGGTTTTTGGCACCTGCTTCTTCACGGACGCCCCGCTATCTGCATAGCCACCGTACTAACACGGCCCCGGCCTTCCTCGCTTTGGATGTAAGTCAGGATCTGGCGAATTTCTTCGTCGCTGAGCTGGAAACTAGGCATCTGCTGCTTCTGATACTGATTATAGATTTTCACGGCGTACTCGTCGCCGCTGGCTACCACCTTGCTGGAGTTTTTCACCCACGGAATCAACCAGGCAACTGAGCGGCGCTTGGTAATACCAGCCAGGGCCGGGCCTACCACCACATCGTTGACAGCGTGGCACTGCGCGCAATTGCCTTTGAAAAGCGCGTCGCCGGCGGCTACGGCGGCCCCGTCCAAGTCAGGTCGCGAAGCAGGCGCTGAGCTGGACGTTGTGTCGGAAGCGGCAATCGGCTTATTGCCTTTTGACAAGTCAGCTTCCAATGTGGAAGCGGGTTCGGTGAGCAAGCCGGTCATGCTCAGCACGAACACGCCAATTGTTACTACCAGCAGCGCCAGGGCCGCCGGAAACACCATTTCCAGCCAGTTTCGGTTCATTGGATGTGAAATTGAGGACCAAGAATATAGCGTGGGCTTCAGCTGGTTGCTCCTCTTTGTCGCGGTGCGTGGCGCGGCGCGCAAGAGCTACGGGCCGAGGCCCGCGCTACTGTACTTGAAGTACGGGGCTGGCCGCTACAATCCCAAGCCAGAAGACGATTTTATAGCACTGAGTATTGAGTAATGAGTACCGAGTAGTGAGACATTGTTCAATCCAGTCATTTTCAATGATTTCTCCCACGTCTTACTACTCAGTACTCATGTCTCACTACTCAGTACTCACTACTCAGTACTCACTACTAATATCTTGGTACTCACTTGATGGGTCGGCCCTTCCAAACGTAGCCGCCGCGCAGCCCAGCTAAGCCCACTGCTAAAGCATACGGCGCGTAGACGAGTTGCAGCACCGGCACCCACCACAGCCAGCGTTTCCGACCAAAAAAGCGCAGCACCGGCATCAGAAACCACACATCAGCCCCTAGTTTGAGCAACCAGGCCGCGGTTACCCACGGCGCCAGCTGCGGCTGCCACGGCAGCGCCAGCAAGCCGGCTGCCAGCGCCACGTTGGCCAGCAGTACCAGCACCGCCAGACGTTGGGAAGCTGGGTGCCGATAATGTCGCCATTTGCTGGCCCAGCGCACGCGCTGGCGTAACAGGGCCGCTAGCGTGTCCGGCCCGGCCGTGCGCACAATGGCGGCGGGGTGTTTCAGGAACTGGATGCTACCCGGAAAAGCCGCGTGGAGCTTATGGAGCAGAAATTCATCGTCGCCGCTGGCTAGGTGCTCGTTTCCTGCGAAGCCCGCCACGGCCGCGAAGGCGTCGCGGCGGTAGGCTAAGTTGGCGCCGTTGCACATGGTAGGAGTGCCCGCGCCGATGCTCGCGCCACCGGTGCCCACTAAGCCCGCAAACTCTAGTCCTGAGAGATTATGCAGCGCCGTATCCGGCCCGGTTAACAGCACGGGTCCGCTCACGAAACGCACTTCGGGGCCGGTGGTCCGCAACAGCGTATCGTAGCAGCGGAGCCAGTCAGGAGGTAGGCGACAGTCGGCATCGGTGCAGACCACCCACGGGGCGCGGGCCTGCCACAATGCTACTTGCAGGGCGGCTTTTTTGCCCTGGCCCGCTGCTGGCTCATTGGCTAAGCTTACGACCCGCAAGCGGAAAGGGCTCCTAGTAGTGGCCGCTGACAGCAACGCGGCCGTCGCGTCGGTGGAATGGTCGTCGGCGATGATGACCTCGAAATCCTGGGCGGGCAGTGTCTGTTGGGCTAGATCATGGAGCAGTTGCGGCAGATTTTCCGCTTCGTTGCGGGCCGCTATCAGTACGGAGAAGCGCGGCGTGGTTTCGTTGGCTGGGACGGATGTAACCGAGACTGATTGCGGGAGTGTGGGTATTGGAAGTTGGTCCCAGGCTCGCCGGAACACCACCATGTGGGCGGCATAAATGGCCGGAGCCGTCAGCAGCAATAGGCCCACTACGCTGCTCATACGGCGGGAAGTTGAGGGCTGGCAGCATCCGTCGGGCGGGTCTTCTTTTTCCGCAGCACTTTCAACCGCAGCACAAATACCAACCCGGCCGCGCTAGGCAGCGCAATATTGATAATCCAGAGGCTGAGGCTGGCGCTGAGCACCGGCAGCGCGGGTTCGCCCAACAGCCCAAACAGGTGGGTGGCCGACAACTCGCGCACTCCCACATCAGCCAGCGCATTGAGCGAAGGCACCAACGATTTCAGCAGAAAGGTGCCCGCCACGGCCGCTGCCCCTGGCCCAAATGGCGCTTGGGCACCATAAGCGTAGAGCAGCAGCCCAAACTGCGCGCAAAACACCACGTACCGCAGCCCCGACAGTGCCAGCACCGCATGAATGGCACGCGCCGAATACGTGGGCATAACGGCCAAGAACCGTCGAAACCGCCGCAGCGGCCCAATAACATTCAGTACGGCCAGTAGCAGTCGGGATTGGTAGAGCGGCAGCAGCACGGCGGCATTTACTAGCAGCGCCGCCGCAACAACACCCAGCCCGCTGGCCGGGTAGCCGCGCAGATAAAAGGTCAGCAGAAAGTAGAGCAAGCCCACCGTACCCGCCAGCACCGTGACAACGAGTTGCCCGTAGCGGCCCAGAAACACGGCCCCTAAGGCATCGAGGCGGCGGCTTTTCAGTTCGATGATGCGGCCAGCGTAGTCGCCGACGCGGTTGGGCGTTACGAAACCGAGCGTGAGGCCCACCAGCACCGCGCGAAAACTACGCCGGAACGATACGGGCTCCAAGTGACGGGCCAGTCGCCACCATTTCCAGGCTTCCACGCCCCAGTTTACGGGCACCAGCGCCACGGCCAGCAGTATCGGTCTGCGCCCCGCTCCCGTAAACGTAGCGGCCAGTAGCTGGCGCCACGCCGCGGCCGTGGCTACATCGGCAAACACAGAATGGTAGAGCAAGCCCAGCGTGAGCACCGTAATGAGCAGCTTGCCCGCCAGCACCAATCCCCGGCTCCGGCGAGCAGTATGTTCCGGCTTTTGGGCGTAGTTTTGTAGATGGTGGGGCAAGAGGGTAGCGCGCATTCGGTTGGGTGCAGCAAGTTACCGACGGATACTCAACGAGCACCTCTCCACTGGCTACTCCTTATTCGCTACCACAGTATGATCCTGCCCCTCGCCCCCACCGACCTGCTGCCCAAAGTCATTATGGGCGTGGACCCCGGCACCCAAATTATGGGCTACGCCGTGATTGAGGTGCGCGGACAGCAAGTCACGGTGCTCCGCTACGACGTCATCGACATGAAGAAGCTGGGCACCAACCACGCGCTCAAGCTCAAGCGGATATTCGAGCGGATGCAAGAACTGATAGACGAATTTCTGCCCGATGAGTTGGCCATTGAAGCGCCGTTTTTTGGGGTGAACGTGCAGAGTATGCTCAAGCTAGGCCGGGCGCAGGGCGTGGCTATTGCGGCTTGCCTGGCCCGCCAGATTCCGTACGTGGAATACGCGCCGACCAAGGTCAAGCAGTCCGTAACGGGCTCCGGCAACGCCACCAAGGAACAGGTGGCTCACATGCTGCGCCAAATCCTGACGCTGCCGCCCATAGCGGAAGCCTCTAAGTTTCTGGACGCTACCGATGCCCTGGCCGTGGCGCTGTGCCATCATTACCAGAAAGGCAACAACGTGAAAGCCGGCGGCAAAAGCTGGGGCAAGTTCCTGGCCGACAACCCCGGCAAGCTGGCGGCCCCAGTGGCGGGAAAAAAGAAAGCGGCAGCCAAGTAATTAGTACTTAGTGCGTGGTGCTTAGTTGAACCGCCTGGCTACATTAGCATACAGGCAGTCGTCTGCTTCTGCGCCCTCTGCGCTAACTTCTGCGCCTTCTGCGGGCTAAAAATTAGCCGGTCCATGTAGAGGTTTTGCATTAGCCAGTACTCAAACCCTAAAGTCCATTGCAGCCGTGAAACGCCAGCCTATTCGCTCCACTTCCCTGAAAGCCGTTGGCTACGACGCGGCCACACAAACGCTGGAAGTGGAGTATCGTCACGGCAGTCTGATTCGCTACACGGGCGTGAGTGAAGAGGTGTATAAGGCATTGTTGCAAGTGCCTGGCAAAGCCTTGTTTATAGAGCAAGTGCTGGAGCGCAACGGCTACGGGCGCGAGCAAATACGCTAGCCGTTGCTGGTTCTACTTCGGCAAGTTGTAGGCTATAGTTTTTCGACTACACATCGATTTGGCCCTTCAGATACGTCACGGCGAAGCCGCTGATGCGCACTCGTTCCCCAAGCAGTTCGCACCACAGCTCCCCGCCACGGGCTGACACCTGACGAGCTTTCAACTGAGTTTTACCTAGTCGCTCGGCCCAGTAGGGAATGAGCGTAGTGTGCGCGGAGCCAGTAACCGGGTCTTCAGGAACACCCACGCGGGGCCCGAAAAAGCGCGATACGAAGTCCGTTTCATCGTCGGCGGCCGGAGCCGTGACGATGACGGCGCGGTAGGCTACCTGGGCTAGGTGAGTTTGGTCGGGTTGAATGGCGCGCACTTCGGCTTCGGTGTTGAACACGGCCACCAGATCGGGGCCGGCCAGAATGTGGAGCGGGGTGGCGCGCAGGCCGTCGAGCAGGCCATCAGGATGGGTGGCAAGCGGCTGGGGTGGGCGGCTGGGAAAGTCCAGCGTCAGGCGGCCGTCAGTTTCGCGCAGCACGCGCAACGGGCCGCTTTGCGAATGGAAGATTACTTCTTCGCCGCTAAAGCCTAGGTGCTGATAGAGTACGTGGGCGGAGGCAAGCGTGGCGTGGCCGCACAGCTCCACTTCCACAGCGGGCGTAAACCAGCGAATTTCATACTCGCTGCCACTTCTCAGGACGAAAAAGGCGGTTTCGGCCAGGTTGTTTTCGGCGGCAATGGCCTGCATGGTTTCGGCGGGCAGCCACTCGGTTAGTGGGCACACCGCAGCCGGATTGCCAGCAAACGGTCGGGCCGAAAAAGCGTCAATTTGGTAGATGGGCAGCGTCATGGAAGTAGCGGAGGCTGTAGGTGGGAGGTAGTAAGTAGTAGGGAGTTGTCAGTTGATAGTAGGACAGAATTACGCAGTGAAGCAACCCCTTACGGTTCTACTACCAACTGACAACCATCAACTGACAACTATCTATTTCAACGGGGCAAGTTCTGCGCTAAGCAGCGAGCAGAAAACTATCTGGCTGAAATAAAACGCGGACGCACGCTTTAAGCTGAAGCTTTAAATATTTTTTCAGGCCACGCAATCCGCCGCGGGTGCTCTTGGTCATGGGGGCAGAAGGCAGTTATTTACATCCTGTTTCTTTTCTACTCCGCCGCTTCCGCGCATGCCGCAGTCCATCGAAGACCTTTTGGCCGACTGCCGGCGTGGGCAACCCGCCGCTCAACGGGAGTTGTACCAGCGGCTGGCGTATCGGCTGATGGGCGTGTGTTTGCGCTACTGTTCTAGCCGGGCCGAAGCGGAGGATGCCTTGCAAACTGTCTTCGTCAAAATATTCACTCGCCTGGACCAATACCGCGGGCAGGGCCCTTTCGAAGCCTGGGCCCGCCGCATTGCCGTGACGACTGCCTTGAATGCCTATCATCAGCACCGCCAACGCGCCCCGCAGGTGGAATACGACGAGGCTACTGAGGTACCTCATCCCGACGGCACACCTCTCGGCCAGCTTACCCTACGTGAGGTAACAGAAGATGAATCGGTAGCCGAAATTCGACGGCTCTAACAACCAAACATATTCTGTGATTTATGTATGCTAACAAAACGAGCAAGGTCATGATGACCTTGCTCGTTTTGTTAAAGCAGTTCCTGCACCTGCCCTCCTATCACTACTTGGCGCACTGGGTTTTCGCCGAGCCAATACGGGATTTCCTCGTAGTCACGCACGTCGAGCACGAGGAGGTCGGCGCGCTTGCCGGGTTCCAGGCTGCCTATTTCTGCTTGCAGGTTGAGGGCCCAGGCCGCGTTGAGCGTGACGGCAGCTAGGGCTTCTTTGGGGGTGAGGCCCATCTTCAGACAAGCCACCGACAACGCCAGCCACAGGTTCTTGCTAGGGCACGAGCCAGGGTTGAAGTCGGTGCTGACGGCTACCGGCACGCCGGCTTCGATGAGCTGACGGCCGGGCGCGTACACTTCCTGCCGCAAAAACAACGGCACCAATGGCAGCAGTACCACCACCGTGCGGCCATTGGCGCCTATATGGGTCGCGTCGGTGGGGCTCAGATGGTCGCAGTGGTCTACGCTGATGGCGCCTAGCGTTGCCGCCATCGCCGCGCCGCCTAAGTCGTGGAGCTGCTCGGCATGGATTTTCAGCTGGAAGCCCAGCTCCTGGGCCCGCGTGAGGTAGTGGCGCGAGTCTTCGACACTGAATGCGCCTTGCTCGCAGAAAATATCCACGAACGGCACGTCGGCGGGGTTGAATTGCGGCAGCACATCGGTAGCCAGCATGGCGAGATAGTCGGCGGGGCGGCCTTGGTATTCGGGGCCAGGCACGTGGGCGCCTAGGAAAGTAGGCACTACCCGCACCGGCTGGCGGCGGCCGGCTTCTCGCGCCACTCGCACCAGGAGCAGTTCCGTCTCAGCGTTCAGGCCGTAGCCGCTTTTGGCTTCTACCGTCGTGATGCCGTAGCGCCGGAAGCCGGCGAGGTGGTGCAAGGCAGCCGTTAGCAGCTCTACTTCGGAGGCGGCGCGCGTGGCGCGTACCGTACTCAGAATGCCACCACCCGAAGCCAATATATCAAGGTAAGATTCGCCCTGAAGCTTGCGCTGAAACTCGTGGGCCCGGTTGCCACCGAATACCAGATGGGTGTGGCATTCCACCAAACCTGGCATCACCACGCGGCCTGCGGCATCGAGCACGCGCGTGGCTGGAGTTATCTGGCTGGCATCCAGCTCGGCCATTGGCCCTAGCGCCACAATTTGATTGTTTTCACACGCTACGTAGGCATCTTGCAGAACCTGCCACTCGTGCAGGGCAGAGCCGGTGAGCGGCCGGTTGGTGAACCCACCAGTAAGCGTGAGGAGTTGACCACAGTTACGGATAAGGAGCGTATAAGACATGGCACAGAAAGTAGCAGAAACGCGAAAAAGCTGGCGCAACAAAGATGCATAGAAGCCTTTAAGACACTTGAGTACAGTTGAGAAATCAATTTCCAGCAACCGGAAAACACTACCGACAGGGCCCTTAAATAGCTGATAATAGGCGTCATCCTAATACTTTTGCACCAGCTACATAGAGCTATGCCTCTGGCAACATTCTGCTATATTTCCTGTATCTATTTAGCTGAAAATTGAGTACACTGCTGCGGGCAGCAGACCCGGCAGACAATTGATTCGTGCTTCTCATTCTCTCAACTTTTCCGTCATGTTTCCGAAAATGAAAAAGACCCTACTTGCGCTTTTTCTCTTTGCCTGCGGCCATGACTTGCTGGCCCAACTCCCCACCAATAGCTTTGCCGTAACGTCGACTTGTCCGGCCAGTGCGGGTAATCCATCGGTGCTGCAGAAGGTGAATACGGATGGCTCGCTCACGCCAGTTGGCACTGTTACGGATGGGACAACACCCCTAATCATTAACGCGTTGGGTTTCGACAGTAACCCGGCCAACCAGACGGTAGTCTACGGTATGAACGTGGTGCAACCCATCACGCTAGCCAACTTCGAGACCCCACCAAATTTTTACCGCATCACCCTAAGCTCAGCGCAGGCCACCAACCTCGGCGCTGTAACGCCGCCCCCTACGCCCGCGTCGGGACTCTCGTCACCGGCGTTTGGTGAATTGACTCGCGACATCCGGCAGACGTTCAATTTTATTGGCGACGGTGGCAACAACTCCGACTATTACGCTAGTGGCGCTACCGCTCGGGTTTTTATCAATGCAGTTACGCTTACTGCTCGCGTAGCTGATGTGCGGCTGTACGTGGGAGTTATTCAGTTCTCGCCCTTCACTACGGCGAGCCCGGTTTGGCGGCAGCTCAATACATCCGACCCGAACACGGCAGCGGTAGTGAGTGCCTATCAGGCGCAAGTACAGGCTTATCTAAACAGCAACGGTACTTTGCCCGTGCCGCAGGGCGGCCTTCAGGACTGGGTATTTGATGAGCGGACCGGCAATCTGGTGAGCTATCTGGGACAGGACGATAAATATCTCACCATCAGCACCCCGGCCACCGATCCGGTGGCGCTTACGGTGCCTGTCGCTTCTCCTATCCCCACGCAGCAGGATATTGGCTCCATGTTTACGGACCGCGAAGGCAACATTTACGCCGTGGACGCCGACGGTGGAACAATTTATAAGATTGACCGCGTAACTGGCAACTACACCGGTAGCTCCTATGGCTCGGCTTTTGGCTGCTCGCGCGGCGATGCTGTGAGTTTGCCCGGCGCTCTGCCCCTACCCGTCACGCTTACGCGGTTCAGCGCCGCAGCTAGTGGCCGCACCGTCCGCCTCGACTGGGCTACCGCCAATGAACAAAACGCCGAGTCTTTTCTGATTCAGCGCAGCAGCAGCGGCACCAACTGGCAAACCATCCAAACAGTGCGAGCTGCCAACACCGCCAGCGGCCATACCTACAACGCCATTGATGCGGCACCGCTGGCCGGACAGTCGTACTACCGGCTAGGCATGCGCGACATCGACGGCAGCATGGCTTACTCGCCCGTGCAATCCGTGGCGCTGGCCGGGAAAGTTGCCGTCCAGACCTTTCCCAACCCGTCTGATGGGCACTTCACGGTGCAGCTACCGCAGGCTACCGCCGTAGGCACCACGTTGGAACTACTCACCGCCACGGGCCAAGTAGCTCGCCGCGTCCAACCCGAAGCTGGCCTCAACACCATCCCCCTCGATGCGCACGACTTGCCCGGCGGCCTGTATTACCTGCGCGTCCAGCAACCGGGCTCCGTGAGTACCGTGCCCATTGTGCTGACGTCGAACAAGGTTCAGTAGTCCTATCTATCTAAAACAAAAACCGCCCGTAGCTTGAGCTACAGGCGGTTTTTGTTTTCCAGCCTCAACCAAACCCGACGCGTGGCAGTTTCCCAGATATGTCCGATGCCTCTGCTCCACTCATTCTCACCCTGGCTCTCGACCCAGCCAGCCAGCAGTTTTTCGACGATTTACGGCAGCAACACTTTCCACCGGAGCGCAATTTCTTGCGGGCCCACCTCACCCTATTCCATCACCTGCCCGGCACCAACTACGACCGTATCTGCGCCGAGCTAAGCGACGTGGCCGCAGTCGAACAAGCCCTACCCTTGGCTGTAACGGGAGTGCGGTTCTTAGGCCGGGGCGTGGCGTACACGCTCGAAAACGCCCGGCTGCAAGCGCTGCACAAACAGCTCCAAACGCTCTGGCAGCCCAGCCTAACACCCCAGGACCAGCAGAAGCTCATGCCGCACGTCACGGTGCAAAACAAAGTAGACCCAACCGTGGCCCGCGCCCTGCACCAAGAGTTGACTGCCAGCTTTCAGCCTTTTGCTGCTACTGGCACCGGCCTGCATTTGTGGGCTTACCGGGATGGGCCGTGGGAGGCGCTGCGGACATTTGCGTTTGGCGCGGGCTGAAGATGTAAGCACGAGTTCCACTGAATAGTCCATAGAACATACTAACTCCCAGTTTCGCTGAATTATAAGCTAAGAAATTGCAAGTGTTAGCCAGGGAAACACTACACTAAGGGACAATCAGCGCAATTAATGTGCTTGCAGCGGACTGGTGTCCATGAAAATCTGTGCGTTGCGCACCGCCTCGCCCTCCAGCGTCAGGATGGTAACTACGGGTAGCGTGACGCGCCGGCCATCGGGCAACGTGTAAGTGGCATCGGCTTGGCAAATCACGGTATCCGGGTGAATCCAGATGTGTTGTATTTCGTGGTGCATGCCGGAAATCGTGCTGAAAAAGCCGCTGATGGCTTGCGCAATGGCCGGTCGCCCCACTAACGTTTCGGCATTACCGAAACGCAAATGACCATCGGCGGTAAAGTGACGCGCGTAATCAGCGGCATTGACTTGGTCAGCCTCCGCGAAGAAACGGCGCACCCATTCTTCATTGATGGTGGTCAGGTGCTGATGCGTCTCCAGTGGAAGGGCGCTAGCAGGATTCTCCATGACTGATGAGGTTAAGGTTGAAAAGGCCTGAAAATAAGCATTTTCTGTTTCAACACACGAGTTCAAGCGCCAATGGTGCCAGATGCACATACCAGCTGTAGCTGATCTTTTCCACTCGTTTACAATCCATCCATTTCTGAGTTGTCATTCGCTGCCAGCGATTACACCAAATGGGCTGATAAAAAAGAAGTTGTGCTCACTAACAGCGCTAAACGGCCACTAGCCATTTTTAGGTTTTAATTAATAAAGGCTAGCGTCGTTCACTAGCCTTTATTAATTAAAACCTAAAAATGGCTAGTGGCCGTTTGCAGATTTTTCTCGTTTTTAACGGGAGTTACTCAAATCTTCTCCGGCAGCAGCAGTGCGTCTTCGAAGTTGCCGAGGATGGCTTTTTCGCCGTTCGTGACAGCCTCTACCAACAGCGAGCCGCCTACGAAGGCGCCTTTCCAGGATTCGCCGAGGCCGCCGAATACCTCTTCCCGGTCGCCGCGGGAGCGGAGTTTGTTGAGGCCGATTTTGAAGGCGCGCACTTCTTTAGCAGTGCGGGCGGCCCACTTCGGGTCGTCGGAGGCGAGGGCGGCTACGAGGGCGCCGTTGCTGATGTTCATTTCGCCCACCAGTTCTTCCGGGCGGTCTACCAGCACGATGGAGTCGATGGGGCCGAAGGGCTCTTTGAAGTATAGCTCGCTCTGACGCGGCAGGTTTACGAGGGCCCGCGGGGCCCGGTAGGCCGAACGGTCCTGGCCGGGCAGGAACAGATTGTCGTCCAGCTTGCCTTCGAAAATGGGCGTGGCGCCGGTTTTCAGGGCGTTTTCGTAGAGGCGGTCCAGGTCTTCGGCCTGGGCTTTGTTGATGACGGGCCCGAAAGCTAGGTCGGGCAGTTTGTCATCGGCATTATCTACGATGGTGGGGTTGCCCACTTTCAGGCTGCGAATGGCGTTCCAGTAGGTTTCCAGAAACTGCGGAAAGAGGCGCCGCTCCACCACGAAGCGCACGTAGGCCGTGCAGCGCTGCTTGCCGTAGTCGTAGCCTTTCTTGAGCTGCTCGGCCATGCTGTCCCAGTCGCTGTAGTTCCAGATGCCGTAGGTGTTCACGCCTTCCATTTCCAGCATGTAGCGCTTGTGCTCCTGGCTCAGGGCGTCGGCGATGTTGCGGCCGTTGTAGCGCCCGCCCACGAAGGAAAGGCAGTCCACGGCGTCGTTTTTCACCAGCACGTCGCTCAGCTCGCCGCCCGAGCCGCTCACCAGCGTCACGGGCAGGCCGCAGCGGCGGGCAATGGCAAAGGTCAAACTCAGCGAAATAAAGCCGCCATCAGTAGGCGTTTTGGCGATGACCGAGTTGCCGCACAGCACCTGCACCAGCACCGCGTGCAGCAGCACCGACATGGGGTAGTTCCAGGAGGCAATGTTGCTCACCAACCCCAGCGGCGTGCGCGAGCCCAGCATGCCTTCAATGTTATCGACGTACCACTGCACGCCTTCCACGGCGCGGTCGATATCGGTGACGCCGAGCTTATAGGTTTTGCCGATTTCCCAGATCAACAGCTTGCCGGTCAGGTCGATTTGCTCGCGCAGCTGGTCGAGGCAGTCTTGTACGCGGCGCTTCCGCTCGTCGAGGTCGGTGGCGGCCCAGGCGGCGGCTTCCTGCTTGGCAAAATGAACGGCTCGCAGCGCGGTGTCGTGGTCGAGCATGGGCAGGGCGCCTAGTTCGGAGCCATCGACGGGCGAAGTGAACGGGCGGGGCTTGCCGGGCTCCTGCCAGCGGCCTTCCAGCAGGTTCAGGAGCTTGCCATCCGAGGTGAAGACTTCGGGCGTGATGGCTTTCATTTGGCTCAATAAGCCACTGAATTCAACTTGGGGCGAAACGATTTTAGGCATGATGGAGGAAGGCACAGTTGTGTGAAGAAGATTGGAAGAACGCGCTTGCAAAAGATGGTTGCAACGATATTGTTTTCGCTGGCAAGCTTACGAAGCACTGGAGACACATCCGCAACAGCTATTTCTAGTTGAAAACTAGAGCTACAAGTTAGTTCCCCTCCTTGGAAAGGAGGGGCTAGGGGTGGTTGACCATCGTTGAACAATTACTAAAACTAGCTCTACCAATCGTTCTGGTGTATATCAACCACCCCTAGCCCCTCCTTTCCAAGGAGGGAAACTAGCTCGTAGCTCTAATCCATAGCCTACAGTAGCCAAGACGCGGCCAGCACGCCGAGAGCCCGGTTAGTTTATCTTTGCGGCTGACTGATTTACCGCGTTTCACTTGCTGCTCTTGCCCATGAAAGCCCTGCTGCTGATTGACATTCAGAACGATTTCGTGCCCGGTGGGGCGCTGGCGGTACCCGGCGGTGACGCCATTATTGCGCTAGCTAATGAGCTACAACCGCACTTCGAGCTGGTGGTAGCCACCCAGGACTGGCATCCGGCCGGCCACGGTAGCTTCGCCAGCAGCCACCCCGGCCACCAGCCCTTCGAGCAAATCGACCTGCACGGCCTACCCCAAACGCTTTGGCCCGACCACTGCGTGCAAGGCACATCCGGCGCCGACTTCCACCCCGCCCTCGACCAGCACCGCATCGAAGCCGTTTTCCGCAAAGGCACCAACCCCGCCCTCGACTCCTACAGCGGCTTCTTCGACAACGGCCACCGCAAAAGCACCGGCCTGGCCGATTACCTCAGAGGTCGCGGCGTAACGCAAGTGTACCTCGCTGGCCTCGCCGCCGACTACTGCGTGTATTTCTCCGCCAAAGACGCTTTGCAAGAAGGATTCGACGTTTTCTTCATCGAAGAAGCCACCCGTGCCATCAGCGCCGACGGCTACCAGCAGGCCCGCCAAGACCTGGCGCAACGCGGCGCCCAGTTTGTAGCCGTCACCGACGTTGTTTGACCGGACGGAAGACATGGGCTATGGGACATGAGAAGTGAGACAGGCGTCGAGGCTTCAGCACGGGATGGAAAAGAGCCAGAAGCCTGCTTCATTATTGCTTGTGAAGGAAGGCAAGCCCCAGCGGGGCGGCATGTTGGTAGTTGTAATGCTTTCCTACTGTTACAAAGCCCCATCGGGGCGACACTCGGCTATGTGCGGTGTCACCCCGATGGGGCTCGAAAACTACAATTGAAACGCCAAGACTACCGATATGCCGCCCCGCTGGGCTTAACCCTTAATTAGCGAGCTACTCTTTCTTCCGGGCTACCACAGAATACACCATCGGCAGCTTGCCTGGTAGGTGCTTGAGTTGGTAGTGCCGTTCGCCGGTTTGCTCTAGCTGCGCGAAGCAGTTGTAGGGCGAATAGTCGTACTCGTTGAAATGCGTGATTTCCAGATTTTGCTGGAGCAAAGCACCTAGCACTTCGCCCAGACTGTGATTCCAGGACACGGCCGTTTCCTGGATGGGCGCAGCGCGGTCGGCGTAGGTGCCGATTTCGGTTTCCGTGATGGTTTCGCGGTTGAAGTAGGAATAGTCGACGCGGGTGAAATCGTTGTCGAACATCCACACCACGGGGTGAAACTCCACCAGTATCAGCCGGCCGCCGGGCTTCAAAAAATGCGCCACCACGGCCGCCCAACGCTCCATATCGGGCAGCCAGCCAAGCACGCCGTAGGTGGTGAATACCACATCAAATTGCTGATGCAAGTGCTGCGGCAGCTCGTAGACATTGGACCAGATAAATTTAGCTGGCAGTTCCAGCTGCTGCGCCAGTTTGCGCGCTTCGGCAATGGCTATGTCCGATAAGTCCGCGCCCGTAACATCGGCCCCCAAGCGGCTTAGCGACAACGAATCTTGCCCAAAATGACACTGCAAATGCAGAATTTGCTGGCTGGCTACGTCGCCCAACAGATCCAACTCAATAGCATTGAGGGACGTTTTGCCCGCTCGAAAACCGGCCACGTCGTAAAATTCGGAAGCTAGATGGTAGTCGGTTTTGGCGTTCCAGAGGCGGCGGTTCAGCTCCGCGTAGTTGTTGGGGTACGGCTGCATGAGAGAGATTTACAGGGCGGGTACTTTGTCGGCAGCAAATTCCCGGAGCAGCTCAAAAAGGGCCTTTTCCATGTTGCGGGGCCAGACCGTGAGAAAGTCGGCGGTGGCGAGGTTGCGGTAGCCAGCTAGTTGCGCAAACTCAGTGGGCGAAGCGGTAAGAAAACCCATCGACCAATCGGAAAATGAGCGGCGAGGAATCTGGCCGTCAGCTATTTTTATCACGTACCCGTGCCGACAATCCCGCTCTATTTTGTGGTAGAGCGCGTTTACGGTGGTCTGCTCGCCTTCCAGCACCTGCATAATGTTGCCCTCACTAAACAGCAGCAGCGCCTTTAGGGTCTGTTCGTTCATTTCCCCCACCGCCGAGCTGAGGTACACAATGTGGTACATAGTCAGAAAGCCAAACTGCCAGCTAGAGCCGCTTACTTCCGACGGCCTCACCTGCTTGCAAAGAACCTAATTTATAAATATCTCCCAAAAACCTAGACAAAAACCAAGGCCGTCAACCAGCGTTGGCTCCTGACCCAAAATCCGTTTACCGATAACCTTTCCCCGCGCGGCAGGGTACTTACCCAAGTTTTTGCTAGGTGCCCGCGGGGCTTTCTACTTCTTTTCTCATGCAAATCAACTGGTCTGACCTGCTCTCTGATAACACCGAGAACATCTTGCACACCACCGGCATTGTGGTAGGCAGTTTGGCGGCGGGCGGGCTGCTGAAGATGCTGGCTTTCTGGTTGCTAGGCGCCTACGTACGCCGGGAGCCAGCGCTGTTAGCCAGCTCCGTACTGCGGCACCTGCGCCACCCGAGCGGTTGGTTTTTTCCGGTGCTGGCCCTCTCCTTTGTGCTGCCGCTCACGCCCCTAGAAGCTCGCCCGCTGGAAGTGGCTCGGCGGCTGGTAGAAACGGCGCTGCTCACCACGTTCGCCTGGGGCCTAATCAAAACCGTCGATGTCATCGAGGACCTCGTACGGCACCATTACCGCCTCACCGATGACGACAACCTGCGCATTCGCAAGCTTCTCACGCAGCTGCAATTCGTGAAGAAGCTTACGGTTTCGCTCATCGTTTTCGTGGCCGTGGCCCTGATCTTGATGAGCTTTGCCACGGTGCGCAAAATCGGGACCGGCTTGCTGACTTCAGCGGGTATTGCCAGCGTGATTATTGGCTTTGCGGCGCAACGTTCCATTGCCAATCTGCTGGCGGGTTTCCAGATTGCCTTCACCCAGCCCATCCGCCTCGACGACGTGCTGGTGGTGGAAGGCGAATGGGGCCGGGTCGAGGAAATTACGTTCACGTACGTCGTGCTGCGCATCTGGGACGACCGGCGGCTGGTGCTTCCCATCAATTACTTCATCGAGAAGCCCTTCCAGAACTGGACCCGCAGCAACTCTCAACTGCTCGGCACCGTGTTCCTGTACGTCGATTATACGATTCCCGTGGAAGAAGTGCGCGCTGAGCTGCAACGCTACGTGGCGGGCCACTCACTCTGGGACCAGCGCGTCTGCACCCTGCAAGTCACCGATTCCAAGGAGCGCACCGTGGAGCTGCGCTGCGTGGTGAGTGCCGCCAACTCCGGCAATGCTTTTGACCTGCGTTGCGCCGTGCGTGAGCACCTAGTGGCTTACATTCAGGAGCATTATCCCGGCTCCTTGCCCAAAACCCGCACCACCACCGAGGCTTTCGATACGGCGGGAGAGACGTGAGAGGTGAGACATGGGACGTGAGAAGTACGGGTTGACGCTGAGCGTTTTGTTAAGTGCTTACAGTCAGAAGATGGCCACACCCCAACTTCTCACTTCTCACTTCTTTTGAGAAAGGGTGGGATACACAAATGGCTTCTGTTGCAACCAGTTTTCCACGAAGTGCCGATCGGCGGAGAGGTGGCCTACTACGCGGTATTTCGAGCGCAGGGCTTCCGATGTGGCGGCTTCTTCGTTTACGACGGTGGCCTCGCCGAGATAAGTGGAATGAATGAAGCGTACCTGCCCGTTACCGACCAGCAGGAAGCCCACGTGAAAATCCAGGCCCACCACGTACAGCCCGTCGCCGAGTTGCTGCACCTGTTCCACGAAGCTGCGCTGCGGCACCAGTCGGTAGCGGCGGATGTGGGCTTCATCGGTTAGGTTTTTGATGAGGTTTTCCGAGGTGGTTTCGGCCAAAGCCACTCGCTCCAGCCGCAGCCCAGCGTCGCGCAACGTCGTCGTGACGAAGTAGCCGCAGGCAATTTTGCCTTGGTGCGGCGTTTGGGTGGTGCCGTAAAAATCCCAGGGTGTGCCGTACCAAGTGGGCCAAATGGCAGTATCGAGCGAGGAAATGAGCAGTTGCCGGGCCTGCTGTAGCACCACGGCTTTTTCGGCGGCGGTGCGAGCTTGCTGGTATTGCGCCGCCATTATGGTGCGGCGTTCGGCCAGCGCCGACATGCGTTGCGGGTAGGTTGCGGCGCGGGCAGCTGCTTGCACCGGCTCTGCTTTGGAAGATTGTAGCCCATAATAACTTAGGCCCACACCTAACAGGATAAGTAGAAGTAATGCTTTCATTGGAGCTACAGCTTAGAATTTCACGGAGGCAATACTAATGCGTCGTTCGTTGTTTTATTGTATTATCGTTATAATAACGTAAACTATTTTTTCGGGCACTAAAAATTCAGCTGGCTATTTCCCAAATACAGCTGCTCCCAAGCAGCGAGGCTTTATCTTGGTCGGTTCGTTTGCTTGCCGCTTCGGTAGTTCCTGCCGGCAACAGCAAACTCTTCTTCTGCCGATTTCATGATCAGACTGGAATATTTCACCCCCGCCGATTTCCCTCAACTCATCACCTGGATAACCGACCCCAAGCTGCTCATGAACTGGTCGGGGTCCTTGTTCAGCTTTCCGCTCACAGAGGAAAAGCTGGCCTGGTATCTCGCCGACACCAACGACCCTGCCACCTCCGACGCGCTGGTGTACAAAGCCGTTGAGAGTAAGACCGGCGACGTAGTGGGCCACATTTCCCTCGGCGGCATCAGCCGAAAAAACAGCGCCGCCCGCATCAGCCGCGTGCTGGTCGGCGACACCACGGCTCGGCGCCGCGGCATCTGCCAAGGCATGATGAAAGCTGTGCTGCGCATCGGGTTCGAGGACCTTGGCCTACACCGCATCGATTTAGGCGTGTACGACTTCAACCACGCCGCCATTCGCTGCTACGAGAAAGCCGGCATGCAGCGCGAAGGTCTCTCCCGCGACATTCTCAACTACGAGGGCGAGTACTGGAGTCTGGTAGAAATGAGCATGCTCGACCACGAATGGCGCGCCCTGCATCCTGTTCGATAGCCCGGCGCACATGACAATAAAAAGCCTCCCCGCACAGTGGCGCAGGGAGGCTTTTTGCTGCTTGTACATCACCGATTGTTCATCTGCTGAAACCGTGCGTCCAGCTGCTCGCGCGAAGCCCGCCGAATTTCCTCCGACGTGCCGTAGCCCACCTCCTCTTCACCGGCCGCTAGACGCGCCATCACGGAATCGGCGAAGTCGTTGACGGGTACCCCGAACGTGTGAAGGCCGGGCCCACCTAAATCCGTGTCGACGGCGGGCGGTACTAGCTCCAAAACTTGCACCGGCGTATCTGCCAGCTGATGCCGCAACGAGAGCGTAAACGAGTGCAGCGCGGCTTTAGTGGCGCAGTAGATAGGCACCGCCGCCATGGGCGCAAACGACAAGCCCGACGTGACGTTGAGTATCACTGGCTGCTGCTGTTCCCGCAGGTGCGGCACAAACAGCGTGCTCAGATGAATAGGGGCTTCCAGATTGATGGCTAACTCCTGCCGCTGTACTTCCCACTCTTCGGCGTCCGTGAGTTGCACCCGGCGTTGAATACCGGCATTGTTCACCAACACGTTCAGACGCGGAAATGTCTCGCGTACCCACGCCAGCAGCGCTACTCGCTCGGCGGGCTGGGCTACATCGCAGACGTGAATGTGCAAGCCGGGCACGTGCTGTTGGGCCTCGCGGAGTTTGTCTTCGCGCCGCCCCACGGCAATTACTTCGCTGCCAGCTCGTACAAACCGCTCGGCCAGCGCCAGTCCAATACCCGACGCGCCACCCGTAATGAGCACCGTATTTCCTTGCAGATTCATCGTGTTGAGATGTAGTGAATGCGTAATGGTAGCAACGAGCGGCGCGCTGCTGGGTTGGTGAGCCAGCCGGCATACCACGCTCTATCTGGCATCCGGCAACTCAAGAATTTGGGCTAAAACAGCACTAGCACTTTATTTACGCTACCAGTTTCTTTGCCGCCAGTGCTGCTACTGCTTCTCGTAGTTGCTCCTGCAGCGCGGCATCCGTCAGTTCGCCCTGCTTGTTCACTTTGGCTGAAACCTGCGCGATTTGCAGTGCGGCATCTTCCACTAAGCCTGCTTCCATCACCGTGAGCATCTTTACTACGCTGGCGTGAGCATCACTACCGCCGGTGGCCGAAGGTGAAGCGCTCCACACTGCTACCGGCTTATGGTATAGCTCGCCCGAAGACACCAGCCATTCCAGCGCGTTTTTGAGTACACCGGGCATACTAAACACGTACTCCGGCGTGCAAATCAGCACCGCATCGGCGGCCCGAATTTGCTCCCGAAACGCGGCTACAGCCGGCGGTGCCGCTTCATCGTAGCCACCGGGCATGAAGTAAGGTAAATCGGCGAGGCTGTGGGCGAGCGTGACTGTGCTGCCGGCTGGAGTCAAGGCAGCAGCGGCTAGTAGCAGGGCCGTATTGGAAGAGCCGGCGCGCAGGCTGCCGGAAATTGCGAGAATGTGCATGGGTTGACAAGTGGCGAATAGCTGAATTGTTTATGGCTGAGGTGCCACCCGTCTGCTCGCTTTTTCAGCGAGCTGACGGGTCGCCGCAAGCTGATGCTGCACTGGTAACCGTCATGCGAAGGCGCTAGCCGAAGCATCTCGCTAAGGTGGTAATCAATTGGTATTGCAATGTCAGCACGCGAGATGCTTCCTGCGTCTGCATGACGGTCTAGCAAATAACGGCAGCACGCCAAGATGCTTTGCGGGACCGGCGCGAGTTGTGCAACGAGTAGCAACCATCCCTACCCTGCGTCCTTTGAGGGGCAGGTATTCCAAGCGAAGGAATAGTCATCGCAATAGCATAATATAGTAGTTCGAGAACATTGCCGCGGGTGGCTGTTGTGCCCTGGCAGCGGCGGCGAAAGGGCGCCATTGTTTACCGCGGAGCTACTTTTTACGGCTTCCCTCGTAATATCTCTGCTTCACTTTCTCTCCCTATGGAAACTTCCGACCTCTCTGCCCAGCCAACCGCGACAACCACCGATGTGGTTTTGATTGGCGCTGGCATCATGAGTGCCACACTGGGCCTGATGCTCAAGGAGCTCGATCCCAATATCACTATCACCATCTTCGAGCGCCTCGACGTGGCTGCCGCCGAAAGCTCCGACGCCTGGAACAACGCCGGCACCGGCCACTCGGCCTTCTGCGAGCTCAACTACACCCCCGAAAAGCCCGACGGCACCATCGACATCAGCAAGGCGCTCAAAATCGCCGAGCAGTTCGAGGAGTCCAAGCAGTTCTGGTCCTACATCACGGAGCAGTACGATGTAAAGGAGATTCAGCGCTTCATCAACCACATTCCGCACATGAGCTTTGTGTGGGGTGAGGAAAACGTGGAATACCTGCGCAAGCGCCACGCCGCCCTCACGCAGTCGGCGCTGTTTGAGGGTATGGAATTCAGCGACGACCCCGCCAAGCTACGCGAGTGGATGCCTCTCGTGATGGAAGGCCGCGACCCGCAGCAGCCGGTAGCGGCCACCCGCATGGACCTCGGCACCGACGTCAACTTCGGCTCCCTCACCCGCGGCATGTTCTACCTGCTTCAATCCAAGCCCGGCGTCACGTTCCACTTCCACCACGAAGTGCGCAAGCTGCGCCGCAAAGGCAACAGCCGCTGGGTGGTGAAGGCCGAAGACCGCAAAACCAGCGAAAGCCGCAAGGTGCGCGCGCAATTCGTGTTCATCGGGGCCGGCGGTGGCTCGTTGCCGTTGCTCGAAAAGTCGGGCATCCCGGAGGCCGATGGTTTCGGTGGTTTCCCCGTGAGCGGGCAGTGGCTCAAGTGCAAAAATCCCGATGTCATTGCCCGCCACGATGCCAAGGTCTACGGCAAAGCGGCCGTGGGCTCACCACCCATGTCGGTGCCCCACCTCGATACACGGATGATTGAGGGCCGCAAGGAGTTGCTGTTCGGACCCTATGCCGGTTTCAGCACCAAATTCCTCAAGACTGGTTCTTACCTCGACCTGCCGGGCTCCATCCAGCTCAACAACCTGCGGCCCATGATTATGGCCGGCCTCAAAAACTTGCCCCTCACCAAGTACCTCATTCAGCAAGTCCGCCAGTCGCCGCAAGACCGGGTGGCGGCCTTGCGCGAGTACATGCCCACGGCCCGCCCCGAAGACTGGGAGCTGGCTATTGCCGGGCAGCGGGTGCAAGTCATCAAGAAAGACGAAAAGCAAGGCGGCGTGCTCGAATTCGGCACCGAAGTAGTGACGGCGGCCGATGGCTCCATTGCAGCACTGCTCGGCGCCTCGCCCGGCGCCTCAACGGCCGTGAGCATCATGCTCAACCTCATTCAGAAGTGCTTTCCGCAGCAGACGGCCTCGCCCGAGTGGCAAGCCAAGTTTCATGAAATGATTCCCTCCTTCGGCCAGTCGCTGGCCACCAAGCCGGAATTGGTAACGCAAGTTCGCACCCGAACCAGCGCGGTGCTAGGATTGGTAGAGCAGTTGCAGTAGTAAAGCAACAGGGCCAGCTTCTTAGCTGGCTCTGTTGCTGAGAAATGCGAATCTTCAGAATGGTTCTGGCTCGTAGTAAACAAGTTGATGGCGCTCTACAATAGCGCGCAGCCACTCCGGCGTACTGGCTTCGGTGCGGGGAAACTGCTGAAAATCCTGCGCGTACTCTTCTTCCGGCAGCGCCGGGCTGATTTGCGGCCGGCCTTCGTAGTCGCACTGCAAATGGTAGGCGCCCTGTTTGTCAATGGTTATGCGGGCTGTATACCACGCTCCCCGGAAGGGCGCTTGCTCGGCAGTCAGAAGCCGTAATTGCTCAAATAGGTAACCTATTGTTTGTTCGTAAGGCAGATCCTCGTCCTTGGTGGGCATGGCATGCGGGACGGCACTATGCGCCTCATAGTACGTGGCGCTCAGTTGGCTTCTGCTTCCAACGGTAGTACACTCCACCACAACCGACTGCCAGGCATACACCGGAACCCGCCGCGCTATCAAGGCGCTGAGGTCTTCTAAGAGATCTTCAAGGTCGTCGGTCATCGCAGAAATATCTATACCTGAGTTCGGTTGGAACACAGTATGCTACTCAGCTTTTCGCTACACGGGTAAAGCCAGATTGGTGATGGAAATTGCCGTTACCTCGCCCGAGTCTTTGCTCAGCGTGAAGGTGTAGGTCAGAGTTTGCGTGAAATGCTTGAACATAATGATGCCGTACTGCAAACTATCAGTGTCTTGCACGAACTCGTATGTATCAAGTAGATCCTTGAAATTAACGGGCAGCACGTATTCGCTGTCCATAAATGTGAATGTGCCTTTGAAAGCGTCCGCCGGAAAAACGGGGTTATCTTCTTTATTATCTATTCTGAAAAGAATCTGTAGTTCAATTGGGTGGCCTTCATTCACCCAAAACCGAGTGCCTAATTGGTCGTGAATGAAAATATCTATTTCCTCGTCCAGCTCAATTCTTCTGAAATGCTCTATTTCCTCCTTTATAAATAAAGAGAACATAGAGTCGGTGATGGTAATAGTGCCATCTTTGAGAGTAAAGCCGGTGGGACTAAGAAGCAGCGAGTACATGCAGCGAGGTTGGTGGGGCTTGCGTTGGAGAAAGAAATACCAGCGGAATTTATCTTCCTATAAGTTTTTCGAAGGTATAGGTGGCCGGATTGTATCGATACCCGTATTGCCGCGCCAAACCAGGCACGCTTCTGCCAGCCTTATCCACGTAGCCCTCTATTTCGCGTAGCTCACGGGCGTAAAAACCCGTACGCGCGGCAACAGGATCCGAAAGCAGCCGAATGTCGTGGCCACCTTTGAAGGCATTTTCCAGGAAGGGCTTGTTGTAACCTTGCCAGAACTTTTCCTGGCCCGCCGCGACACCGTAAGTATCGAGCAGCCGTTGGTATTTGTCGCTCGGAATATCCAGAATATTGATGCCGCCCGGATTATTGCCTATTCTGGTAAAACTGCCTTCGGGCAGTTGGAGAATGACTTGGGTGCCGGTTCCTTTTTTTATTGGGTCGTCGAATTTGCCAATAACCGTAGTTGTGACACCGGCGCGGGTGCGAATATTTCCCCCAAACCCTTTGTAGCGAATAACTTTCGCTACTCCGCTCGTCGCGGCTACTCTCGTGGCGTCGATGATGCGGCCGGCAGAATCGGTGCGATACCGTACGCCGTTGCGCATGTAGGTGTGGTTGGGTTTTAGCAGCTTTTTTATTTCGCTGCCTATTTTTAGGGGGTCGCACTGGTTGTGCACGAGTAGCCCGGTAGAGCCCACGAAATAGGTGTGCGAATCGGCCACTTCCAGATTGTACACCGGGCTATTCACCGTTTTTACCGTTACCCGCAGCACCGCCGTAACCGCGCCGTCGGCCCGGTGCAGTAAGTCACCGGGTTGTAGCTCTTGGGCTGCCTTCCAAGCGTTGTTGGCGAAGAAAGCGTGGGTGGGCGTGGCTTCTACTACATCGCCCACCACCTCTATCTCTACCAGCGCCTGGCTTTCCGTTTGATGGGTTTGCAACACGTGCTTCCAAGCCGTTTGCGTGCTGTCTTCGTCGTAGGCCCACACCTCGTCGCCAACCTGTAGGGATTCGATGGGCCGGTTGCCTCGGCGGGTGTGCACCACGGTGCCCGCCGGGAAACACGCGCGTACCGTTAAGCCGGCGGCCTCTTTCCGAATAGCGGCCAAGCTGCTCCGAAAACCAGTTTTAATGGCTACTGACCGAGCCATGAGCTTGGTCATCTCTTTTTTGGCGGCGCCTATAATCACCTTTTTGCCGGCGCCTATTGCCGCGCGTAGGCCCGTTTTGCCTGCCATACCGGCCGCCGTAGCGGTGCCAAAACTAAACAGCCCGGCGGCCACGGAAACCACATCCCAAACCAGAAACCCACCGTTGACCACGGCCTCGCCGGGTTTGCCGGTCTGCACGCTGTGTACCAAATCGCGGCCGCTGCCCCACACCGGCACCATTCCTTCTAGCAGGCCCGCCTCCCCCACGGATTTCCGTTCCCGGTCGGCTTGTAGCAGGGCTTCCATGCCGCTTTTTCGAGCTTCCTGAAGTTCGCCTAGCATTTGCGCCGACAAGGGAATCTGCCCGGATGATAAAAACTCGACCAGCCCCTGCCCCGCCGAGCAACGCAGGCACGACATCATAACCAGCGCCTTGGCGCCGCCTACTTTGGCCGGGTAGGTTTTCTGCCACGGCTGCGGGGCGGGCACGCAGGGAACAGGGTTGCCGCCGGCCTGCTGCGTCAGTTTTTTACAAATAATGAAGGAAGGAATGTTCGTCAGAGACCCACGATCCGACTCGTTGCCGGCCACTTTCCCCGATATCTTGGTCTTGCGGGGCGTCGCCGTGAAAGGAGCGGGTACAGCTCCTTCGCTGCACGTCATCAAAGCCCCTGAGACTATATACTCCAGACTATCACTCATACGGCTATATAAAAGATTGATAATTCTAAGGTAGGGCAAAGTTCAACAGTATGGGTAAAGTCCAGGCTGTATCAAGCTAGATATTCCCATGTGTAGATGTGCATTCAGATCTTCGGAAAACCAGAATTTTCTTTTTCCTAACTAGCCATCAACAAGTTATCAGGGTCGTGGCCTTTTCATTATTATATAGTTATTAATCGTCGGCCTTGACCGCTGAACTACATCGGCCAAGGCCTTTCCACTGGCGGAGGAGGGCAGTTTCAAGCGGATGAGTAGCTTCTATTGATTGCCCAACTGGCTACGGGACGTACCAGTTGCTCCTATCACATCACTACTTTGTTTTGAAAATCAGAAGGGGCGGCTTGGCAAAAACACCTCCGCCAACATACACCGCGCGCTGCCGCCCCCAATAGTTTCGATGGTGGGAATGGGCAGCGGCAGCAATTCCACGTAGGCGCTCAGGGCGTGGCGTTGCGCTGGCGTCAGAGCATCGTAGGCACTTTGCGAGAGGGCCAGCAATTCTGGGCCAGTGGCGGGTTGGAGCGTGAGCATATTGCCGGCAAACCGCGCCACCTGCGCCAGCGAAATATCCACTATCTCGTGGCCCGTAGCCGTTAGCGACTCCACCACGGCGGCCTGCTCCTGCGCATTGCGGATGCTTTCCAGGCATATCACCGCGAAACGGGCGCCCACGCACAGCATTACGTTGGTGTGGTAAATGGCTTGCCCTTGCGCGTCGTCGGCACGGAATGCTACGGGCCGGTAGCCTAGCTGCGCGGCCACTTCCGCGAACAACGCCGCGTCGGTGCGGGGCGAGAGACAGGCGTAGGCTACTCGGTGTACATGGTCGAAGATGATGCTGCCAGTGCCTTCCAGAAACCGCCCCTCCTGCTCGTGCGCCGATAGGTCTAGCACCTCCGTTATCTGAAAGTCGCGGCGCAGAGCTTCCAGAAGATCGGGGCGGCGCTCGGGGCGGCGGTTGGGGGCGCACATCGGGTAGAGCAGCACGCGGCCATCGGGGTGCAGCGTGAGCCAGTTGTTGGGAAACACGGCATCGGGCTTGGGCGGGTCTGCTGTGTCGTCGAATACCAGCACGTGCATGCCTTTCCCGCGCAGTTTCTTCACCATGCCATCAAACTCAGCGAAGGCGCGCGCTTGCACGTCGTCTTCGCCGAGGCCGACTATAGCCTGTTGAAAATGGTTGGAGAGGGCCGTTTCAGCATTGAAAGAAAAGCGGGCGGGCCGGACCAGAAATACGGTGGTGGCGGATTGCATAAGCAGTAATTGTCGGAATATGAACCGCAAAGAAACTGCTCAAGCCGCACTATCCCCTCGTCTGGTCCAACCAAGTGTTGAGCTTACCGTACAGCTAATTTGGCAACCTTAATTTTTACCCGGCATGTATCACGTTTTACCCGCCCGGAACTACCTGGATCTGAGCTACCGCGACGACACATGTTTTATCATTAATCGTGTGTTGCGGCCCTTAGCGCCTACCGAAGCCCAGGAAGCCTATTCTCTTATGCTCGACGCGGCCAACGATTTTGGTTGCCAGCACTGGCTCATCGACTTACGCCGCAATTCCTGCTACCAACCGGGACTTCTCACCACCTTCTTTCCCCAGCCCGACGACCAGCCGGGCAAGCGTACTTACTTAGCGTATCTGGTGTCGCCGATGCTGCTGACCGAACTCGAAAGCCACGGCGAAATGCCTCAATTCCGCTCTCAAAATGACCTCCCTTTTCAGGTTGGGGTTTTTATAGACGAACTGGCGGCGCAGCAGTGGCTGTCGGCAAATTAATAAGTAGCCAGTAGGTGCGGGAGCCGCGCTGGAAGTCTTCGAAAGACATGCAGCGCGTTATGGCTGGCCGGCTTTGCCTCTACACTGTATAGCTGCATCCTTCTTGATGGTAACTGATGCTGTTTTGGGTGGGTGAATTTTCTACCCTCTGCCCAAGCTACAGCAGGAGGCGTTAGGCCCTGACACTGAAACTCAACTATATTTAGCGGACACTGTATTCTTCGTTTCCGCTTCAGCTTTGTTTTGTATGCCTTTTCGCAGTTTTCCAGCCACGTTGGCCGGCCTTACCCTGCTGGTGCTACTCGCATTCACGGGGTTGCAGTTCTTGCATATTTCCACCGGCACCCTCATCGACTGGGTGATTGGAATTGCCATCTTTTGGTGGCTGGCCGCCGTCACGGTGCTGCCCTGGAACACGCATTTCACCGCCAAAGATTTTTTGGAAGAAGCCCGCATCTCGCGCGAGAAAGGCATTATGGTGCAGGAAGAAGCCGTGGCTTTTGCGCGCCGGTTGTCTTGGCGCTTCTTGCTGCTAGCCGTAGGGCTGCACCTGCTCTCGGCGGTGGTACTATTTGCACTGGCCTACTACGGAGTTATTGCGGTGGGCTACCCCGCCGCCGTAGCCGCTCTCGCCCTCACGCTGGCGCGGCCCGCCCAGCGCGGCTACGAGCACCTGAGCCGGCGCCTGCAATCTCTCACCCACCAGATTCATTACCCTCGCGAAGACGTAGTAGAGCTGCGCAGCCGGGTAGAAGATCTTGAGTACAAGCTACAAGAGGTGCACGCCGCCATCGATGCGGAACAAGTTGACTCCTGGGCCTACACCCAAGCCCAGACCATCGCCAGCCTCCAGCGCCACCTGGATCGTCTCGACGCCAGCCTAGAAAAAGAGACTCGTCAAAACAGCCGCGACCACGAAGACCTGGCTCGTCAATCGGCCTCGGCTATTGCGCGGCTCTCAGAGGATGCGCAGTTTCTCAATCAGGTTCGGGAGTTGATTCGCTTCGTTAAAAGCGCCTAACCCCACCCGATACCGAGGTTTTCAACCATCGAACCGAATGGGGTTAGTGCTTTGGTAGACTAGCGCTGAAGCAAGGCTGAATAGCTGCCGAGCCGCGAGGACTTACGTCCAGTACAGCACCGGGGCGTTGGGGAAACGCTGCTGCCACTCGGCGTAAAAGAACTCTTTGAGTTGGCGCATGTCGGTGGGCTGGTAGACGTATTTGGTGCCGCCAAACTTGTTACGCTTCACGGCGCGGGTTGCTTCTTCTAGGTCCAGGGTGGTATTAGGGTACCATTGCAACAGCACATCCTTGGAGCCGGGCGTGAAGCGGTGCGTGATGAACTCCACGGTCAGGTCGCAGTCGAAATCCAGGGCGGTGGCTATACGGTCGAACAGGCGGCGGTATTCGTTTTGCCAGTCGGGAATGGGCATGATGGGCGCCAGTACTACGCCTACCGGATACGCACCTCCCCCCTGCTCACGCGGCAAGGCCAGCTTGCGCAACGCTTGCAGCCGCGCCTCGACGGAAGCCGTGCCACCTTCGAGCTTGCGCACGGCCGGCTCAGCGTTCAAGCTGAAACGGGCGCGAGTGCGGCCGTGGTGGGGCAGGTCGAGCAGAGAATCTACGTGGTTGTACTTGCTCACGAAGCGCAGACGGGCCCCCTCTCGCTCACCGTAGTAACGGATGCACTCGGCCAGGCTGCCGGTGAGGTGCTCAATGCCGAGCACATCGGTGTAGCAGCTTACCTCAAAGCTAGTGAGGCGGCCCGCTTGCTCGTAGGATTGCGTGTTCTGCAACAGCTGCGGTAGATTAGCAAAGGCTTTCACTACGGGTGGGCCTTGCAGGCTACCAGCTAGGTAGCAATACTGGCAGTGAGCGGGGCAGCCCTCGGCCAAGTTCATTTGCCAGTCGGCGGAAGGCGGCGTGGGCTGCAAACGCAGCGCGCTAGGTGGGGCGCACACCACGGCCAGCGTGCTTTTGGCCCGACGGTAGGTGTCGCGCGCGTCTTCGCCGCGCAGCCCGGTCATGCGGTTGTTCTTGAGAATTTCCACTTCCAGATCCTGCGCCGTGACGCGCTCCAGGATCTGCTGGCCGAAAGGCTGTTCTAGAGCATCGGGGGTGAACACGACACGCTTGGGCAGCCACACTTTGGCTGAATGTTCGCGCGGCGCAATGGGGGCCGGAAGGATGTCGAGAGAGGGAAACAACTGGGCTTGCGTCATAGTAGTTTACAACACCCCGAGCGCCTAGAAAGCTCCCGCAAAACCCATTTTCTACCCCCAAGAAAGGCTTTTTTACTGCTCATAACCGCGCAGCAAATGAGGCAAAAAAAGGAGCATGCTGGGTAGCATGCTCCTTCTCTTTTAGGCGGTACGGGAAACTACGCGCGGCGTACTTTCACGGCGTTCAGACCTTTGCGGCCTTCTTCTACCTCGAACTCAACCTTGTCGTTGTCGCGGATTTCGTCGATGAGACCCGTTACGTGAACGAATACGTCCTGACCGGTGGTGGCGTCGTTGATGAAACCAAACCCTTTGGTTTCATTGAAAAATTTTACTGTTCCTGTTGCCATGATGCTAGGAAATGAATGGATGAAGCAACTGACAACGAAACTCTACTATTATTCAGCACGCGAATCAATGGTAGTGATACGAGGCAATTTGCCTTGGACGTGACAAACGTACACCTTATTTTTTAGATGTCTCTATATCCGCCGCATAAACGGGCCGTAGGCTTCCCGCTACTCGCGGCCTCGTTTTGTAATTCGAGCCGAGCAAACCATTAACGCGCTGCTAGTTTTCTCGTGCGTCTTCTCCTCCTACGTAGTACTCGGGAGCAGCTACGGCAGGTACGGATTTGCGGGTAGTAAGTACGCAAAAATGAGTTTCGCAAGCACTCTGGGAACTAGCAAAGCGTACTAGCACAGAGCTAGCTCGCCGGTTAGGAAACTGCTTCTTGCGCGTGCTCTTGGCTTTTTCGGTACGCCGATGCGAACCTGCTCCGGCCACTACTCATCAGTGCCAGAGTCTGGTGGGGAACTGGCCTGACCATGAGCGTCTAAGCTGGGGCATGGCTGTGCCTGGTAGCCCGTTTTCTTAATCTACGTCTCGTTTGCTTCATCTTGCTTTTATGATTGTATTACAGCTTTTTACCGAAGCCGATTTTCCTCAGCTTATTGCCTGGATCAACAACGAGCGGCTGCTCAAGGAGTGGTCTGGGTCGTTGTTTTCGTTTCCACTTACTGCCGATAAACTCCGCTGGTACATTCAAGAAGCCAATGACCCGCAGCAGTCCGACGTCTTCGTGTACAAGGCCATCGACACGGGTACTGGTGATGTGGTGGGGCATATCTCGCTAGGTGGTATCAGCCGGCACAACAAGGCGGGCCGCATTACGCGCGTGCTAGTTGGCAATACGGCAGCGCGGGGCCAGGGCCACTGCCAGGCCATGATGAGAGCTATTGCAGCCATTGGGTTCGAGGAGCTGGGCCTGCACCGCCTCAGCCTGGGTGTCTACGATTTCAACCACGCCGCCATTCGCTGCTACGAGCGGTGCGGCTTCCAGCGCGAGGGCACGCTGCGCGACGTAGTGCGCTACCACGACGAATACTGGTCGATGGTGGAGATGAGCATGCTGGAGTATGAGTGGCGGCACATCGGAACTCATGCTCAGGCCGCCTAACAGATGTACGAGTAGTGCGTGGTGCCACGCGGTGCTTGAAGCAATATCAAACACAATCAATGGAATCTAACCCCAAGCAGCGTGCCTTTCAGGGCCTGGGTATGGCGCACGTGGTGGAGCGTAATATCGCGGAGCTGCTCAAGCGTAGGCAGGCCGAAGAGAAGCGCAAAACCTGGCCGGATAAGCTAGCCGACGCCGTCACGACTTTCACGGGTAGTCTGGCCTTCGTCTTCATTCACCTAGCTTTGTTTGGCATCTGGATTTGCTGGAACCTGGGCTGGCTGGGCCTGAATCCGCTCGACCCTTCGTTTGTGGTGCTGGCTATGTTTGCTTCGGTGGAAGCTATTTTCCTTTCCACGTTCGTGCTCATCAGCCAAAACCGGATGGCGGCGCAGGCCGATAAGCGGGCGGAACTGAACTTGCAAGTGAGCCTGCTAAGTGAACACGAGATTACGCGGCTCGTCACGCTGGTGGCGGAGATGGCCAAGAAGCTGGGTATTGAGGAAGCGCAAGACCCGGAAATTACGGAGCTGGAAAAGGATGTGCAGCCAGAAAAGGTGCTCGATACCATTGAGGAGCAAGAGGAGCAGTTTCAGCAGAATACTTCGCAGGAGTAGTTCTGAGGCTAGCTTTTGGCTTCTGGTTCTAACTTTTGTCTTGCTCTAGCCTTCTAGAAAGCGAGAAATAATTTGGGTCATTTCCTGTTTCTGGGGTTCCGTGGCGCCATCCCACATATCGTTGTGGATGGTGTTGGGCAACTTGGTAATAATGATGCCGAAGGTGGCTTGCTCGGCCGGAGTTGGCAGGACGCCTTCGTCGGCGGGCTGGTCGGTGGAGCGGATGGACAGGATGCGCGGCTGGCGCGTGCGGGGCAGCGGCAGGCGCCGGTTGTCGAGGGAAATGACTTTCTCTACCAGCTCCGGGTACTGCTCGGTGAAGAGCACGCTCATGTCGCCGCCGTTGGAGTGGCCTACCAGCAGCAGGTGCTTGATATCTATTTCGGGATGCAGCCGCTCTATTTCCTGGCGCACGAACAGCAGGTTGTGCACGCCCCGCTCCCAGTTGGGGCGCCGGACTATCTGCGGAATGCCGGTTTGCGGCAGAGGCTCGTCGGTGGGTAGTTCGTGCTGCACGCTGGCCACCACGTAGCCATGCGCCACCAGCGTACGGGCGATGAACGAGTAGCCGGTGTTCTGGCCGCCGTAGCCGTGGCTGAGTAGAGCCAGCTTAGGTTTGGCGCGCTTCGAGGTAGCACCCACAGATGGGAGATAGAGCATCACCGGCACCGCACGGTTGCGAGCCTTATCCAACAAGTCGAGGCGAGTGGTTTGGGGCTCGGTTGAGGCCGTAGGGGCGGTACTGGCTGAAACTGAGGAGGTGGCCGGTAAGTTGCTGCCGACACAACCGGCTACGAGCAGTGCCAGCGCCAGGATCAGAGCTTGTTTCACTCGTGGAGGGAAGTACAGTCCTATCATCATAACTAGCCTGGGGCGATGCTTGGGGCGATGAAGATAGATACGAAGCTAGTTTGCGAGACCCTAATGCAGCTTTTCAAATAGCTGTGTCGGCCGATAGGGCTTCATCGGCGGCGCGGTTAACTTCCACGAGCTGCTGACGCAGCGCTTTGTAGGCAGGCCATTCGAAGCTAGCAACGAAATCGGCGGCGGCGCGGGCACCGGCGGCGAATAAGGCCTGCTTGTCGGCTTCGGGCAGGTGAAAATCGAGCCAGTTGTAGGGCGCGGTATCAACGCAGGCGACTAAGTGGCGGAAGTCGGGATTGCGGGCGATGAAGTCGTAGTCGTGGACGTGACGGGCGGCGTTGAACATAGCGCTCAGCAACTCCGTGAACTTACCCACCGGGTTGGGCCGGGCACGGTTCAGGCCCAGCTTTACGCCAAAGGTGGGGCATACCGGCAGCCGGTGCCGCTCGTGAAACAAGTCAATGGGAAAGTTCGACATGATGCCCCCGTCGAGGAAGTACACGGCTTCGGGCACCGGCCCAGTGTAGCCGGCCATGTCGTGCCAGCGCGGGCAGGGCCAATGGCCGGCGTTGGGCAGGTCTGCCACTCGGTACGGGTGAAACAGCAGCGGCACCGACATGGACGCTCGCACGAAATCGGCAGGATTTACGGCCAGCGGGTCGGCGTAGTAGAGGCGAGCCATTTCGGGAAACACGGCCTTGGTTTTGGTGGTGATATCGGCCGCGACCAGCGCCAGCCGTACCGGCCCGGCGGGGGCGTAGGGCCGGCCGTCGCGGAGTTGGAGCTGGCCAGGCGCCAGCGTGCGGGTGGTGGCGTAGAGGTCGCGCACGGTGCCCACGCCCCAATCGGTCATCACGGCGCGCAGCCAGTTCAGAAAAGTGGTGCCGGGGTGCAGGCCGTAATCGTTGGTGAAATTGTCGATCACCTGGGCGCCGGTCCAGAGGTAGCGCAGCATGGAGCTATTGCCAACCAACGTCTGCTGAAAACCGCGCGCGTCGGCGTCGCCATCCACGAACACCGATAAGTCTTGGGTGATGAGCACATCCATGATGCGGTCGGTTTTGCGCGCCTCCACTGGGCCGGCCGCCGCCATCAGCAGCGCGTTGATGGACGCCGCCGACGTGCCGCCGAGCCGCAGAAAGCGCACACCCAGCTCTTCGAGCACGTACACGTAGCCAGCCAGCGCCACGCCTAACACCCCACCGCCCTCCATCACCAGATCCACGTACTGGTGCCCGGCCGCGTCCACCACATCCGATACCTGCCAACCGCCCGGTTGCGCGGCTCGGGCGGCTACTACGGCGCGGGCGCGTTGCAGGTGCGGGGCAGCTTGCTCTTTGTAGGGGGCGGAGCGCATGGTTTTGGTTGAGTGTTAGGCGTTACGGCTTGAAAGGTAAAGATTGAAAATTACCAGGACGCTACGCTTAAACAACAGCGAAAATGGTGCGGCAGCTGACTACGGATAGCGGCTGAAGGGTACTCTCCGTGCGGTGGCTTACGTAGAAGTGCTGCTTTTTTGATGATGCCTGAAGCAGGCCGGTTTAGGCCCGAAACCGCCAGAAGTCCTGCCCGAC
The DNA here is from genome assembly GCF_057808495.1 of Hymenobacter sp. M1-2. Lineage (NCBI taxonomy): Bacteria > Pseudomonadati > Bacteroidota > Cytophagia > Cytophagales > Hymenobacteraceae > Hymenobacter > Hymenobacter sp. M1-2. Next base: position 83,286 of record NZ_JBTYZO010000023.1, read on the forward strand.
TTGCTTGACGATTATTTCCAGTTGTTGTCGGGTGCGGGCCAAGGCCGCGGCGGCAGCTTGTTGGAGCCGGGCCCGGTCGGTGTAGCAGGCCGTACTTATTTTGCCATCATCGTCGCCCTCCAGGAAATACACCTGGTCGGAGATGGCGTAGGCGGCGCTAGACCAGCCCTGGTCCATGTCGGTGTAGAGCAGCTTTTCCGGGGTTGGGTCGAGCAGGCATTTTAGCAGGAGTTCGGTTTCGGGAAAGCTATCGTACCAGGGGAAGGAGAGAACTACCTCGCCGCGACTGAGCAGCACGGGCCGCATCCAGAAGTAATGCTGAAGCTCTTTCAGCTGCTTGCGGTGCTGTGCGGCGGCGCGAACTATGGAGGTGTAGTAGCGCACCAACTCGGTTTCCTGGCCCTGCGCTGCGGCGCTCAGCACTATGTGGCGGCGCGCTTGCCGGGGCACTGCGAGCTTCACCACTTTGGTGCGCAGGTCGTTGGGTTCGGGCTTGCTGTACGAGCCATAGAAAAAATCCGGCTTCACAAGGTAAGCCACCTCAGGAGCCAAGTCAGGAATGTACTTGCTGGTCCGCGTGAAAGCGGCGGGGTCATCGGACAGCATAAGGAAAGTGTGTGTGCGTCGTGGCTACGACACGAATATAGTCTTCGTTGCATCATCTGCTTTCGGCCCGCCCTAGGATTGTCGCAAGTACTCCCGCCCGGCAATTTCGTGGGCGCCGTAGTGCATCACCTGCTTGGCGAAGGCCGTCATGTGATGCTCCTTGTCGACGGCTATATCGGGCAGGAAGGTGGCTACTTCTTCGTTGGTGAGGCGCAGGTACACATTGTATAGGAAGGTGGAACCGCAGACTACCTCTAGGTAGTACACATCCGAAGACTCATCTTTTAGCAAACTGTACATCCACGACTGGTTTTTGTACAGAACGGTCATCTCATCCGGCTTCATGAATAGACTGTAAATGGTTTTTAGTCAATTACGGAGTCGGCAGTTGAGCCCCGGTGGGGCGGCATATCGGTGGAAATAGGAGTCATGAAGGTAGACAAAGCCCCATCGGGGCGGCACCAAATCGTGGGACGGTTGGTGTCGGCCCGATGGGGCTTTATCCAGTGTTGCGGGCGATGATTCCACCGATATGTCGCCCCGCTGGGGCTCGATGCTCCGCAACCGAGAGTTGGTTTCAGCGCGGAGTCTGGCCTTTCTGTTACGCGCTGCCGAGGTGGCAAAGTTTGCTACAGGGCCGTCATGAGCAGCTGTTGGGGGTGACATGAGCCGCTAGCGAGCTTGTTATGCCCGCTGACGAGCTTGCAATGCCAGCTTGCGACCTTGTTATGACCACTGGCGAGGCCGCAACGAACGTTGGGGAGCTTGCGACGACCAATAGCGAGGCTGCGATGCACGCTGACGAACTTGTAATGCCGGCTGACGAGCTTGCGATGAACCCTATCGAGGCGGCATTGGGTGGTGGCGGGCTTGCGATGCTCGCTGGCGAAACGGTAAGTAATTCAGGCGGGTGCCCGCCACTATGCTGCTGAGCAGGCCCCATTCCGACTCCGCACTGAGCGCGGTTTCTATTCGTGCTTTATCTTACGCAGCGCTACCCAACCATTCGCTTTTCTTTCTAGAGGTTGTTCTGCTACTTTGACCATCCTGCTTCGGCAAGCAGACGCCAGATAAAGCAGGACGCCCTTTTACTTTCGCCTCCCTCCTACCGCATGGCCAAGCAATTCACTGAAATAGAGCCGGCTATTCAGGCCTTCATTGAGCAGCAGCACGTGTTTTTTGTCGGCACGGCCGCGCCGGATGGCCGCGTCAACGTTTCGCCCAAGGGCCAGGATACCCTGCGGGTGCTCGGCAGCAACCGCGTGGCCTGGCTCAACCTGACGGGCAGCGGCAACGAAACGGCGGCGCACCTACGCGAGCTGAACCGCATCACGCTCATGTGGTGCGCTTTTGAGGGCAAGCCCAACATTCTGCGCCTCTACGGCACGGGCACCGTGTACCACCCCCGCGACGCGCAATGGACCGAGCTGCTGCCGCTGTTTCCGGCGCTGCCCGGCGCCCGGCAGATTGTGGTGGTCGACGTGGACCTGGTAACGACTTCCTGCGGCACGGCCGTACCCCTGCTCGACTACCGCGCCGACCGCAACGACCTGAACCGCTCGATGGAAAAGCGCGGGCCGGAGCTGGTGCAGGAATACTGGCAGGAAAAGAACGTCCGCAGCCTGGACGGCAAGCCCACGGGGATTTGAGTACTGAGGCTTTAGCTGTGGGTCATTAGAGCGGTTCGTGGGTCACTGTCCGTGGACCCCTCCCCCGTCCCACGCCGCTTGATGCGCGGAATCCAAAAGGGAGGGGTGCGTTCAACGACTTAGTTGTCGACTGGCACCCCTCCCTTTTGGGGAGAGGTCCACGGGCGCGGTAGTGTGCCTGGTTCTGGCCCGGTTACGCATGGCAGACCACTCGGCACGAGCATTTCGTGGAGCCCAGGCTAGCGGCATTAGGGCAGCGGAATGACGGTGCCGAGCCCGGCATAAGTGTATTGTGCGGCGAATTGCTGTTGCAGGGTGGCGAAGCCGGCTTCTCCGGTGCAGTGGCCGGGGGCGACGCGCACCACCTTCCACTCGTCGTGCAACGCACCGGCCAAACGGTTAAGCTCGGCCGGGGGCGTCTGCACCAGATGCAGCCCGCCAATGAGCAGCTGCACAGGCTTCTGCTTGGCCGCCACCGAAGCCAGAATCTGCTCGATGCCGGGGTGAGAGCAACCGACTACCAGCACCTGGCCCTGTGGGGTTTGGATGGCGAGGGAAAGCTCCGGGGTTTCTGGGAAAGGCTTGTCCCGCGGCGCCAGGTTGCGCACCAGCGTGAAGCCAGGCAGCACTTCCCGGGTGCTATCGACGCGGGTGATGTTGGCTTCGCGCCAGGGGCTGCCGTGCGGCAGGTTGCTGGGTATTGCTCCGCCATTGAAGTAGCGCATCTGCGGGGGCAACGATGGCGCCTTGTTGCGGAAGAAAGCCGCGGGCGGTGCCGGGGAGCCGAAATACTCGTCGTCGGGGGTGTAGACTTTGACCTTGGGGTTGACTTTGAGCAGGTGCCGCAGCCCGTCGGTATGGTCGCCGTGGCGGTGCGAGATGACCACGAAATCCAGCCGGGTCAGGTCGACACCCAGGGTCTTGACGTTGGCGGCGAACTTGTCTGCGTTGTTGCCCGTGTCGAACAGGATACGCTTGCCCTGGTACTCGATCAGGGCGGCAAAGCCCCAGTCCTGTTGCAGCTTAGCCGACTGGCCGAAGGCGTCGAACAGGATGGTTACCTGGTTGGGGGTTTGCGTGGGGCCGCTACGTGCCGCGAGCAGCAAGCCGCTTGCCAGTAGGAGGAGGATGGGCCAGCTTCTCATCTTGGTCGCGCGGATTAAGAGTAAGACGACTCTAGATACTCATTTTGCGGCAACATCAGCAAGACACAACTTTCCGGCAGGCCAAGTGGTACTACCATTTCCTGGTGAGCTTGCTACATAAGCCACCGCAGATTTTATGCACGACAACCACCCTACCTCACCAGCAGCGCCCCAAACCGCTCCGTTCAACAGCCTCCATAAAGCACCGGCCACCATTGTACTAGCCGGCGCCACCGGCGCGCTGGGCCTACTCATTGCCCACCACCTGCTCCGGCGCGGCGCCAGCGTGCGGGCCTTGGTGCGCCCAGGAGCGGGCTCCAAGGCGGAGGCTATTTCCCTGGGGCTACAAGGCGCCTCCGTGGTGGAGGTAGACTACGGGAATGTAACGGAACTGACGCAAGCCTGCGCGGGCGCAACCTGCGTGGTGTCGGCGCTGTCGGGGCTGCGCGACGTGATAGTGGAGGCGCAGAAGCGGCTGCTGGAGGCGGCCGTAGCGGCGGGCGTACCGCGCTTCATTCCGTCCGATTTTTCCATTGATTTCACGAAGCTGCCCCCTGGCTCCAACCGCAACCTCGATCTGCGCCGGGAGTTTGCCCAACACCTGGATGCAGCGTCCATCCGGGCCACGTCCATCCTCAACGGCATGTTCACGGACTTGCTCAAAGGCACAGCGCCGGTGGTGCTGTTCGGTCCGCGCCGGGTGGTGTACTGGGGCGACGCCGACCAGCCACTGGACTTCACTACGATGGTCGATACGGCCACCTTCACTGCCGCCGCGGCCCTCGACCCCACCACGCCGCGTCACCTGCGCGTAGCCGGCGACGTGCAAAGCATCCGCGGGTTGCAAGCGGCGGCCAGCACCGCCACGGGGCAGGAGTTTCGCCTGTTTCGGGTGGGTAGCCTGGGCGCTTTCGGCACGCTCATCAAAGCAACCAAGGCCCTCACGCCCGGCACCAACGACGTATTTCCGCCCTGGCAGGGCATGCAATACCTGCACAACATGTTCAGCGGCCTCCCGAAACTGGAGCCGCTCGACAACGCCCGCTACCCGGAAATCCGGTGGACGCCGGTGCGGGAGGTGCTGGCGGGGCGGGGATAAAGGCAAGTCACGGCTACCACACGAGCCTTATTCCTTCGCTTTCAACTGGCTTGTAAACTTTTGCGTGGTCATTTGCTGACCAAACGCATAGACTATGTTTTCCAGAAAATAGTCTTGCATTGCTTTGGTGAAGGTAGCGCAGGCATCCGATAGCACAGTTACTTCATACGCCCGATCATGCGCGTCTCGAAACGTGGATTCTACGCAGGCGTGGGTAGCGTACCCAGCCAAATAAAGCTCCGAAATCTGGTTGTTACGCAGGTAAGCGTCCAGATTAGACGCTGAAAAGCAGCTGACTCCCGTCCGGCCCGTTACTTCAAACTCGTCCGGTGCTGGTTCGAAACCAGGGAAGGCTGCGCTGCCTTTCTGGTTGATCTGAAAGGTCTGGGTTTTCTTGATTAGGCCCCACATCCCCTGCTCTTTCTGGCCAAGCTCTGGATAGCCTTCATTGAAATGGTAGCCGGCATGTATTACGTGCCAGTCGTTTTCCCGAGCAAAAGCCAAGGCCGTTTTTCCGTTGTTGATGGAAGCTTCCAGCTGCTCCCGGTCTTGCATGTACTGGTTTAGCGTGTCGTTGGCATCCAGCCAATCGTTCTGAAACTCTATCATGAGGAGGGCTCTGTTCGTTTTTCCGGTACGCATTGTTCTGTTGGTTAAGGTTCAGACAAAGCAAAGCCGGAAGGCCCGCAAGAAACTTCAACTACTTGAAGAAGCACCTTGCTGAGCCCACTTATTGCGAAGCATGCTTAAGAACTGGGGCGTTATGCCCAAGTACACAGCTAACTTTTTTTGTGGAATGCGCTGCTCAAAATGAGGGTATTTCTGAATCAGCTTCACGTAACGTTCCTCAGCCGAATCAGAAATATTCTGCATAATCCGCTGTTGCTGGGCAATAAAAGCACTTTGCAGCATGAGGCGGAAGAACTTGTTGAATTGGGGAACTCGCTCGTACAGACTTTCTAGCTTCGGCTTACTGATTTGCAGGAGTACAGTGTTTTCGAGAGCTTCAATGAAGTAGGGCGTTGGTGTTCCAGTTAGAAAGCTATGCAAATCACCAACCCACCAATTCTCCAGCGAGAAAGTCAGAATGTGTTCTTTCCCCTTAGCATCTACTTGGTAGGTACAAAGCCCTCCACTAATCACAAAGCTTTGGTACAGATTCACTTCCCCTTCGGTCAGCAAAAAAGCTTTCTTCTTGACCGTTTTTAATCGAAGTAGCGAGGTAAAACAAAGCTCTTCTGTCTCCGTGAGACGAATGTGTTTGTTCACGTTCGCCAGGATTAATTGGAAAGCCTCACTTTCTCCCATATAGATTGTAGCGTGTGATAAGTAGATTGACGCAGGCTTATCTTAAGTAAGTCACTTTTGTAGCTTCCAAATGAAGCTGATGCCCTTGGAGTCGTCGGTGGCAATGTCGAGGTGCTTGTATTTGGGCGTGAGCGGCTTCGGGTAAGGCTTTTGCCTGCCGTCGGCAGATATTATGGTCAGGTTTTGATACGGGATAAAGACGATAATATGGTCGCCCGGCTGGTACATGCTCATCCAGGGCCGCAAGTCTAGTTGGGGTCGATTCACCAGTATAGTAGGCATGGCGGGCCGCCCGTTGTGTACCAGCGTCAGCTCAACACTGCTCACCTGGTAGCTTTCCTGGCCCATGCAATCAGGAGCGGGAACTAGTTGCAGCCGGACACTAGGAAACAAGGGGCTGCCAGTGGCGGGTATTTCCTCGCCGTTGTGCAACACCTTCAGAATGGGCGTAGCGCAGCCGGTTTGCGCCCGCACGGCTACACTGGTAAAAGCCAGCAACAGTAGTGACAGGAATAATTTTTTGAGCATACGAACGACGAATTGAGAAGCCGGTACTACGACAAGGAAAGAGCGTACCGCTCGTCAGTTCTAGAGTACGGCGGGTAATTGCGCCGGATCGTGAGGATTGAGCACGGCCAAGCCCGGCAGGGCGTTGAAATCGGTGGTGTTGCGCGTGAGCAGCGGCAGGCCGTAGACAAGGGCCGTAGCGGCAATAATGGCGTCGGGCAGCTTCACGCGGTGCTGCTGGCGCAGACGGATGGTTTGCTGAATAACGGACTCATTGAGCGGCAGTTCCACGCAACTATTGATGAATTGCCGCAAGGCGGTTTCTTCGGCGGCCGTACCGGGTTTGATTAGCAATTCAATCCGGTTGATGACGGAAAGAAAACCCCAGCCGCCATCGACCAGCTGCACCATCCATTGCAGAGTAGCAGTGGGCAACTGTCCGCTTTGAAACTCAATTACCGCATTAGTATCGATTAAGACTCCCGTTCCCATTCGTCGCGCATTTCCGTTACGCCTTTAAGCATACGCTCGCCAGCCTCGGGTGATAGGCTACCAATCAGGCTGGCTACCGACGATTTGCGCATAGGTGGCGCAACGACTATGGCCGGAGCATTCGCTGCTTCAGGCTCGGAAACAACTCCTACCACGCGCACATCTTTTTGCTGTCGTAATGCCGCAATGGCTTCTTCGTTGGGCACTTCTATTAGTACGAGCGTCATATCCTGCTTTTTTGGAAGGTACGAAAGCAAACCCCAACGAGGAGCAAACTATTCCTTTGGTTAAGTGAATCCGCACATGGAAGAACCGGACGCTAACGATAGCCGCTATTTAGCTGGCGCTACTAATGCCGCCATTGCCGCGTCGTGCGGTTGCTGGCGCTCGGTTAGTCCTTCGGCCACGCCGGTGCGGTTACGCTCGGTCTGGTTCTGGCTGGTCTTCCACTTACCCTCCAGCCGGTCGATACGAATTTCAATGCCCACCACGGCGGCTACCAGACCGTCGATGAAATTAGCTGGGGCATCGGTCAGTTGCCACGGCTGCGGGCGAGACGCTTCGTGCTGGGCAGTGAGTTGCGTCAGGTGCTCCCGGAGCCAGGCCGGGTCGTCGGCGACGATGCGCAACGGGCCGTGGGCATGTACCACCACGTAGTTCCAGGTGGGCACCACTTTACCGGTTTCGTGCTTGGTGGGGTACCAGCCGGGCGTGAGGTAGGAATCCGGCCCCTGGAAAATAGCGAGTGTCTGCGTCTGGGCATCCACCAGTTTCCACAGCGGATTGGCCCGCGCAATGTGGCCGCGCAACGTGCCGTAGGGCGTCGGTTGCGGGTCGAGTAGCAGCGGAATATGATTTGCTATCAAGCCCTCCGCCGTGTTCACCACTAGAGTAGCCAGAGAGTGGCTGCGCATCATCTCGTGCAGCACTTCAAGGCGGGTTTCGGCGAAATGACTGGGAGTGTACATAGCGTTAGGGACGTTGGGTGTATTATTTAGTACTGGGCAGTTGGCGTTGATGCTTGGCGGCTACGCCAAGGCGACGGCGCTTCTGCTGCTGTTTGCTGGCGGCCACAAAGCGCGCTATTTCCTGGGCAGTCTGAGGTGTTAGTGGCGCGGAAGGCTCAACTACCAAATCCACCTCACGGGGTTCAATACCTGGTTTCTTGTTCATGGATGGCTATAGTTAACTGGGAAACTCGAAGTCTTTGAAGTATTGAGCGACCAGCTTGCGGGCCGCCTTATATTCGATGGCCATACGCTGGCCGCCAATGGGCGTCGCACCAAGGATATTGGTATAATGCTGTAACAACGCTGTTTTGGAAAAAAAGGCCACGTACCCATCGTGCCCGCGCTCAAACGCTAATTTACAAGCAAAAGCTACCAGATTACCCGGCACGCCGAGATAAAGCTTCTGTTTGCCCTTGTTGAAGCTGGCACTTTCTAGCAGATGCATATACAAGAACCCCTGCATTTCCTCCAGACTGATGAGGCCGTGTATAATGGTTGGATTATCCTCGGTAGTCAATTGGAATACCTCCCGACTTGCCATGCGCAATTCCTTTTTCCAATCAAAAGCCCAATCCAATTTATGAGCTAAGCTCTTGCTGGCTACTGGCGTGACGACAGTTGCAAATACTTCCTTGGAAATAGCGTTTTCAATGGAGTTGGTCAGCTTATCAATGTGAGCGGAAATTCCTTTTACGCCTCGGATGTCATCATTATCCATTATGTAATCTGCTTACTCCCGTCCCGGAATCTTCACGCCGCGCTCCTGAGCTACTTGCTGAGCCAGCTCGTAGCCGGCGTCGGCGTGGCGGAAGACGCCCATGCCGGGGTCGGTGGTGAGGACGCGGCGCAGACGCTCGGCTTTTTCGGGTGTGCCGGTGGCTACTATCACCATGCCCGCGTGAGTGCTGTTGCCAATGCCCACGCCGCCGCCGTTGTGCAGGCTCACCCAATCGGCGCCGGAGGCGCAGTTGGCTAGAGCATTCAGGAGCGGCCAGTCGGCTACGGCGTCGGAGCCGTCTTTCATGCCTTCGGTTTCGCGGTTAGGTGAGGCCACGGAGCCGCAGTCGAGGTGGTCGCGGCCAATGACAATGGGTGCTTTCACTTCGCCGCGGGCCACAAGGTCATTGATGACCAAGCCGAACTTCTCCCGCTCGCCGTAGCCGAGCCAGCACACGCGGGCTGGCAGCCCAATGAAGGGCACTTTGGCCTGAGCCTTAGCAATCCAGCGGTGCAGCATCTGATTGTCGGGGAAAGTTTCGAGCAGGGCGCGGTCGATGCGCAGAATGTCTTGCGGGTCGCCGGAGAGGGCCACCCAACGGAAAGGGCCTTTTCCTTCGCAGAACAGCGGCCGAATGTAAGCCGGCACGAAGCCGGGGTAGAGAAACTGGCCGTGCTCGTCGCGTACTTTGAGGCCGCCTTTTTCGGCCTGGCCGCGCAAGTTGTTGCCGTAGTCGAGGGCGATGGTGCCCTGGCTTTGCATGGCGAGAATGGCTTGGACGTGCTTCACGATGGAAGCCAGCGCCTGCCGTTTGAACTCCTCGGGTTGCTGCTGGCGCAGAGCCAACACCGCGTCAATGTCGCCTTCGGGAATGTAGTCCATCAGGTCATGGGCCGAGGTTTGGTCGGTCACGATATCGGCGCGGAAGCCGCGGGCCAGCAGTTCGGGCAGCACGGTAGCGGCATTGCCGATGAGCCCCACCGACCAGCCTTTGCCGGCAGCTTTGGCCTGTTGGCACAGTTCTAGGGCGTGGTTCAAGTCGCAGGCTTGCTCATCTACGTAGCCCTCGCGCACTTTCTGCTGCACGCGGGCCTCAATCGGCTCGATAACAAGGCACACCCCATCGTTCATCGTGACGGCCAGCGGCTGGGCGCCGCTCATGCCACCAAGGCCAGCCGTGACGGTGATGGTGCCGGCGAGCGTACCGTTGAAGTGCTTGTCGGCTACGGCGGCGAAGGTTTCGTAGGTGCCCTGCACGATGCCTTGGGTGGCAATGTATATCCAGGAGCCAGCCGTCATCTGCCCGTACATCATCAGACCTTGCTTATCCAGCTCATCGAAGTATTCCTGCGTGCTCCAGGCGGGCACGAGGTTGGAGTTGGCGATGAGCACGCGCGGCGCGTGCGCCCACGTACGCAACACCCCCACCGCCTTCCCCGATTGCACCAGCATGGTTTCGTCGGCTTCGAGGTTCTTGAGTGTGCTGACTATGGTTTGGTATTCCTTCCAGTTGCGGGCCGCCCGGCCAGCGCCGCCGTACACAATCAGCTCATCGTAGACCAGGCTCACGGCCGGATCGAGGTTATTTTCGAGCATGCGCAGGGCGGCTTCGGCCTCCCAGGTTTTACAGCGTAGCGTGGTGCCGTGAGCGGCGCGGATGGTTTCGGTAGGCTTGAATTCCGGGTACAGGGGCCGCCCTCCCCCACTGGCCGCGCCTGTGACGAAAGAGGAGCTGGCTGACGGTTGAGTGGCACTGGAGAAGGAGGTGGCTTCGAGGTTAAGCTCGGGCGTTTGGAAGGCAGAGTGGGCCATGAGTGGGTGGGGTGAGTTGGGGCTGGAAGATAAGTTTTTTGAGTTGCTCAAGACATCGTTGAACTCGCTCAAAGCAGAACTGCAGAGCTACAACTCGCATTCACCAAATCTTAATCTGAATTTGTTAGCCGGAAAATGAAGCATTCCGTATCGGAGCGGGGCTGACCCCAAACAGCCCTTCCAACTGACCTAACAACTCAACTTCCATGCTTCACTTTGTCAACTTCCTTCGCGTATTCGTGCTCGTAGACCTTTTGCTGGTTGGCGCTGCCAACCGTAGGCCGGAGATTGAGCGCCAATCTGCCCGCCTGACGACGCCAGTACCCTCGTCGGATGTGAGTTATCAGAGTTCTGCGGCTAAGCGAGTTAACAACCTGACAATTGCAAAAAAGCTGGATAGGCAAGCTCGTCAGTTATAACTAAACGAAGAATTTTTATCCTATTCCGGGTTACCTCCGTAAGAGCAAAGGTATAAAGCAACAGGTAACCCTGCTGTAGCTCAGCATTAAACCTGAATTTAATCCTCACTTTTACCAACCAACACCATGAAAAAAGTATTGTTTATTGCCCTGGCAGCAGCCTCTTTCTCTGTAGCTTCTTGCGGCGGCAACAACGCCGGCGAAGGCAGCCAAGCTGGCGGCGGCACTAGCGACGCCTCGGGCACTTCCACCGAATCTTCAACCTCTGATGCCGGCGGTGCTATGAGCTCCGACACATCTTCTATGTCGGGCGGCGCCGGTGGCGATATGTCGGGCGGCAGCACGGCTGGTGGTTCTACTGCCGGTGGCGGTTCGACGGCTGGCGGCAGCACGGCTGGTGGCTCTACCGCCGGTGGCTCTACCGCAGGTGGTAGCACGGCTGGCGGCAGCACGGCCGGTGGCTCGACTGCCGGTGGCAGCACGGCTGGTGGCTCGACTGCCGGTGGCAGCACTGCTGGTGGCTCAACCGCTGGTGGCGGTGGCAGCACGACTGGCCAGTAACCTGACCTGAGTTCTCAGTCTATTAAAAAAGCCTCCCGAACAGGGAGGCTTTTTTGTTTTGTGGCCTGCCACCCAAGGTTGATTTATCTATTTCAGCATGATTAATCTGATTGGCTTGCCTGGCAGTATTGATGAGTTGGCACTTCGCTGATGCAGCCTATTGAGTTGCCAAGCGGGCGAGGCGCGAGTATGAGGCATGTTTTCTTGACTTTATCATTTAGGCAGAGTCCAACCTTCTCCTATTAGGCGAAGTTCTCGTACTACTGCCATGCCTTACTCACCAACCACCAAAACAAGATGAAAGAATTAGCCCCTGGTGTGCACCAACTCACCATTCAGCGTTTTGTCAATGTGTATTTCGTGGAAAGTAGCACGCCCGGCTCCTGGGTGCTGGTAGATACCGGCCTGCCGGGTTCGGAAAAGGATATCTTGGCTGTTGCCGACAAGCTCTTTTACCCCGGCACGCACCCAGAAGCCATACTTCTCACGCACGGCCACATGGACCACGCCGGCGCTGCCCAGGCCCTGGCTGAACACTGGAAAGTGCCTATCCTGGCTCACCCGCTGGAACTGCCTTTTCTAACGGCCCGCGCTGTGTATCCGCCCGCCGACCCAACCGTGGAGCATGGCGGCAGCTTGGCTTTCGTGGCCCGGTTTTTCCCGCCGCAGTCGTTCCAGCTCAGCGACTACGTGCAGGTTTTCCCTACCGATTCGGAAGAGGTACCGTTTCTGCCGGGCTGGCGCTGGCTGCACGTGCCTGGCCACGCACCCGGCCAGTTGGCCTTGTTCCGCGAATCGGACCGGACGCTGCTGGGTGGCGACGCCTTCGCCACGACCAACCACGAGTCGGTGCCCTCCGTGTTGTTGCAACTGCCCAAAATCAGCGTAGCCGGCGCGCCCTTCAACTACGACTGGCAGCAGGTGCGCGAATCGGTACAGAAGTTGGCAGTGTTGCGCCCGGAGGCCATTGGTTGCGGCCACGGCCCGGCTATCACTGGCTCGGCGGCCACGGAAGGCTTGCAGCACCTCGCCGACCATTTTCCGATGCCCACCAGAGGCCGCTACGTGCAGGAGCCGGCCCGCCTCGATGCCAACGGCGTGGCATCGTTGCCGCCCGCCCCCACATCTGATCCACTAACCACCAAGCTCACTATTGCCGGCGTGGCGCTAGGGGCCTTGATTGGCACGGCTCTGCTGCTCAGGGACCGGCAGAAACACCAGCAAAATATGTACTTGAAGCGGTATCCTTACGCGCCCCAAGAACCAGCCGCCAATCAACACTCTGGCGTGGGCTACACCGTTCGAACGTATTAGCAGCTAGTCAGCGACAGAAACGAGGGCTCCTTCGCTCTGCATTTGCGGAATGAAGGAGCCCTCGTGTTAGTTGTCACCCTATTTCTACTCGTCCTCTTGCGACGCTGCTGGGGAGGGCGGAACGGGTGCTTCTTCCGCTTTGGCCCCCTCCTGTTGCACCGTAACGCCTCCATTTACGGTGGTCAGGCGCAACTGCGGGCCGCCTTTGCCGAAAGTAGCCGTGAGGTTGTGCGGCTGGAGCAGTTTACGCACTTCCGGCGCTAATACGGCCGCGGCGCGGCCCCGACTAGTGCGGGCCACCACAATGCCGGCGTAGGTAGCCGGGACTCGGCAGGTCACGCCTCCGTTGGTGGTGCTCACGTCGAGGCCGGTGCCAGTCCAGGCGGGGCCGGTGAGTGTTACCGTAAGGCCGCCGTTGGTGGTTTTGCCGCGCACATCACCGTCTAGACCCGTGAGGTCTACGCCGCCATTTACGGTTTCGAAGGCGATTTTACCCTGCACGTTTTCGAGGCGGAGGCTGCCATTGTTGGCCCGTAAGGACAGGCTCGTCCGGGTGGGCACAAACACCTCATAGCTCACCGACCAATCTTTAGTATCGGAACCACTGGCAGCGGTGGCGCGCAAGGTGTTGGCGGTGGTACTTACTTTCACGCTAGCAGCTAGGGCCCGTGCATTTTCTACGGTCGCGGAACGCCCTTCGATGACGGCGCGGACTCGCACGTTGGCCCCATTCCAGCCGCGCACCGTGATACCGCCATTTTCGCGGGCATCAATGGTGAGAGCAGTGCCAACGGGTGGTGCGGGCATGGTCAGGTCGCGGGTTTGGCAGTACGTTTTCTGCCGTTGGTTATCCGGTTTGGTTTCGCAATGGCTTTGGAAAGCAGGTGCCGTTTGAGCGGCAACGGAGCCAGTTAGCGTCATCAGTGTGAACAGAAAGAGCAAACATTTCATAGCGGAAGTGCGAGCGGTTAGCCGAATAAAAACACCGGTAGCAACGGTGGGTGCAAGCTAAAGCATCTGCATCAGGTCCGTGATAAATGCTGCCTACGTATTACTGACCCAAGCATCAGCCTACCCGCTAATTTCGGCGGCCACGCCCGTGAGGTAGGCGGTGATAATGGTAGCCGCCAATCGGGCGGTTTGATTATCACGGTCGAAAACCGGGTTGAACTCCACGACTTCAAACAGCCGGACCTCCGCTTTTTTGCCGGCCAAAAAAGCCGCTTCCGTAGCGTGGCGCGGCGTAAAACCGTCGGCGCTAGGAGCCGATACGGCCGGCGCGAAGGCCTCGGCGCAACCATCCATATCGAAGCTCACAAAAGCGGCACCGGCTCCCGCCGCTCTGGACAGCGCCCGGCCCAGATAGAGCGGCATTCCGTCGGCTTGCACGTGGGCCAGCGGCACAATGGTAACCTGCTGCTGGTGCAGAAAGTTGATGTCTTCGTAGGTGTTGAGGTTGGAATGCAGCCCGATTTCGGTGAAGTGTGGGCCGTGCAGAAATCCTTCGCGCAGCAGCTTCCCGAAAGGCGTTCCGCTGCTGATCATGTCGGGTTTGTCCTTCACGTCGGCGTGAGCATCCAGGTTGATGCCGCCTAAGGGCTGGCCGCCCACCGCATCGAAGAGGCCGCGCACGGTGCTGTAGGAGCCGTCGTGGGAGCCGCCAAGCACCACGACGCGCGGGTACTGGCGCAGGAGTTGCGCTAGCTGCTCTCGGATGTGGGCGTGGTTGGTGGCGTGGTCGGGGTGGCTCAGGTCCAGGTCACCGGCATCGGCGAGGCGGAGCGCGTCGAGGTGCACGTTGTGCTCCAGGTTGTAGGTTTTGTGGTAGCGGCGCAGCTCGCGCCGGATGGCCGCGGGCGCCGCTACTGCGCCGGCCCGGCCGCCTTCCAGCACCGTCCCAAAATCGAGCGGCAGACCTACGAGGCACACGTCAGCTTCGGGCAGCTCGGCGGCGGGGCGAATAAGTTCACGCAGAAACATTGGCATAGGAAGAATTGAGAGTGAGCAACGAAGAATCAGAGATGAAAAATTGAAAAATCGTCTGTCATCCTGAGCTTGCGAAGGACCTTATCAGGCCAGTATGAGTTGTTGCTACGATGCCTTTCAACGCTAACCAGTCGGTGGTGGTAAGGTCCTTCGCAAGCTCAGGATGACAGACGGCAAAACCAATTCCTTGTTCGTCGTTCTGCATTCTTCATTGCTCTTTCCTCATTCCCTAAGCCTACATTTCGGCCATGATACTTCGCCTGCTTCCCTTACTTGTTAGCCTGCTGCTGTCTGCGCCAGCGGCTCTAGCGCAACGCAAAGCCAAAACGACAGTGCCCACGCTGGCGCCGTCATTCTTCGCCACCTACACCTACCTCACTTATACTATTCTCGATAAAGGCACCGATCCAGCTCCAATGGCGGCCCAGGGTGTCGGGGGCACCCTTACCCTCCGCCCCGACGGTACCTATGACAAGCAGCTGACTCTAAACGCCAACGGCGGCATCATGCGCTTCGACCAAACTGGCCGCTTCATTTTTGCTGGCAACCACATCAGCTTCTCATACACCGATAAAAAAGGCCAGCCCCGCACCGACAAGGGCATCTTTCGGCTGGCCAATGGGTTGCTTACCCTCATCATCGAAGGCTACCCCGCCGGCAACCAGAGCACCTACACGCTACGGGCTCAGTAAGCTTCCTTGTCGAAACTCCAGGGTTGCAGGTGTGACTTCTCTGCTTTGCCACTCCCGGAACGGCAGCCGGAGAGGTAGCTCACTCCCATTGGGGCAGGCCGAGTTAATGGCGGGTGAAGCACTGGACGCTCGCCAGAAGTAGTGAAGGCAGCCATCACAGGGTTGTACCTTATAATTCGATAATCAGAAAATAAGGTACAAGTGTTGTACCTTATTTTTCAACAATTAAAAAATAGGGTACAACACTTGTACCTTATTTCTTAGTCCTTCAATTATAAGGTACACTTTATCTGTTTCCAGTCCGGCTGGGGCAAAAGGGTCCACGTTGCGCCCGCTCCGGCTTTCTGCTAACTTGCGGCCCCTTTCCAAGCATAGGCCTGCCTACTCACTTAATTACTTACTCACCTAATCACCTCCGTATAGATGGGACGCGCGTTTGAATTCCGCAAAGGCCGCAAAATGAAGCGCTGGGACCGGATGTCCAAGGATTTTACCCGTATCGGCCGGGAAATTGTGATGGCCGTGAAAGAATCGGGCCCCAACCCCGATACCAACTCCCGCCTGCGCACGGCGATGCAGAACGCCAAGGGCGTGAACATGCCCAAGGACCGCGTGGAAGCCGCCATCAAGCGCGCCAGCAGCAAGGAGGAAAAAGACTACCAGGAAGTGGTGTATGAGGGCTACGCGCCCCACGGCGTGGCTGTCGTCATCGAAACAGCCACCGACAACCCCACTCGCACCGTGGCCAACGTGCGCATGTATTTCAACCGCGGCAACGGCGCCCTCGGCACGGCCGGCTCCAGCGACTACACGTTCACCCGCAAAGGCGTGTTCCGCCTCGCCGCGGAGGGCCTCGACCTTGACGAGCTAGAATTGGAGCTCATCGACGCGGGTGCTGAAGACGTGTACGCCGATCAGGAAGAGGACGAGCAAGGCAACGTGAAGGATTTTATCGTGGTGGAAACTACCTTCCAGGACTTCGGCCAGATGCAGAAGGCCCTCGAAGAAAAGGGCCTCGCCGTAGTTTCGGCCCAGCTCCAGCGCGTACCCAACACCACCGTCCACCTCGAAGGCGAGCAACTAGAAGAAGTGATGAACCTCATCGAGAAGTTCGAAGATGACGACGACGTGCAGGCGGTGTATCATACGCTCGGCTGATCACGGATTAGCACGGATTTTAGCGGATTCCACGGATTTTGTGGACGCTGTTTACAACAGAACGAGCTGCTCCGGCTGGGGCGGCCCGTTCTGTTTTTGAGTATGTGTGAAGAGTTTAGTTGGTTGTAGGTGTCGGTTTAGCTACCGTGCCACAACGTTTTGCAGCTTCTTGCTGATAGGAGTTTCTTCGGCAACGATTAGTGAGCCAACACTGGCGCCATATCCATGAACACTCGCACGGCGCAGACCAACCCTTGGGCGTTGCGCTCGGTCACGGCCATAGCTGGCACGGCTACCACGCTGCCGTCTTTGCGAGTGAAGGAGTTTAGAGCTTCCAGGGCAAACTTCTGGTCTGTACCGAAGATATTAAGCAATGTGTGGTTGTTGTGCTCCAAGCCAGACCAGAACGGTGTCAGCATTTCCAGAATAGGCGCCTTACCAGTCACGGCTGGGTTGTTAGCGAATTGTAGTACGCAGTCATCAGCCAGAAATTCGCCGTAGGCTTGCACATCGAGCTGGTCTTGGGTGTGGAGGTAGGCCACGTACCACTCAAATGCTTCAGCCGACAGTTGGTTGGTTTGCAGGGTGCTCGTTGTCATGATAATGGACAGTTGGTGAGGTGAAACACACGGGGCAAACACTGTCCCGATCAACAAGTCAAAGGTAGATTAAACTGCCCCGGCGAGCTGGCACGTATTTCGGTAAAGCTGGTACTTTTTTCGGCTCAGCTGTGGCGGCGGTAGGCCAGGGGTGTCAGACCGGTACGCCGCCGAAAGACCTTCACGAAATACGATGGGTCTTCGTAGCCAAGCCAATACACTATCTCTTGCACGCTCATTGCTGTTTGCTTCAGCAGGCTTTGGGCTTCTAGTATGACGAGGTCATCAATTAGCGTTTTGGCAGATTTTCCGGTTTCCTGCCTGATAACTTCTCCTAGGTGCTTGGCACTGAGGTGTAACTGGTCAGCATAAAAAGCTATGTCCTTATGTTCTAGATAATGCTGGTGTAGTAATTCGCTGAATTGTCGCCCAATGTGTTGGGCTCGCGTTAGGACTGCCGTCTGCCCACTTTCTTGCTGGTGGTATATATCACTCACACGGGCTAATAGCGCGTAAAGCAACCCGCTAAGCGTGGCGGTGTGCTGACACTGGTGCATCAGTTTGAAAAGCGCCGTAATAAAGGAGTATTGCTCGGTATTTAGGGTTACTATATGTTGAGCACCGGCCCGAAAAAACGGCAGGCTAGCGAGAAAGCTACTGTGGAAAGGTGCCTGGAAAACAGCGGGCGTGAAAAATAACGTATCGTTTTTCAGACCCCAGTTTTCAT
The DNA here is from genome assembly GCF_057808495.1 of Hymenobacter sp. M1-2. NCBI lineage: Bacteria > Pseudomonadati > Bacteroidota > Cytophagia > Cytophagales > Hymenobacteraceae > Hymenobacter > Hymenobacter sp. M1-2. The sequence goes on from NZ_JBTYZO010000023.1 coordinate 101,088, forward strand.
CGAGCCACAACCGGGGAATGCCCGGCCCGATAACGAGCATGGTGTGGGCGCGTAACTCTAGTTCTTGTACACCTATGCGCAAGCGCCGGCTGTCTTCGTGGGCCACCCCAATACCGTAGAAGTAGTTCCGGTACGGATATGTCACGAGGTCTCCTTTGAGAAAATCCTGTTCAGTAGCCAAATAGAAAGGCTGCTCCCGCGCGTCGCCGCGCAGAATGTTGCGCACAAATTTGTGGTACTCGAAGGATTTGAGGCTATCGTATTGCATGACTATGGCACTTGCTGGAGCAGAACCCAGCGGGAAGTTGCTTTACCTGAAATCTGTTACTTCCGCAGAAGCAACGGATTGCGCGAGAAGTTACCAAGTTCACGAGCCACGACTTGTGGGGGTACCTAATGAACAAAAGCAAGGGTGGTCTTTTGGGGCGCGATTTAGTCGGGTGAGTTTTGGACAGGTACAAATTATGGGTAGCTTCAGCCGTGCCGTTGCGCCGTTTAGCGCCAAACACCGGCATCACGTTTTTACCTGCTCTAGCCTAGCTCCCTATGCCTGCCTCACCCAGATTACTTGGTTTTGCTTTACTGCTCGCAAGCCTCTGCAACACCGCCTGCTCTTCTCCCGCCAAAGAACAGCAAGTTGCCTCTACTACTGCCACTTATTTCGCCCGCGATACCACCGAAGCGGTGCAGGACGGCGGCGTGAAGGTGATTCCGATTACGACGCCCAAGGGTACATTCAAGGTCTGGACCAAGCGTTTCGGCAACAACCCGAAGATGAAGCTATTGCTGCTCAACGGCGGGCCTGGCAATACGCACGAGTATTTCGAGTGCATGGAAAATTTCCTGCCCGCCGAAGGCATCGAAATCATTTACTATGACCAGCTCGGCTGCGGCAATTCTGACAATCCCAAGGATACGGCCATGTGGAGCCTGCCGCGCTACGTAGAAGAAGTGGAGCAGGTGCGCCAGGCCCTCAACCTGACCAAGGACAATTTCTACTTGCTCGGCCACTCGTGGGGCGGCATTCTGGCGGCGGAGTACGCCTTCAAGTACCAACAGAACCTCAAGGGTCTCATCATCTCCAACATGATGATGAGCTGCCCAGCGTACGACAAGTACGCCGAAGACGTGCTGGCTAAGCAGATGGACCCGAAAGTGCTGGCCGAAATCCAGCAGATTGAAGCTCGCCGGGACTTCGACAACCCGCGTTACATGGAATTACTGCTGCCCAACTTCTACGCCAAGCACGTGCTCCGCCTGCCGCTAGAGCAGTGGCCGGAGCCCGTGCTCCGCTCTGGTGCCAAAGTCAATAAATCGCTCTACGTGACCATGCAGGGGCCCAGCGAGTTTGGTATTGCTGGCAAGCTGGCCAACTGGGACCGAACCCAGGATCTGCCCAAGCTCGCCGTGCCGGTGCTTTCCATCGGTGGCCAATACGATACCATGGACCCGGAGCACATGCGGCGCATTGCCACGCAGGTACAAAACGGCACCGCCCTCATCTGCCCCAATGGCAGCCACATGAGCCTCTACGACGACCAGCAAACGTATATGCGCGGACTAACCAAGTTTATTTTAGGAGTGAACAAGGGCGAAAAGGAAGTGGCGCTGTAAGAAAGTGAGTGGCTCGCAGAAGCTAAACTCGCCAATCCAAGACTTACCAAACCTGCTGATTTACCGAAACCTAGAGATGCCCCACGAAAAGCCTTGGAGTTGGGCTGCACTTATATTCCTATATCCCCTCTCCGCTTCCGCCGTATCTTTGTGGTCCGCCGCTGCTTCCGGTGGGCAATTTCCTCTCTTGTTTATCCTTCCGCATCATGTCCACCCGACTCAATAAATACATCAGTGAAAGCGGCGTGTGCTCCCGGCGCGAGGCTGACCGCCACATCGAGCAGGGCAACGTGCTCGTGAACGGCAAGCGCGCCAACATCGGCGACCAGGTGACGAGCAAAGACCGAGTGGTGGTGAATGGCATCGTGATTGAGCCGCGGGCCGAAGAGGATGCCATCTATATCGCTTACAACAAGCCGCCGGGCATCGTCACGACCACCGACACCACTATCAAGGACAACATTATCCGCGCCATCAAGCACAGCGTGCGGATTTTCCCGATTGGCCGGCTCGATAAAGAATCACAGGGCTTGATTCTGCTGACCAGCAACGGCGACATCGTCAATAAGATTCTGCGGGCCGGCAACAAGCACGAGAAGGAATACATTGTGATGGTGGACAAGCCGCTGACCGACCCGTTTATTGAGGCTATGGCCAGTGGTGTGCCCATTTTGGGCGTGATGACGCAGAAGTGCAAGGTCACGAAGGAAACCAACTACATCTTCCGCATCACGCTCATCCAGGGCATGAACCGCCAAATCCGGCGCATGTGCGAGCATTTCGGCTACGAAGTGGTGCAGTTGGAGCGTATCCGCGTCATGAACATCAGCATCAAAGGCCTGGGCTTAGGTGAGTGGCGGGAACTGACGGAGAAAGAATTGAAAGTGCTGTTCGAGATGACCGAGCATTCCAGCAGCACCGACGATGGCTCCGTACCACGCCGCCGCAAAACCGTTTCCACCGCCGAGCAGTGGGCCGACCGTCCTTCGCGCAAAACCTCCCGCCCTAGCGTTGGCCAGCCTACCATCGCGCGTCCGGCCTCTGGCTCTCCCAATGAAGATGCACCCCGCAAGTCCAAAGCCAAGCCGGCTGGTGCGTGGGTAGAGAAGCCAGCTGGTCGCAAATCGGCCAAGCCCAGCGGCCTGGCTAAGGCGGGACGGGCGGCTGGCTCAGGGCGGCCGATTGGTCAGCCCGGCACTCGCCCTGGCCGCCCAGCTAGCGGCCCAGGCAAACCGAAAAGCTCTAGCCGGGGCACCCGGGGAAGCGCCCGGCCCGGCAAACGCTCGTAGCCACCCCTATCAGCTGCGCTAAGAAGCTGTTTGAGTTAATTTCGGGTCATGGAAAAGTTAGTCCCGCCCTCGGCTC
>NZ_JBTYZO010000024.1:0-103299 GCF_057808495.1 Hymenobacter sp. M1-2
GGGCCTCTCCGCTTGACTTGCCACCAAACCCAAAACCCAACCCCCCCCACCCCCCCTCCCCTTGGGGAGGGGGGCGCAAGACAAAAGACCCGTAAGAACCCCCCCCTCTCCGGGGGGGGAGGGGCCGGGGGTGGGGTTGCACAACCAACAGCAAAGGCCGCTCCAGCAATCTGGAGCGGCCTTTCTGTTGGCAATACGAAGCAAGTCTACACGGCGGCTTCAACGGCCTGCGGGTGCTGGACTGGCATCTCGGCATCGACGCCCAAGCCTTTGGCAATGGCCATGCCCAGGCGGATGTCAGCGCGGAACCAGTGGCAGAGCTGGCGCTGGATGATGAGGTCTTTCTTGGGGCCCGCAATGCCGCTCATGGCGCCCACGATGTTGTCGATGAGGTTGCGCTGGGCTTGCGGGTCGAGGAGGCGGAACAAGTTGCCGGGCTGGGTGTAGTGGTCATCGTCGCCGGGGCCGGCGTTGCGGTCGTAACGGTCAGCGAAGGCGCTGTCCAGCTTTTCCACCGGCTCGCTCACCGTCTTGTCTTCCTGCGGGCCGTCGAAGGAATTGGGGAAGTAGTTGGGGCCGCCGCCACCATTATCGCCGAGGGCCATGAGGCCGTCGCGCTGGTAGTTGCTGAAACCGTAGGGGCAGGCATTCACGGGCAGGTGCTCGAAGTTGGCGCCCAGGCGGTAGCGGTGCGCGTCGGGGTAGCTCAGGATGCGGCCCTGCAGCATTTTGTCGGGCGAGTAGCCGATGCCGTCCACCACGTGGGCGGGGGCGAAGGCGGCTTGCTCCACGTGAGCGTGGTAGTTCACGGGCACCTCGTTCAGCTCCATCACGCCCACTTCCTGCAACGGAAACTCCCCCTGGGGCCACACTTTGGTCAGGTCGAAGGGGTTCCAACGGAAGGTGCGGGCCTGCTCCTCGGTCATGGTCTGGATGAACAGGGTCCAGCGCGGGAAGTCGCCGTTGTCGATGGCGTCGAGCAGGTCGTGCTGCGCAAAGTCCGGGTCTTCGCCTTTCATGCGGGTGGCATCATCGGCGGTGAAGTTCTTCACGCCTTGCTGGGTGCGGAAGTGAAATTTCACCCACACCCACTCGTTGGCCGCGTTGATGAGCGAAAAGGTGTGCGAGCCGTAGCCGTGCATGTGGCGGTAGCCGTAGGGCGTGCCCCGGTCGCTCATCAGAATCGTGACCTGGTGCAGGCTTTCCGGGTTCAGGCTCCAGTAGTCCCACATCATCGTCGGCGACTTGCGGTTGCTGCGCGCCTCACGCTTCTGGGTGTGAATGAAGTCGGGGAATTTGGCTGGGTCCTTCACGAAGAACACCGGCGTATTGTTGCCCACCAGGTCCCAGTTGCCATCCTCGGTATAGAATTTCAGCGCGAAGCCACGCGGGTCACGCTCGGTATCGGCGGAACCTTTCTCACCGCCCACGGTGGAGAAGCGGGCGAACATGCGGCACTCGTTGCCCACTTTGCTGAACAGCTTGGCGCGGGTCAGGTGCGTGATGTCGTGGGTGACGGTGAACGTGCCGTATGCGCCCGAACCTTTGGCGTGCACCACGCGCTCGGGAATCCGCTCCCGGTTGAAATGAGCTAGCTTTTCGTGCAGGAAATAATCCTGGAGCAGCAGCGGCCCCCGCGCCCCCGCCGACAGCGAGTTCTGGTTGTCGTGGATAGGCCGGCCCGCGGCCGTCGTCAGCTTCTTGGGTTGAGTTGATTCTTCCATGGGGTGAAAGTTGAGCTAGTGGTGGAAAGCAAAGGTGAACAGTAGCTTTGTATAAGAGAAATCAATAGTTTTTATAGTAGTATAGCCACAGATTATATTTGCGGCATGACCGTACAGCAGCTCGAATACCTCGTTGCCTTAGATACGCACCGGCAGTTTGTGCTGGCCGCTGAGAAATGCTTCGTCACGCAGCCCACGCTTAGCATGCAGTTACAAAAGCTGGAAGAGGAACTGGGCGTACTGCTTTTCGACCGTACCACGAAAGGCGTGCGGCCCACCGCCGTGGGAGCCAAGGTGGTGCAGCAAGCTCGGCAGGTGTTGCGTGAAGTACAGCAGTTGCGCGAAGTGGTGCAGCTCGAAAAGGGTGAATTAGTGGGTGAATTGCGACTAGGCATCATTCCCACGCTGGCGCCCTACCTCGTGCCGCTGTTTCTGGTGGAGCTGGTGCAGCGCTACCCGCAGCTGCAAGTGCGGGTCGAGGAGCTACAGTCGGCCCAGATTATGCAGCGCCTCAAAGACAATCAGCTCGACATCGGCCTGCTCGTGACGCCGCTGGACGACCGGCAGTTGCACGAGGTGCCGGTGCTGGAAGAGCCTTTCTTAGGCTACATTTCGCAGGACCACGCGCTCTACAGCCACGCCACCATCACGCCGCAAGACATGGGCGAGCCGGGCTTGTGGCTGTTGCAGCAGGGTCACTGTTTCCGGCATCAGGTGCTCAATATTTGCTCCCCGCCACCCACCGCGCCGGCCCGACCTTTCACCTACGAAAGCGGCTCCATCGAAACTCTGAAAGAGCTGGTGCGCCACAACCACGGCTACACGCTGGTGCCCGAGCTGTCGGTGCTCGCGGAGCTGGACAACCCCATGGTGAAACGGTTTGTGGCGCCCGAGCCGGTGCGCGAAGTGAGCTTAGTAGTGCACCAAGGCTTCGTACGACTCCCGTTGCTCGACGCCCTCCGCGACGGTATTCTGCGCCAGGTGCCGGAGCGGCTGCACGCGGGCAAAGCCGGGCAGAAAATTCGGTGGCGGTAAGGTAGGAGTGGCTGGCCGGGCGCTGCAATTCACTGGGCTACTCGCGCAGTCTGCGGGGCTGGTTTTACAGTTCACGGCGGCGGGCTGGAAGCCGGTGCAGGCGAGGCGTATTCTTGTACAGCAACCCCGCTAGCAGCAGCGGTGGGGCTGCCTGTCAAGGGTCCAACTTTCCTCACCTCCATCAACCTCGCCATGAAACGTTTCTTCCTGTTCTTCGCCCTCGTAGCAGCCAACTGCCAGCCGCTTTTCGCCCAAACTACCACCGACACCGAGCCTAATGAGGCCTGGTCTCGCACCCAAGGCTTTGTGGGCGTGGGCGTGGTGGCGCCGCAGCTGCGTAGCGGCCAAGCTTTGTTAGCCAACAAAGCCCGGCGGGCCGCCGAGGGCAGCTACTCCAACCAGAGCGGCTGGGTGTTCGAAATTGGGTTCTACAAGCCGGTGCGCAAGGTGCCAGGACTGATGCTGGGCGCCAACTTCAAGTTCGCGCAAACCGGCTCTACACCCGATGCCGGCTACGAGGAAGGCTACTTCTTCAACCCGGGCATGGCTGGGCTGACCGCTAAGTACTACCCGCTCCGCAAAACGCCGCTCAAAAACTTGTTCGTACGCGGCCTGGGCGGCGTGTCGGTGCTGACGGAGAAGACCCGGTTTGTGAATGCCGAAGGCCAGCAGAACTTCTTTCATCAGTTTGGCGTGGGGCGGGCCGGTATGCTGGGCTTGGGCTACGCAGTGGGCCTGGGCCGGGAGAAAAAACGCTTCATAGATGCCTCTGTGAACTACGAGTTCCACAACACCCGCGTGGAGGTCAACGGCATCGGCGACGACAACTGGAAGTTTGGCGCGTTGAGCGGCGTGCTGACGGTAAATTTCTGATTCTGTGCGTACTTTACCTGTCGCCGCCGGAGTCGGGGTGCTTCGCTCGCTTATGAAACAGCTTCAGAAATACAGCCTGCTGGTATTCACTGGCGCGCTCATCTACCTGCTGGGCCGCTACTTCGTGATGCCCACTGAGGAACTGTTCCATTTCCAGACTAAGAGTTACGTGTTTGGTATACTGGCCATTCTCACGATAATTGCCAGCTGGGATGGTACAGCGCTGCTGTACCGCGCCTTCCGCAACGTGCTGTTCGTGAACCTGACGGCGGCGCAGTGGATTACCATTTTCACGTTTGTGAGCGTGGTATACGCCTCGCTCCTAACGGTAGTGATGGTGAAGGTGCAGTTGGCGCTGCTGGCGGGTTTGTTTCGCTGTCCGCCCGGTACTCTCCCCACCGACGACAAGCAGCTCTTCCTGACCGTGCTGCTGTTTTCGCTGCTCACGGTAGCCGTGAAAGGCATCGGCATCTTCTTCGAGCACTGGAAAAACTCCCAGTTGCTCACCGAACAGCTCACCCAGGAAACCATCCGCTCCAACTACGAAGCGTTGAAGAGTCAGGTCAACCCGCATTTCCTCTTCAACAGCCTGAGCGTACTTACGGCGCTGGTTTATAAAGACCAGGACCTGGCCGCCGACTTCGTAATGCAGCTCTCCAAAGTGTACCGCTACGTGCTCGACAGCCAGCACAAGGAGCTGGTGCCGCTGCGGACGGAGCTGGATTTCGTGGAAGCGTACTTTTTCCTGCACACCATCCGGCACGGCGACGGCCTGACGTTGGACGTAGAGCTGCCCGATGCTCTCTGCGCTTCTCAGTTGCCCCCACTGGCCGTGCAGATGCTGGTAGAAAACGCCATCAAGCATAACCGAATCGCGCCGGAGTCGCCGCTGCGGGTTCATATTTACGCAGCCGATGACTACCTCGTGGTGAGCAACAATCGGCAGGCCCGCACCAAGCCCGAACACTCCACGAAGGTGGGGCTGGCTAATATTCGTAAGCGCTACGCTCTGTTGCACCCGGCCCCGGTGGCCGTGGAAGCCACCGACCACGAATTTATCGTGCGCCTTCCTTTGCTGCTGCCTACTGCCTATGAAAGTATTGATTCTGGAAGACGAAGCCCTGACCGCCGACCGGCTAATTGGGCTGCTGCGGCGCTATAGCCCCGATGTCGAAATCCTGGCCGTGCTGCCTTCGGTGGAGAAAGGAGTACAGTGGTTCGAGCAAGGCCAGCGGCCCGACCTCATCTTCGCCGACATTCACCTCAACGATGGCCTGGGCTTCGAAATCTTCGAGTCGGTGCGCACCTACGCGCCTGTCATCTTCACCACGGCCCACGAAGACTATGCCCGGCAGGCCTTCCGCGTCAATAGCATCGACTACCTGCTCAAGCCCCTGGCCTTCGCCGACCTGGCCCGCGCCCTGGATAAGTTTCTACAGCTACCGCAGGCTACGCCGGTGGCCGCACTGGCTCCGGCGGCCGGTGTCAACGCGCCCAATACCAGCTTCAAGCAACGGTTTCTGGTGAAAATCGGGCAGCAGCTCAAGTATGTGGCTGTGGATGAGCTGGCCTATTTTCATTACCAGGAAGACACCGTGTGCCTCGTGACGCGCACCGCCGCCAGCTGGCCCGTCGACTATACCCTGGACCAGCTCGAAAGCATGGTGGACCCGAAGGTGTTTTTCCGGGTGAGCCGCAAGTTTCTGGTGCGGCTGGAAGCAGTGCATAAGATTCACCTGTATTTCAATAGCCGCCTGAAACTGGATCTGCTACCCGCCGCGCCCACCGAGGTAGTAGTGAGCCGCGAGCGGGTAGCAGACTTTAAGAGCTGGCTGGATGCCTAACGGCCGGCCTAGCGCAGCGTGAAAGAATAGCTGATGCCCGGCGTGGGGTTGAGGCGCGGGCGGTGGCCCGGCCCTACCAGCGCCGCCACGCCCAGCCGCACGTTCAGCCCGCGCGCCACAAACCACCGGAAGCCCACCTCGGCTAGGGCGCCATTATCGTTTTTCCACTTCTGGTCGAAGCCGCGCACGTAGGAGGCAGATGCGTAGGCCGAGGACGGTTCGTGGCGAGTGGAGCGAACCGGGAGAAACCAGTAGGAAACACCCGTGCGCACGAATGAAGTGGTGACGTTGGTGCCCTGCTCGTTTTTGGAAATGATGGTGGGGTAGTACCCCACGTGCACCGACACCCGCCGCACCCGGTACTCCAACCCCACCGACGGATTACGGAAGCCGTTGATGCTCAACTCCCGCGGCGAAAAGGCGTCATCAGAAGACTTGGCCTTGCGAGGCTCCGTTTGAGCGGCGGCGCTGCCGGCCAGCAACAAACCAGCCACTACCAAGGCTGCGTGAGCCGGGCGCCGAACTGCGCTTGATGCCTGCACTGTGGCAACGGCCGTTTGAGCGGCCAGCGTCCGGCCGCTGCGCCACACGTAGAATCCGAGTAGCATCATCCAGACAATCAGGAGTGACGCGCCCACGGCCACAATCTGCGCGGCCGGAGCCCAGCCAAGTCCTTCGAGCATGCCCAGCAGCGTGCCCACGGCACTCAGCACGCCCAGCCCGATGAACCAGCGCGGAAAAGCCAGCACCGGCCGCAGCGCCAGCGCCAGCAGCAGCGCCCAGAGCCCCAGGAACAGGAAGCCCAGATGCTCGCCCACTGAAAATCCCAGGTACATATGAAAGGCTTCAAACACGACCTGCACTGCCTCACGCGTGGCGGGGCTGCTGCTCGGGTTGGCGTAGGTACCGGCTAGTGAAGGCACCAGAAACACCCACCGCAGATATCCGAGCGTGTTGAACAAGCCGGCCAGCACACCCACCGCCGTCAGCAGGCCCCGGTACCGGACGCGCAGCTGCTTCAGGCAATAGTAGAGCAGCAGAATGGCGAGCAGCGTGAGGATGGAGCCGGCCGTCATACCGTACCAGAGGCCGGCTACGGAAGGCATGGCGGCGTGCAGAGTTAGAATACGGGCCGGACTCTCACGGAGCACGTCGGGGTAGTGCAGGGTTTGGCGCAGCAACTCGAAGCAAACGAGGAGCAGCAGGCCCGCGGCCAGCAACAGGGCGCCGGTGAGGCGGAAAGGGGCTTCGGATTTTGGGGTCGTTTTCATGAGGATGTCGTGGAATAAGAAGGTGAAACCAACGACACAAAGGTGGATTAGCCGCGGCTCGGTAGCCGTAGCCGAAGGCGCCAGATGCTGAGCATTTTGCGCCACGCTGCTACCTTGGCGCCATGCACATAGCCGCCAGCCTCATCCGCGACATTCTCTACGGCGCCGTGCAAGCCGGTGCGTCCCTCCCCGACCTCACCCGCGCCGTTGGCCTCGACCCCGCCGAGCTGCAAGCCGCCGACGCGCATTACGACCTGGCGATGGTGCAGGCCGTGTGGCAGGCCGCCCTCCAATACTCCGGCGACCCGCTGCTGGGCCTCCATACCGGCGCGCAGGTCAACTTTGCGGCCATCGGGATAGTGGGCTTCACCATGCAAAACAGCCCCGACGTGTACACCGCCCTCGACCGGGGCAGCCACTACGCCTCCATGTACAGCAGCCTGCTCAATATTCAGCTCACGCGCTCCGACCGGGCCGGGGTGGTGCTGTTTGAGCCGTTGCCGGTTTTTGCCGAAACTTGCCCGGTGGCGGCGCGCCAAGCCGTGGAAAGCAGCATGGCTTTCGTGGTAGAAGCCGTGCGCAAGCTAGCCGCCACGCCCGTGCATCCGGCAACTGTTCGGCTGGCTTTTCCCAAACCCCCAATAGCGCAGCTGCCAGACTACGCGGCAGTGTTTGGCAACGGCCTGGACTTCGGCGCCGCGCAAAACACGCTCACGTTTTCCCTCAGTGACTTGCAACGGCCCGTGGTGAGCTACAACGCGGCCCTCTTTCAACTCCTCGATCAAGAAGCCGAACGGCTGCTCCAGCTACAGCACCAGGCCGCGCCGTTTGGGCAGCAGGTGCGCCAAGCACTCACCAGCCTTTTCAAGCAAGGCTACCCGAGCATGGACGCCGTGGCCCGCGAACTGGGCGTCAGCTCCCGTACCCTGCAACGCAAGCTCCACGACGAGCAGACATCCTACCAGAAGGTGCTCGAAGATTTGCAGCACGAAGTGGCCCGCCAGTACCTGCGTCACACCAAACTCACGGTGGCGGAAATTGCCTACCTGCTCGGCTACTCCGAGCCTGGCGTATTCACCCGCGCGTTCCGGCGCTGGGCCGGGCAGAGCCCGTTAGCTTTCCGTGAGCAGGCCGCTAGAGCCGCTGAGGAATAGGGTTTTTCCTGTAATTGTCATGCGCAGCTTGTTCGCTCTGCTCTCGGACTGGGTATATAGTGCCTATATTGATTTGCCTGCAAAACGGGCGCCGCTGCCCGCATTTCACTTTTGCATAAAACCAAGTGCCGGTCTGCCTGCCGCTGCCGCCGCGAAACTTCCGAGCAGATTCTCCGCCAGCAGAACACCTAGGAATATAGTGCCGCACCCCGGCCCTTACCCACCCGCTCGCCACTTTCGGCGCCGACGATTCACCTTTCCCTTCTGTCGGTTGGCTGCCGCAGTTCGACGGTTGGCGGGCTGGGCCCTTCCCGCTGCGGTGGGGGCCGGATAGCTTTGATTCATCAGTCAGCCATTTCAACCCCCTGAACTCATGAATCAGCTCTTCCTTTCCCTCGCTCCTTTGTTGAATTGGAACCTGCTGTTCCGGCCGCGGCTACTGCCTAGTTTTGGTGCATTGCTACTGGTTTTGCTGACGGCACCTGCTAGTTGGGCCCAAACGCCCACCCAAACCGTCCGCGGTACTATTCTGGATGCCACGGCCAAAGCTCCCGTTATTGGTGCCACGGTGGTGGTACTCGGTGTGGAGCCCGCTCTGGGCGGCACCACCGATACCGATGGCCGCTTCCGGCTGTCGGGAGTGCCAGTGGGCCGCGTGAAACTGCGCGTTACGTCCATTGGCTACGAAGATCTGCTGCTAAACGAAGTGACCGTGACGGCCGGCAAAGAAGTGGTGCTCGATCTGAGCCTGATTGAGCGGCTCACCAAGCTCGACGAGGTGCAAGTAGTGTACCGCCGCAGCGAAGACCGGACCGTGCCCAACAACGAAATGGCAACCGTGTCGGCGCGGCCTTTTTCGCCCATCGAAGCCAACCGCTACGCTGGTGCCCTCGGCGACCCGGCTCGCATGGCACAGAACTTTGCCGGTGTGGTAAGCTCCAACGACACCCGCAACGACATCATCGTGCGCGGCAACTCACCGGCTTCGCTGCTGTGGCGGTTGGATGGGGTCAACATTCCCAACCCCAACCACTTTGGCGCCCTGGGTACCACGGGCGGACCCGTGAGCCTGCTCAACAACAACCTGCTAGCCAAGTCCGACTTCTTGACCGGTGCTTTTCCGGCTGAGTACGCCAACGCGCTTGGTTCCGTGTTTGACCTGCGCCTACGCAAAGGCAACGACGAAAAGCGGGAGTTCCTGGGCCAAGTAGGCTTCAACGGCGTGGAAGTAGGAGCCGAAGGACCTTACAGCAAAAACTCCAAAGCCTCCTACCTCATCAACTACCGCTATTCGGTGTTTTCGCTACTCAAAAGTGTGGGCTACGAAATTGCTGGCACTCCCAACTACCAGGATTTCACGTTCAAAACCGACGTACCCGTTGGCAACCGCGGCAACCTGAGTGTCTGGACCATCGGCGGCCGCAGCAACATCGATTTTCTAGGCGAAGATGTGGACCCCGAAGAGGAAGATGTGTACGGCGATGATGCCAGCAATTCCCGCAACAAGTTTTTCAATGGCATGGCGGCAGCCAGCTACGAGCATCGCCTCACCGACCGTACTGTGGGCCGCCTTACGCTCTCGGCCTCGCGCATCACTCAGCGTTTCGAGCAGGACACCATTCTATTTACCAACGCGGGCGAGGTGCAAGCCACCCTGCCGGCGGAACGTAATAAGTTTGAACAGGAGAAAATGTCGGCCAATTTGAGCGTGAGCCACAAGTTCAGTGCCCGCAACAACGTAACAGCTGGCGCCATCGTGGATCTGCTCCAGTACGACTACGCGGGCACGCAACTCTACCCGGTGGCCTACACCGAGCGTGATTCCAAAGGCAACACAGCCCTTTCGCAGGTGTACGGCCAATGGAAGCACCGCTTCAACGACCAACTCACGCTCAACGCCGGCGTGAGTGCCTCGCGCTTCGAGTTGAACGGCAGCACCGTGGTAGAGCCGCGACTTGGTTTGCAGTACCAAGCCTCGCCGAGCAGCACCATTAGCGTCGCTTACGGCCTGCACAGCAGCTTGTCGCCGCTGCTCACTTACTTCTACCAGAGCCGCCAGCCCGATGGCTCCTCCGTGCTCACCAACAAAGACCTAGGCTTCACCCGCAGCCACCACTTTGTGCTGGCCTACGACCGGCAGCTCTCTGACAACCTGCGCCTGCGCGCCGAAGGCTACTACCAAAGCCTGTTTGACGCCCCCGTAGAGCGCACGCCCAGCTACTTCTCCGGCCTCACGGAAGGCACCGACTTCGGCCCTACCAATAAAGGCAACCTTGTAAACGAAGGAACCGGCCGCAACTACGGCGTAGAGCTGACCTTGGAGCGCGCCTTCGCCCAAGGCTACTATTTCCTGCTCACTACGTCGGTTTTCGATTCCAAGTACAAGGGCAGCGACGACGTAGAGCGCAACACCCCTTTCAACACCAAGTTTGTGGCCAATGCCTTGGTGGGCCGCGAGTTCAAAGTGGGCCGCAAAGACAACACCTTCACCGTGAGCCTCAAAGCCGCCACCACTGGCGGCCGCTACATCACGCCCATCAACTACGAAGCTTCCAGCCAAGCCGGCACCGCCGTGTACCAGTACGACCGGGCCTTCAGCGAGCAACAAGACCAATACTTCCGCGCCGATATCAAGCTAGGCTACAAAATCAACCGCGCGCGTCTCACCCACGAAATAGCCGTGGACTTGCAGAACGTGTCGAACAACGAGAACGTGTTTCAGCAAGCCTACAACCCGCGCACGCAAAAAATTGGGACGGCCTACCAGCAGGGTTTTCTGCCCGTTCCCTTTTATCGACTCACCTTCTAAGTCGAGCTTGTTCGGCCCGAGAGGTCCGCCACCCGAGAGGTCCGGTTCTGCCCCGGACTTCTCGGGTTATTTGTGCTTTTCTAGGTTGATGAAGTTACTGCTGTGAACCTGCGAAGCTTGCAATAGCATAGTAGCTGGTTCTACGCAAAAGCCTGTAGCCAGAAAAACGGAAGTTGCTTATTACAGTTGGGGTTGCATCAAGTGATATAGTGAAGCAGGCCAAATAGCTACTGCCAATACTACCCACCTACAACTAGACACTAATCAATTACATTAAGCTATTGTTATCCTGCAAAATGCCACTATATTGAACTCACCTTGACTTCTTTATGAGGTCGAAAAGATTCATTCTTTCCTTTCCACTCATCATTCACCCTTTCATCCTTCTCGCATGAGTACAAACTTCTACACGCGCACTACCTTCTTATCAGGTAAACTGCGGACCCGGCTGGCCGCGCTGGCCGCAAGCGTATTACTGGCGCCAGCTGCCTGGGCGCAAGCACCAGCCAACGATAACTGCGCAGGAGCTATAGCACTGACGCCTGGTGCTACCTGTACCGTGACTACTGGTACCAATGTGAACGCAACAGCTAGTGGTACGCCTGCTCCTTCGTGCGGTGGCACTGGTACAACCGGTAGCAATGATGTTTGGTATAGCATCGTAGTACCAGCTAGCGGCGGCCTAACAGTAACAACTAGTCAAATAACGGGGAGTGCATTAGATGACACTGTACTGGAATTATACTCTGGTACTTGTGGTAGCCTCACCTCTATTGGCTGCAACGATGACATTGCCATATTTGTGAATTCCTTTTCTACCGTGACGGTCAATGGCCGACCCGCTGGTAGCACTGTCTACGCTCGCGTGTCGGGCTACGGCGACAGTGCTACTCCAACAGGCCAGTTTGGTATCTGCGCAATAGCACTACCCCCACCTCCAGTTAACGATAATCCTGCTGGAGCCATTGCGCTTACACTTGCACCCACCTGCACACCTGTTAACGGAACCAACGTTGGCGCTACTACCACTACGCCAGCCGGCTACACCAATGGTACGAATCCGAACGCTGCTTGTGGTATCGCTGCAACTCCAAAAGATGTATGGTACACCTTCACGACGGCTGCCAGCGGCGCGGGAAGCACTGCAGTCACTATACAAGTAACCGGTAATCCAGCTGGTTACATTCGCGTGTTCTCTACGACGGGCGGGGCGGCAGGGCCATTCACAGAAAGAGCCTGTTCCTCTGGTGGAGCCAACAACACGGTAGCGCTACCCTTGAACCTAACAAGCCTTACACCTAGTGCTACATACTACGTATTTGTGTCGGGCTATGGCTCAGCAGATACAACGGGTCCTTTCACTATTTGTGCCAGCACTACGCCTATAGCCGTATGCGCGCCCGCTACTGGCGTAGCTGTCAACACCATCACCACCAATTCGGCTAACTTAGTGTTTACACCCGGAGTTGGTAATACGAGCTACACGGTGACGTATTTTCCCACGGCCACGCCGGCCATGACAACCACTATTACGCCGGCTCCAACCGCTTCGCCAGTAGCGTTAACCAGCCTCGCTGTTAATACAGCTTACACTGTTACGCTACAGCCTTCTTGTTCAGCAGGTGGAACTACCCCGGCCATTACGCGCACTTTTACCACCAGAGCATTGCCACCAGCTAATGATGAATGCGCTGCTGCCAGCGTATTAACTACGTCGGCAACTTGTACACCAACTACTACCACTAATCTTGGTGCTACCGCTTCAACGGGCGTACCCGCTCCAAGCTCAACAGCGGGGGGGTGCTTTGTAGCTACTACGCCCGTTAGTAATGACGTTTGGTATAGTGTTGTAGTACCAGCTTCTGGTGGGTTTACAGTTACTACCAGCGCCGTAACTGGCTCGCCAGTAACCGATACCGGCCTAACAGTTTATACAGGCGCTTGTGGCTCGCTCACAGAAGTAGCTTGTAGCGATGATGACGGGGAGGGAAATTTCTCTAGTGCTCGAGCGATTGGACTCACGCCAGGTGCCACTGTCTACGTTCGTGTATGGAGCTTTGGCACTACGCCCACTGGTCAGTTTGGCATTTGTGCTGTTCCTCTACCTGCTAACGATGCCGCTGTACAAACTATCTATGCCCTGGGTAAAGCTCCAAGTGGCATCTCACAAGTAGTACAAGTATTGGTGCGGAATGATGGTGGGGCCGCCCTGACCAATCTGCCTGTTACGCTGGCCGTTACTGGCGCAACAACCTTCACTGACGCCAAGATAGTACCTACACTGGCTGCCGGTGCCTCCGCTACGGTGTCTTTCGCCGCCTTTACGCCTGCTGCTACGGGCACCAACACGCTGACGGTAACCGTCCCAGCTGATGGTGGAGCTACTAATAACTCCAAAGCCTACACGCAGATTGTAACGGCCAATACGTTCAGCTACGCTAATAACAGCGCTCTTGATCCTGATCTGAGTGTAGGCTTTGTAGCTACAACTACGGGTGCCTTCGTGGCCCGCTACAACACACCAGTGGCCCGCACGCTTACGGGTATTACGGCTGCTCTGTCCGATGCTAACACGGTAGGCCGCACAGTCTACGGCGTTGTTGTAAGCTCTACTGGCTCCGTTATAGCCCGTACAGCCGATTATGTAGTTACGGCCGCCGATGTTGAACAGCGCAAAACCTTCCCGCTAACCACTCCTCTGGTGCTTGCTGCGGGTAATTTTTATATCGGTTTGGTACAGACGGCCGCTCCAGCTGGGGGTGCCCGGTACTTCCCCATGGGCACTCTACCTGAAGATCCCACGCGTCCTGGAACCTTCTTTACCATTGCTCCTTTCTCGCCCACCACGGGAGGCACGCTCGCTGATGCTGCTTCCGATAACTTGGGTATTTTCGTAGTGGAGGCTGAAACCTCTACAGTGCTTGGTACATCGGCTGCGCTGAATCGTGCCATTAGCCTGTTCCCCAACCCCACTAACGGCCAAGTAACGCTTGATATTCGCGACGCCAAGGCGAAGGCCGCTATGCAGGTGCAAGTCATCAACGCGCTCGGCCAAGTGGTACACACGGCTACCGTGCGCGACAATGCCCAGAACAAGCTCGACTTCTCGGGCCTGTCTAATGGTATGTATGTACTGCGCGTGAATTCGGGTTCGGAGTACACTATCCGTCAATTGGTGCTAACGAAATAACCTTCTTTGCGCAGCCTTCATGCTGCCGTATAAAAGGCCCTGCCAACAAAGGCAGGGCCTTTTTTGTCTATGCTGTTTGCAGCTTATATTTCATTTCGGGACGGTATACCATCAGCAGCCGTGATATTATAGCTTCCAGGAAGTACTGCGCGCATAGATTTGTCGCCAGCCACCGCCGAACTTGCTGGTCATCCCCTGCCCCCATGAAATACCTACTGCTCCTGAACCTATTGGTGCTGCTGGCTACCCTCACTACCTGCCGCACTACCCGCCTGCCCGAAAGCTTTGAACGCTACCCCACCTACGCCGGCCCCGACCTCGGCCTCACCTTCGCGCAAGGACGGGCCAAGTTGCGGGTGTGGGCACCCACGGCGGAGGCACTACAGCTCAAGCTGTACGAGCAGGGCACTAGTGGAGCGCCGGTAGCTGAATATGCCATGGAAAAGTCAGCGGGAGGAACGTGGGTGTATACGTTGCCCGCGCAGCCAACCGGCCGCTTCTACGTGGTGCAAGCCACTATTAAAGGGCAGCGCATGGCCGAAGTGCCCGATCCTTACGCGCATGCTGTAGGTATCAACGGGGAGCGCGGCGCCTTGCTCGACCCGGCTACTGCCAGCCCCGACCGGTGGTCCGATGATCGGCGACCTTCGCTCAAACAGGCCACCGACATTGTGATTGGGGAAATGCACGTGCGCGACCTGACCATGCACCCGCAGTCGGGGATAGTGCACAAAGGCAAGTTCCTGGGCGTGGCCGAAACGGGTACGCGTGGCCCTGGTGGCGTCCGTACGGGCCTCGATCATCTCAAGGAGCTAGGACTGACTCATGTGCATCTATTACCCACCAACGATTTTGCCTCCCTGGACGAGAGCCGGCTGGCTCAAAACCGTTACAACTGGGGCTACGACCCGCTGCACTACTCCGTGCCGGAAGGCTCCTACGCCACCGACCCTGCTGACCCGGCCAGTCGTATTCGGGAACTGAAGGAGCTGGTGCGTACGCTGCACGCCAACGACTTGCGGCTGGTGCTCGACGTGGTGTACAACCACACCGCCAACGCCGCCCGCAGCTCGTTCGAGCAATTGGTGCCCGGCTACTACTACCGCCACAACCCCGACGGCTCCTACTCTGATGCGGCGGCCTGTGGCAACGAAGTGGCTTCGGAACGAACGATGGTGCGCAAGCTCATTGTGGAGTCGGTGGCGTACTGGGCCCGGGAATACCACGTCGATGGGTTCCGGTTCGATTTAATGGGCGTGCTCGATCTGCGCACCATGCGGGCCGTGCGCGTAGCTTTGGATGAAATCGACCCGTCTATTTTCGTGTATGGGGAGGGCTGGACGGCCAAGGAAAGCCCGTTGCCCGTGGCCGAGCGGGCCGTGAAAGCCAACGTGGGCAAGCTGGACCGCGTAGCAGCCTTCGGCGACGAGCTGCGCGACGGCGTGAAGGGCCACTTCGCTCACCAGACCGAGCCGGGCTTTGCTAGTGGGCAGCCGGGGCTGGAAGAAAGCGTCAAGTTTGGTATTGTGGGAGCCACGCAGCACAGCCAGGTCGAGTACGCCAAAGTCAACTACTCGAAGGCGCCCTGGGCCAGTTCGCCCGCCCAGGCTATCAACTACGTGGCCTGCCACGACGACCGGGTGCTCTGGGACAAGCTGATGGTGGCCAACCCCGGCGCATCGGAAGAAGAATTGCAGCGCATGGATTTGCTCAGCAACACCATCGTGTTTACGTCGCAGGGCGTGCCGTTTCTACCGGTCGGCGACGAGTTTTTGCGCACTAAAGGCGGCTCGCACAATTCCTACAACCTGCCCGACAGCATAAACCAACTCGACTGGGCTCGTAAGGCGCAGTACCAGCGCATCAATGAGTTCTACCACCAACTCATTGCCCTGCGCCGGGCGCACCCCGCGTTTCGCCTGTCCACGCAGGCACTGGTCCAGCAGCACCTGGAATTTCTGCCGGGCCTGCCCGCTACTACCATCGGCTACCGCCTCCGCGACCATGCCGGTGGCGACGCCTGGCGCAACATCATCGTGCTCTTCAACGGTAACCGGCAAGCAACTCGCCTCACCATTCCCGGTGGGCACTACTCCGTAGTGTTGGCCGGGGCCCAAATCAACCAGCAAGGCCTGCGCACTCTAGAAGGAGCTGGTGATTTGCTCACCGTTGAGATTCCAGCCTCATCAGCCATGATTTTAGCACAACAATAAGCGTGTAAAACCTTGTCATTTTGAAATTTTCGGTGAGAACAAGTGCCGAGCTAGGTGCGTTTTTAGCGTGGAGCTTGTCGGAGATCCAATGGCGTATTGCTCGTACTTGAACCATTGATTGCGCAACGTGGGCAGTGAGCAAAAAGCTCAACGCTACTCGCTAGCTAAGCTGAATAAAACCGCGTCCATTGTGCCAGCAAGCCGAACAACGAGAAGAAGACCCTGTTATCTGAACTATAACCCCATAGCGAAAGAATAGAATAGCCGCGCCAAGTTCAGCAGCAGAACGGCTACTTGAAAAGCCGAAAGTAGAGGAGAGGTTAGGTTAACCTTAACGGTGTATTACTCGTTAAGCTAAACAAATGGAATCGGATTATTCCGATCCTGATGTTGAACCTAATCTCCTCTCATGTCTGATGATCAAGCAAATATAATAAAGGAAAAATATTTTGATTTTATCCAAAATAAAGATTTTCCTTGCGTAGCCGCCAAGACTGCTCTTACCTGGAACCAGCTGCATTGTTTGGTCGTCGATCATATGGCGTGCCCTAAAGACGACCAAGCGATTCTGGAGTTCCTTTACGATTTTGTAGACACGTATCGGAACTCCGATAAACTGTACCACAGCGCGGCCATCATTTTTAAAGGGCCCGAGGACCCCACTGAAGCACAGTTCGAGGAGTTTTTCTGGCAGCGCCTTCAGGCTGTCTCCAACCTAGATGCCCGCCGTTACGGCTACGACCCGCGCGTTGTCGCGGACCCCAGCTCGCCCGATTTCAGCTTTAGCCTGAAAGAGGAAGCTTTCTTCGTTATTGGCCTGCACCCCGGTAGCAGCCGGCTGGCCCGGCAGTTTCAGCATCCCACGCTGGTATTCAACGCGCACGCGCAGTTCGAGCAGATCCGGGAAGCCAGCCGCTACGACTCCTTGCGCAACACCATCCGCAAACGGGACATGGCCTATTCCGGGTCCATCAATCCCATGCTCCAAGACTATGGCGAAGCCTCCGAGGTGTACCAATACACCGGCCGAGCCTACGATGAAGCCTGGAAATGTCCGTTTTTAAGCCAACATGCAGCAGTTAACCACAATTCCGCCGCGTAGCGGCACCTCATTTCTTTTGCGTAAAGGCCAGCGACTGAAGGTGGTAGACCTGGAAGGCGAGCAAGTGGCGGATTTCTTGTGCTATAATCTGCACGACAAAGCCGAGTATCTCTCCTCGGGCCGCACCATCGACTACGCCGAAACCATCTTCCTCACCAAGGGCCACCCGCTTTATTCCAACCGCAGTAACATCATGCTCGACGTGGTGGAAGACACCGTCGGCCGCCACGACTTCCTGCTCACACCCTGTAGCGCCGACACTTTCCGCATCATTTATGGGCACACCCACCCGCACCGGGGCTGCTTCGGTAACCTGTGCGCGGCTCTCGCAGAATATGGTATCGGTCCCGATGACATTCCCATTACGTTCAATTTGTTCATGCACGTAACCGTGGATTCGGACACGGGCAAGGTAGCCGTGCTGCCGCCCAAAAGCCGCGCCGGCGACTATGTAGTGCTGGAGGCCCGCATGGATTTGGTGGTGGGCCTAACAGCTTGTTCGGCCGAAATGTCCAACAACTATGCTTTTAAGCCCATCGGCTACCAAATAGAGGAATAACTGAGGCAATTGCAGCGCAGGAGCAGGTAGCGTAACGCCGTTATGCTACCTGCTCCTGCGTTGTTGTATCCGGTTGGTCCACTCGTTCGGGCGAAAGTTGACCTATAAAATCCTTGCCCCAGACTTCCAGCGGCGCGAATACGCCGGCTAAGCGCGAGCCCAGCTCCGTGAGGGAGTATTCCACTTTGGGCGGTACCTGCGGGTACATGGTGCGCAACACGATGCCATCTTCTTCCAACTCGCGCAACTGCTGGGTCAGCATCTTCTCGGTGATGCCTTCTACGCCGCGCTTCAACTCGCCGTAACGCTTGGGGCCGGTGGTGAGGTAGTACAGCAGGCACAGCTTCCATTTACCTCCAATAGCTTGGATGGAAGCACGCACGGGACACAAGACAACAACTTTTTTCATGGATTCAGGAAATTTCTTTCGGGCTATACTTACTGCCAGGCCATAGCCTACATAAAAGTACGTACCCGACATTCTAGTATGTACTTGATAAGGGTGAGGGTTCCAATTAAGATTGCCGTGAACTTATTCACAAACCCTTGCTAGCGCAAGGAATTTCCCTGTTTTTCATGAAAGCCATTGTCATAAACCAAGTCGGCGGCCCCG
Source organism: Hymenobacter sp. M1-2 (assembly GCF_057808495.1). Lineage (NCBI taxonomy): Bacteria > Pseudomonadati > Bacteroidota > Cytophagia > Cytophagales > Hymenobacteraceae > Hymenobacter > Hymenobacter sp. M1-2. The sequence goes on from NZ_JBTYZO010000024.1 coordinate 18,388, forward strand.
AAGTATTGGCCGTCCAAGAAGTAGCAACGCCCACTCCTGGCCCCGGTCAAGTGCTGGTACGAGTGCGGGTAGCGGGCATCAACTTCGCTGACACCATGCAGCGCAAGGGAACTTACCCAATTCCGTTGCAGCTACCCGTCACGCCCGGCTTCGAAGTGGCGGGCACCGTAGCTGAAGTAGGCTCTGGTGTCACCACGGCCCAGGTCGGCGACCGGGTGGCGGTGTTTCTCGCGGCGCCGGGCGGGTATGCCGAGTATCTGGTAGCGGAAGCGGCCGCGCTGATTCCACTGCCCGAGCACCTTTCTTTTGCGCAAGCAGTGGCCTTGCTGGTGCAGGGGCTCACCGCTTATTTCCTGCTCCAGCAGGCCGCACCTTTGCAGGCCGGGCAGCGCGTGTTGGTGCACGCCGCTGCCGGCGGGGTAGGCAGCCTGGCAGTACAGCTAGCCAAACTCATGGGCGCCGGCCAAGTGCTAGCCACGGCGAGTACCTCCGAGAAGCTCGACCTCACCCGCCGCCTCGGCGCCGATATAGCCATCAAGTACACCGAGTCTAATTGGCCCGAGCAAGTACTGGCAGCTACGGACGGGCAAGGCGTCGATATCGTGCTTGATTCAGTGAGCGGTGCCGTGGGCGACCAAAGTTTAGCGGTGCTAGCTCCGTTCGGCCGGTGGGTGAGCTACGGCGCCCTCTCCACCAGCGGCACCCAGATCAACAATGAGCAGGTGATGCAGATGATTTTTCGCAACCAGTCTTTCATTGGTTTCGCGCTCTACGGTATTGCGCCGGAGCGAATTCAGCAAGCGCTGCAAGGGATGTTTGAGTATGTGCGCGAAGGCAAACTCGTAGTTGTTGCCGATCAAAGCTTCCCGCTGGCTGAAGCTGCCGCCGCCCACGCCGCCATCGAAGACCGCCGCACCACGGGCAAGGTGGTATTGGAGTGCTGAGGAGAGAGCTTAGGAGTGATTAGAATTGAGAGGTGAGAACTTAGAAATGAGACAGTTATGGGTTAGCCCGAGTCTGACACGTAACATTGGGCGCGCCTACTTCTGCCCAACTACTTAAGTACGTGAGCAGGCAAATGCCGCGTTTCCCATCCCTTAAGCATTAAAAAAGCTCCTCAACTGAACATTTTGTTCAATTGAGGAGCTTTTCGGTGAAACAGCCCGAAGCCACTTTACTCCAACGACCTATCCCGGAAGAGCACGTAGCCGATGTGGGCGAAAATGCCGAAGCGGTGGTCGGGGTCGTCATAGTGGATGGCTTGCACGGACAGAGGCCCTACGGGAGTTTCGTAGACTACGCCGGTCATGGCCGTGAGGTAGGGGCGACTCACGTTGGAGCCGCGTTGGGGTAGCACCGGGTTGTCGGGACGCGGCTCCCAGGGGCGCACCAATACGTGCACGAAAGCCTCGGTACGCCACTCTATGTTCCGAAACAGCCCCCGCACGTAGCGCAACCCCGCCCCGGCGTACGATGTGCCCCGGTAATTGTCGAGGAAGAGCGTGCGCGAATCGGGGAGAGGCAGGAAGGCTGGCGACGTGGTGAGCGATGAACGGTAAGTAGCAAAACGACCCTGCGTGCTGGCCGCGGCATCTACCATATAGCCCCAGGCGTTGACGCGGGCACCCACTGAGTCAGCTTTGCTCAGCGAAAAGTATTGCTCTAGTTGCAGCGAAGCTTTCAGCCAGCGGTGGTCGTCGTCTTGGTCGGGTAGGCCGGCGGCCGTCGTGCCGGCTTCGTATTTTTCCTGTCCTACCACGGCGCGCAGCCCAACTTCGGCCCGCCGGCCTTTGGTGGCGTACTGATTGCGGTCCAGAGAGTTACGTTCGAAGCGAATGGCTGCGGTGGCGCCCTGAAAGCGGTTCAGGTCTAGTTCGTCATCGGAATTCACTTCGCTGGTATTAGCAAATCGGTCCCGATTCGTGAACAAGCCTGCATCGAGGATGTAGCGGCTGCGGTAGTTAGGGCTGATACCAATTTGCAAGCCCGTTTTCAGGTCGCGCTGCACCAGTTGCGTACGAGCCGCATTTTCGCCGAGCAAGCCGCCCGTGTCCTGGTAGTTGAGACTGTTGTAGGTGACAATGGGCTTGAAGAAGAGCGGCACATTACCGGGAATGCTGATCCGAAAAGAACCCTGCACGGCGTTGTAGAAGCGGCCCACGGTGGCATTAGCCTCCACCGTGTAGAGGTAGCGGTTGAGGTAGCGGTAGGCCCCGCCAATGTAAATGTTGCTCATGGACCGCGACGAAAGCAGCACGCCCAGGTCGGCGGTGAGATTGTTGGCCTGCCGCGCATCGATGTTGAATTGGTAGCCTTTCTGCTCGGCATCGTACCGTACGCGCGGGTACACGTTGGTGAAGAAGTCGTTGCTCACCAGCCGGAAGTAGCCTTCTTCGATGTCGCTGGGCGAGTATTTAGAGCCGCTGCGCAGAAAGAAGCTGCGCACAAAGCTTTGCTGCTCGGCTGGCAGGCCCTGTATGGTTACGCGGGTGAAGTCGGGGCGGGGAGCGCGCTCCTGGAACGCCCGTCGCCGCTGCTGCAAGGCTACTGTATCCACGCGCCGGGTCACGCGCTTCAGCGTTTCATCGAGCTTGCTCTGCGTGGCTTTTTCGCCGATGGCCACCAGCCGCCGCACGGCCCCAAAATCGGCCGCCGTATAGTCGGCTACGTTGGGCTGAATGAAGATGCCGTTGGGCCCCACCGATAGCGTGTCGGCCGCATTAGAACCCAGAAATACCAGAGTGCTGGTCAGCAGTTGGTCATCTTTTTCCTTGGGGTAGCGGCGGAAGGCCACGTCGCCTACGTTCACGCCAATAATGACGTCGGGCTTGAACTCCTCCCGCATCACGCCGGTCGGGAAATTATCCACCACGGCCCCATCAAACAGGTAGCGGCCATCGGGCTGGCGAATGGGCCGGAACGCCAGCGGGAAAGCCATAGAGTTACGCACGGCATCGGAGAGGGAGCCATTGCGTTGCACTACTTTCTGCCGCGTAAACACCTCGGAGGCCACCGCACGGTAGGGTACGAACAGGTTGTCGAAGTTGTAGTTGGCGGTGGCGCCAGCGGGAGCCAACATGGTGGCCAATACATAGTTAAGCGTGGCGTCGTTGATGAGGCGCGGCGTAACGCGGGTGCGAAAGGCCGAGTCGATAGACAAACCCAGGTGCAAGGCGCCCGGCGAGGTATCGGAATCGTAGAAGTTGTAGACCTTGCCTTCGAGCGGGCGGTTGGCCACCCAGTCCTGAAATTCGGGCCGGAGCACGATATCCTCAATCTCTTGGGGCGAGTAGCCCGCTGCGTACATGCCACCCACGATGGCGCCCATGCTCGTGCCCACGATGTAATCAATGGGGATTCGGTTCTTTTCGAGCACCTTCAGCACCCCCACGTGCGCCAGCCCTTTGGCTCCCCCGCCCGACAACACCAACCCTACTTTTTGAGCCTGCCCCACGTGGCTGCTTAGCAGCAAACCGAGCAGAAGAAATGGTAGAAAACGGGAAATGGTGCGCATAAGCCAAGAAGATAAGCCCAAGGGTGGGGCGCGTTTCCTACGCAGCGGCAAAGCCAGAGTTGCCTGACACTCAATATAGGTAATTATAAGACTGTTGCTGAGAAGTAAGCGGAACAGTGCTATCGGGCTGCCCTACGCGTGTTTCGCTTGACTATCGCATGAGAAAAGATGTAGCCAACTCACGTTACGGCGCGCGGCTCGCAGGTTCATTCTCGCACTAGCTTCTCTCCGTTTTCATCACTGTGCTTCGCCAGGTAGAAGACATACGGAATACCCTCTTGCCTTCTACCTAACTCCCAACTGTACTTCGCAACTTAGGGTAGCAAGCAACGCACGACAACTATTGCCAACAAAAAGCCCCACAGCGGGCACGGTGAAGCTTTCAGTGACTAAGAAACGTGGCAGAACTACGGTGCCAGCCACGCGCCGACTGGGCCGGGCAGATTCCGCAGCACGGCAAATACCAGCGCCAAACCCAACGTGCCCCAGCCAAACCACGGCCGGTATAAAAAGGTCAGGCGCCGAGTCCTGCTAGTAAGTTGGCCCCGCGCTTCTTCTACGATGCCGAACACCAATACCGGCGCGTACAGCGCCGCCAGTAGGTTGAAGCTAATGGCCTCCCGAATGTGCCCGTGCAGCAACGCGTGCAGGGCCCGTTGGGTGCCACAGCCAGGACAGTGCAATCCGGTCAGCCAATTCAATGGGCAGCGTGGAAACGGATAGCGCGCCGGGTCGAGGCGAAAATAAAGGGCGGCCAGCGCCAGCCCAGCCAACAAGCCTATGGCAGTGGCACCAGCCGCCCTTTTCGTGAACATAGCGCGGGTAAAAGCCAGCTACTACGAGTTTGAATTCATGATGCCGCCTAGCACCCCGAGGAACATGAGCGCAACGTAGAGGACGGTAACCACGGCCCACCCAATAAGGGAGTATTTCACCCAGGTTCCGGCTTTCTGCGAGGCCTCCTGTGCGCCCGCGTAATCGCCCACTGCGAGCCGGGAATTAACGTTGGCGGCATTAATGATAGCCACGATGCCGAAGGGCAAGCAGCAAAAAATGGTTACCAGAATAGACTCAACGAGCCAGTTTTTGGGGGGTGGACCTCCCACTGGCGGTACACCACCGGGGAAATTGTAAGGTTGTTCCATGTAAGAAAAGAGAAAGGGAAGAGTGATTAAAGGTCTGAAAAGTAGTTATTCCTGGCACAATCCCCAAGCCGCAATGCTATATAGCTCACCATTTTTTGAAGATAAAATACACGGCCGCCACCAGCAGCCCAAAGCCCACTACATGATTCCAGGCCAATTTGTCGGTCTTGAAAACGTACACGGTGCAAAGCGTAAACACCGTGAGCGAAACCACTTCCTGAATGACTTTGAGCTGAAATAGGCTGAACGGCCCGCCATTTTCCACGAATCCGATGCGGTTAGCCGGAACTTGAAATACATACTCGAAGAAAGCCAGTCCCCAGCTCACCAAAATCACACCCACTAGCCCCAAACCGTGCAGCCAGCTGATTTTTTTGAACTGTAGATGCCCATACCAGGCAAACGTCATGAAGAAATTGGAGATGGTAAGCAGCAGAACGGTATAGACGCTTTTCATTAGCTAGCCGGTTAGCAGAAGAGGCCTTGCAAACATACGGGCGTTGGCTGTCGCGTTGCCGCCATGCCATGTTGCCCGCATGAGCCAAGGCGCCAACGAAAATCGGAAGCCAATAAGCCGCAGTGGCTAAGTGCTTGGCCCAAGCTGGCGCCTTTAAGATGCTAAAAACTTGTGCCTGTCTCACCTCTTATGTCCCAAAGTCCCATGTCTCAGCACCACTTAATCTTCATGGCCAGCCACGGCGGCTTGCGGCTTGGCTTCCTGTAGCTCCTTCGCTTCGCGAGCCAGCCGCAGCTTTTCTTTCTCCGAAGGCTGTTTCGGTAGCGCGTCGAGGTCGGGCTGACCGGCATCAACCCAGCAGGTGTACCAAAACGCCCCAATGAGCTGTACTGCCCGCCGCATCTGCCGCTCCACCTGCCCATTCAACCGCTGGTGGTATTCGTGGCTAAACTCCCGCGAGTACACCCGCACCGTCAGGTTGCCGCGCTCCTCGAAGCCGTACTTTTTGTCATCCGCGAATTTGGCCGTCAGTTCCCGCTCGAAGTTCAAGACCGAATCTACGGCGGCGTGGGAGCGGGCTACCGTGGCCCAGATGGTTTCCGAAGGCCGCTTGATGTAGGGCGCCGGGCCAGTGAAGAAGTCGTAATTGGCGGCCAGAATTTCCGGCAACCGAGACTCCCACAAACCGTGAATGCCGCGCTGCCCGGTGAGTTGACCGTTGTAGTTGTGGGTGGTGTGCAGCGGCACGCAGGCATCTGCAATGTAGTGCCCGATGTCCGCGGAAAGGCCCAGAATTCGGTCGGCGTCGCGGCGGCGGAAGGCTTCGGTGAGCTGCCCTTTCATGGCTACCACGTGCCAGGGCACAATGCCGTGCTTCAGGAGTGAGTCTTCCCCGAATTTGGCCACGGCATCGGCGTAGGAGCGGGGCAGCTTGGTTAGGGCCGAGTCGCCGTACACGTCCACGTCCAGGAAGTGGCGCGGGGCTTCGCCGGGCACCACCGTGCGGCGCGAGTCGGGCCGGGTGGCGTTTTCGGTGAGGTAGTCGATGTTGGTCTTGTAGAAGCCCATCATTTCGGGCGGCAACGTAAACACGGCCAGTCGGTTGATGAGCCGGTGCCCAAAAAAGCCCCAAGCCTGCGGTTGTTGCGGCAGCAGCAATAAAACCAGCAATAACAATCCGAGTAACAGTTTTCTCATGAGGCGGGGGCAAAGCAGCTAATCGGACAATATCCGACTATAGCAACCAATGAATAAGCAGAGCAATATGCGAAAAAAAGTGCCACACCTGCTTAGATGTGACACCATTTATATCGTTGAGGGTTAAGCAAGTAGTTGAAAGGATGAATGCTACCCTACAGCAACTTCCTGTCCTGATACTCCTAGTTCCTACCAACTACCTCCTTACCGCCGGCCCTGACCCGCGAAACGCATCCGGTAGTCGGCACTCACGTCGCCCTTGCTAATGCGGGTGAGCTTGCCCTTGATGAGCTGCTTTTTAAAGCCCGAAATCTTGTCCGTGAACAGCACGCCTTCCAGATGGTCGTACTCGTGCTGAATCACGCGGGCCGTCATGCCGGAAAAGGTTTCCTCGTGGAGCTGGCGGTTTTCGTCTTCGTAGCGCAGCACGATGGTTTCGGGGCGGTACACCATTTCGCGCACGCCAGGAATGCTCAGGCAGCCTTCCTCAAAGCCCCATTCCTCGCCGGTTTCGCTCACCACGTGGGGGTTGATGAAGGCTCGCTTCACGGGTTTTTCGGCATCGGGCAGTGACTCGCCGGTTTCCTCGTCTTCGGTATCAATCATCGGCTCGGAGTCGATGACGAACAGGCGGATGCTTTTGCCCACCTGCGGCGCGGCCAGCCCTACCCCGTGCGCGTGATACATGGTGTCGAACATGTCCTGCACGATTTGCTGCAACTCAGGAGCCGGAAAGTCGGCCGGAATGTCTTTGGTACGGGCCTTCAGCACTGGGTCGCCGAAAGCAACTATGGGGTAAATCATCGGGATTCGAGGAAAGATTGCAAAATAAGGGTGGCCGACACTTTGTCTACGGTGGCTTTGTCGCGGCGGTCTTTCTTGCTCAGCCCGCCGGCCAGCATGGCCGCCTGCGCCATGCGCGAGGTGTACCGCTCGTCTATTTCGTGCACCGGTACCGACGGAAATTCCTTGCGCAGGTTGCGGATCAGGCCCACCACTGCGCTGGTGCTGTCGGTGGCTTCGCCCAGCAAGGTGCGAGGCATGCCCACCACCAGCGCCGCCAGCGGCTCGCGTTGGTGATAACCTTTCACGAAGGCCAGCAGGTCTTTACTATGCACCGTGTCGAGGGGCGTGGCAATGAGCTGGAGCGGGTCCGTGACGGCCAGCCCCACGCGCTTGTGGCCATAGTCGATGGCGAGAATACGGCCCATCACGGGAGCAAGTGAAAAAAGTAAGCGACTCAGCAGCCACTCTGACCGCCGCCCCAAAGATACGGCAGGCCACCCGAACCGCGGAAGGCCCAAGCCCCCTCCAACTGCAAAACGATATAACTCAGCGAGTAAGTAGCCTGCTTCAGCTAGGAAGCTTAATCTTCATAAAATCATAAAGCTACCTTTACGCCGTTCCTGTTCACTAGCGGTGAACCGGAGAACAGAAAACTTGGAAACAGACGAATTATTGATTTTAAGTCAGAGAAGCCTGCATTTTTATCGCATAATCCGTATGCTACAATGTGCTCAGCAATCTTCTTCGAAAAGTTTCAATAGCTTTGAAGTCCTAGCACCTTCTCAATCTTTGCATTTATAGACTGAACCATTACTCCCTTAGCAGTTTATGGCAGTAGATTCTACGCCTCCGCCGGTGCATTCTTCGGAAGCGGCGCCGCAACATACACGGCGCCGGGTACGGCAACCTTTGCTGCTGGCCGTGGTGCTGGCGTGCGGCGTGCTCATTGGCGCTAATCCATTTAAGCCTTCCGCGCAAAACCCCGATGGGACTGCCCGCGGCTACTTAAAGTTCAAGGAAATTCTGAGCTATGTAGACCGCGACTACGTGGACTCCGTGGATGCTGAGTCGCTGTCGGACTATGCCATTGCGCGCATGTTGGAGCGGCTCGATCCGCATTCGGTGTTCATTCCGGCCAAGCAGCAGCAACAGGCATCTTCTTTTTTGCAAAGTGATTTCGACGGAGTAGGCGTGGAGTTCAACATCTTCCACGACACCGTGACGGTGGTAGCCCCGCTCAGCGGTGGCCCCGCGGAAATGTCGGGTTTGCAGACCGGCGACCGTATTCTGGCCGTGAATAATGAGCGGGTTTCCGGTGTACACATGACCACGGACCAGATGTTTGGCAAGCTGCGCGGACCGCGCGGCTCCAAGGTGCTACTGAAGCTGCTGCGCCGCACCGTAGCCAAGCCTATGAACGTAATGGTGATCCGCAACCGCATCCCCAACAATTCGGTGGATGTGGCCTACCTGCTCGACGGTCAAACTGGCTATATCAAGGTCAGCCGCTTCGCTACTGGCACTTACGACGAGTTTAAGCTGGCCCTCGGCGACCTACGCCGGCAGGGCATGACCAGCCTCGTGCTGGATTTGCGCGGCAACCCCGGCGGCTACCTCGACCGCGCCACCAAGCTGGCCGACGAGTTTATCAGCGGCACCCGCAAAATCGTGTACACCGACGGCAAAGGCGACCAATACGACACCCAAACGTTTGCGCGCATAGCCGGCGAATTCGAGGATGGCCCACTGGTGGTGTTGGTCGATGAAGGCTCCGCCTCGGCCGCCGAAGTGGTAGCCGGCGCGCTGCAAGACCACGACCGGGCGCTGGTAGTTGGCCGCCGGACGTTCGGCAAAGGCTTGGTGCAGCAGCCCATTGCCCTCAACGACGGTTCGGAACTGCGCCTCACCATCGCGCGCTACTACACGCCCTCGGGCCGCAGCATTCAGAAATCGTACAGCCGCGGACTGGTGGCTTACGAGCAGGATTTGCAAAACCGCCTGCGTCACGGCGAGTTGTTCCACGCCGATAGCATCCATTTTGCGGATTCGCTACGCTACCAAACTATGCACGGCCGCACCGTGTACGGCGGCGGCGGCATCATGCCCGACGTGTTTGTGCCACGCGATACGTCGGCTTTCTCGGCCTATTACACCCGATTGCAGAGCCACAACTTGGTGCGTGAATTTGCCCTCAACTACTTCCAGACGCACAAAGCCGAACTGGAAGCCCAGCGCCCAGAGCAGTTTCTGAGCACCTTCCGCATCACGGATGCGCAGCTCCAGGAGCTTGCCCAAGTCGCGGCCCGCGACGGAATGCCGGCCAACCCCGTCAACCTGCGTCGTTGCGCCAACCTGCTTCGCAACCAATTGAAAGCCTACATCGCGCGCAGTGCCTACGGCAAGGTTCCGTACTATGCCGTGCTGCGGGAGCAGGATATGGAAATACGCAAAGCCTTGCAGGCAGTAGCCGATGGCTCGGCCAACCCCATGCAGAAGCTTTCGATGAAATAGCACTTGCATGCTTATAACACAAAGCGGCTGAACTGGAAAGTTCGGCCGCTTTGTGTTAAGGAGTTATCCACAAGGAAGCCCTTGTATAGTCTGTGCGACTCTGCTTACTGGAAACTAGTCTACATTCTTATGTCACAAGTTTAAGCTTTCATCAATGGCTACTTGTGCTGATCCTGATACTGAAATTCCCGCGTTATACCTTCGAACGGCTTGCCATCCACTTCGGCATACGGATAAATGAAATAGTTGAGCGGCGCGCCTTGCTGGTGTGGCGTCAGGGCCAGGTCGCGGCCCCGCGTGAATTCGACACGGTTTTCGTCGTGGGCGCCGAAGAAATAGGCGCGGCGCTTGGGGTCTTTGGCTGCTTCAGAAGCATCAATGGGGACCCAGCCAGTTTGCGGGATGTAGAACTCAGCCCAGCAATGGTAGCCTTTGATTTCGCCGCTGCCTCGCTCGGGCGGTAATGGGAAACCAATGCTGAAACGGGCCGGAATACCGAGGGCGCGGCAGTAGCCAATGAACACAGCGTGAAAGTCGGTGCAGTTGCCGCGGCGGGCGTCGCAGGCGTAGTAGATGTCGCCACGACCCCAGCCCTGGCCGGATTTGTCGTAGGTCACGGTGCTCACCACGTGTTCGTAGATGGCGCGGGCTTTGTCGAGGTCGGTTTTCGCGCCAGCCTTCGTCACCACTTCCTGCGCCCACCCCTTGATTTTGGGGTCGAGCGGCACGAGGCGGTCCGGGGCGAGCCAGCGGGCTAGGTTGGGGTCGGGAGCTTCCGCTAGTTGCTGCTTGGCGCTTACACCAGTTAGGAATGTATTTCGGTGCTCGCGGCGGGTGGCTCGGAAACGCATAGCGACGGTGAGGCCAGCTGCTTGCGCGGTGGATACTTTCAGATGCAGCACCTTATTGCCAAACGGCGCGTCGGTGACTGTATAAGGAGCCGTAGTCTTGATTTCAACCTGCTGAATGTCTTGCGAAACATCGGAGTGCGGCACGGGCAGCCATAGCTCCAGCGAGTCGGCGCCGGCGGGGAGCGGGGGTACGGTGGCGGTATAATGGAAGCTGAACGTACGGGCGCGTGCTGCGGGTGGCGTGGCGCCAACAACGGGTAGGAGCAGCAAAACCGGCAGGAAACGGAAAGACATTGGTAGTTTTTAGGGGGTAGTGCTTGGTGCTTAGTCAGTGGTGTTGTAGCAATACGCTACGAACAACAAGTAACAAGCAACGAATAACTCGTTTAGTATTGAGCAGGCAGGAGCTAGCAAAGCAGTTGCAAAGCTACTGCTAACTGCCGCGGGGCTTCCTGCCAAACCTTCTTACCTTCACGTACCAAGCTTTTCCACCCCATCTCCCACCCGCAACGCTTCTTCTCGCATGGCTTACTACCACCGCCTCGGCCAGATTCCGCGCAAGCGCCACACCCAGTTCCGCCAGCCCGACGGCTCGCTTTACGCCGAGCAGCTAGTCGGCACATTAGGCTTCCACGGCGTTTCGTCCTTGCTTTACCACCAGCATCCGCCCACCGAAATCCGCCACGTGGGGGAGCCGCAGCCGTACGGTCCCAAGCTGCTCAAAGACAAGCCGCTGGCTCCCAGTCACCTGCGTACCCTGGCCCAAACCACCACCGGCGGCGACTACCTGGCCGCCCGCCAAACCATGCTCGGCAACGCCGACGTGACGCTCAGCATCTGCAACCCCACCGAGCGGCGCATGAGCTATTACTACAAAAACGCGCTGGCCGACGAAGTCATTTTCGTGCACGAAGGCCGGGGCGAACTGTGGAGCCAACTAGGCAAAGTCACCTTCGAGCCCGGCGACTACGTTATCATCCCGCGCACTATTATTCATCAGCTGCATTTCGAGGAAGGCCCGGTGCGGCTGCTCATCATCGAGTCGTTTAGCCCGGTGGAAACGTGCCGCCGCTACCGCAACCACTTCGGGCAGCTGCTCGAACATTCGCCCTACTGTGAGCGGGACATCCGGCCGCCGAGCGAGCTAATTACCGACGACGTGCAGGAGTCGGGCGAGTATCTTGTCAAGATCAAGAAGGAAGGCTACCTGCACCAGCTCGTGTATGGCCATTCACCGTTCGATGTGGTGGGCTGGGACGGTTATTTCTACCCCTACGCCACCAGCATCCACGATTTCGAACCGATAACCGGCCGCCTGCACCAGCCGCCGCCCGTGCACCAGCACTTCGAGGGCCACAACTTCGTGATTTGCTCCTTCGTGCCGCGCCTTTTCGACTACCACCCGCTGAGCATTCCGGCGCCCTACAACCACTCCAACGTCGATTCCGACGAGGTGCTGTACTACGTGGCGGGCAACTTCATGTCGCGGCGCGGCGTGGATTTGGCCTCGTTCACCTGGCACCCCAGCGGCATTCCGCACGGCCCGCACCCCGGCACCGTAGAAGCCAGCCTCGGCAAAAAGGAAACCCACGAGCTAGCCGTGATGGTCGACACCTTCCGTCCCCTCTACCTCACCGAAGCCGCGCTGCCCTACATCGATGAGAAGTACCCCATGAGCTGGCAGCCCGACTTCAAACACGAACCGCCCCGCGCTGCCGACATGATGGACTAGATCACGGATTAGCACGGATTGTAGCGGATTTCACGGATTTTGTGGATGGCGCCGGCTCGGTTTGTTCTTGGTTGGGCGGGGCTATTTACCAAGCATTATCAATCCAGCCAGGATGCAGCAAACGTAAATGGATGACGTCCGGCCAAAATTTCCGATACAAAAGCCGTTCGAAAACCGTCCACAAAATCCGTGAAATCCGCTTAAATCCGCGCTAATCCGTGATCCATGAAGAAAGCATTGTTCATTTTCCCGCTGCTGGCTTTGTTGCTGGGTGTGGGGTGTAAGAAGATTGAGAAGCTGCTGACGTTTTACATCGAAGACTCGCAGAACATCCGTATTGCCAGCAATTTCCCGCTTGGGACGCTGGTTCCGTTATCGCCTATTACGGTGCCTACCAAATCGGAGGAGCGTTTCAGCAACGAAGGAACCCGCGCCGACCTCGTGAAAAACGTGAGCCTCAACCGCCTCACGCTCACCATCACCGACCCCAGCAGCGAAAACTTCGACTTCCTGCGCCGCATTGAAATCTACATCAGCACCGATGCTAACGACCAAGTACTGCTAGCCTCGCTGACCCAGGTGCCGCAAGGCGTGAACACCATCACGCTGACACCGACCAACGCGGTACTCGATAAATACATCAAGGCCCGCAGCTACACGCTCACCACCAAGGCCGAAATTGCCCGCCCCATCTCTCGCGACATCACCGTACGCGCCGACTCTCGCTTCAAAGTCACCGCCGACCCGCTGTAAGTAGCTCTATCATCAAAAAAGCCCCAGCCATTTCTGACTGGGGCTTTTTTGATGATAGAACGGCAGATTCCTGCGGAGGAAGAAGCGTAGCGAGATGAGAGAGTCTAGCTGCTCTTACCGGTTCCGGCCGTACTGCTCGTGGCTGCTTACCCAGTCGGAGCTGCTGATGGCGGAGCCCAGGCTTAACTCGCCGGCCAGCACTACGCCCGCTACTATTTCGGCAAACTTATTGACCGTGCCGCGGCCCACGCAGCCCAGCATGTGCAGGCATTCGTTCTGGGTGGCCAGGCCCGTGCCGCCGCCGTGCGTGGCCACGATGAGCGAGGGGATAGTGATGCTGATGTACAGGTCACCCTCGGCCGTAATTTCCGAATACAACACGCCCGCCGACGATTCTGACACGTTGGCCACATCCTGGCCCGTGGCGATGAACATGGCCGTAATGCCGTTGGCCGAGTGCGCACCGTTGTTGTTGGCCCCCGACAAGAAGGCGCCCACGTTGCTCACTTGCCCGTGGTAGGCCAGCTGTTCGGGCGTCACGCGCATGCGCTGTTGCAGCACGTCGCGCTTCACTACGGCTTCGGCTACCACGCGCTTGCCCCGGGTGCGCATCACGTTGATCTGGGAGGCCTTTTTGTCGGTGGCGAAGTTCGATTCGAGGTAGAAGTGGCGGATGGGCGCGCCTTTGTAGTTTTCCAGAATCCAGGAGCAGGCCGCGAAAGTGGCGCGGCCTACCATGTTCTGGCCGGCCGCGTCGCCGGTCGAGAAGTTGAAGCGCAGGTAGGCGAACTTGTTGCTTAGGTACGTGTCGATGTACTGGAGCTTGGCGACGCGAGAGGTGCTTTCGGCTTCCGGCCGAATCTGCCCAATGGTCTCTTCCACCCAGCGCCCAAAGTCCCGGGCCCCGCGCGCGTCATCGAACACGAACACCGGCGCCCGTTGCATGGCGTCGCCAATGACGGTGCACTTTACGCCGCCACACAGGTTGAGCAGCTGAATGCCCCGGTTGTAGCTCGCTACCAGCGTGCCCTCGGTGGTCGCCATCGGAATAAGAAAGTCGCCTTGCGCGTGCTCGCCATTTACGCGCAGCGGGCCGGCCAGCCCCACCGGAATCTGGGCCACACCCGTGAAATGCTCACAGTTGCCTTGCAGCACGTGCGCATCGAAAGAGTAGTGCTTGAGGTGCTTGAGCGGCTGCCCCGAAAACTCCTCGGCGAAGCGCTGTCGGGCCTGAATGGCGGCATCAGAGTAGTCGTCCTGGTCGTTGCGCGGGATGCGGGTGCGGTTGTCGGGCAGGTTCACGATGGCGTCTTCCACTTCCACGTGCAGGTCACCGAACGGGTTGGCGGCAAACTGCACCTGCACGGCATGAATACCTTCGGGCAGGGCCGGCATAGTGAGGTGAAACGTGATGCTGTGTCCCACGGCGAATTCCAAACCGTTGGGCGTGCGGCTCAGCGCGTCGCGTACGGGCCGGATGTCGCCATCGCCGAGGTCCAGGGCGATATGGTCGGGGGTGATGCGGTGCTCGCCCACTTGCACGTAGTCGAGGCGGGTGAAGTGCACCGTATCGAGCCGGTTTTTGATGCTGAAGGCCACGCCGTTGGGCGTGTTGTGCAGGCTGCCGCGCGTGTAAAGCAGCTTGAGCAGCATGGGGCTGGGCGTGAAGATCATGGAAGCGGGGAACGAGAGTGGGATGAGATGATGCGGGTAGTAAAGTGCGAATTTTTTGGGAATAGCAGAGCGGTAAAGGCCTATAGGCTTAGGCTAGCCTGGGGCCTGACTTTCTTTCTCGCAGAGTTTCGCAGTGGTTGGCGCAGTGTTTCGCAGTGTTCTGCTGGTAGCAAAGAGCCGGTGCTGTTCATCAATCGTGCTGGAACGTGATGGGAACGGTGTAGCTCACATCTACCGGATGATTATTCTGCTGTCCAGGAGTGAAGTGACCGTCAAGGAGCCTTACCAGCCGCAACGCCTCAGCATCCAGAGCAGGGTGTAAGCCTTTTAGCACCTTGGCGTCACGTACTCGGCCCTCTTTGTCCACAATAAAGCCCACATACACCTTGCCTTCTACATGAGAGGCTTCTTTGGGCCAACGCAGGTTTTGGGCCAGCAGTTTTAGTAGCGCTTCTTGACCTCCTTCGAACACCGGCATCCGCTCAGGGCCGCCGTAGACATATTCTGGGGTGCTTTTTGCCGCCGTTCCGGCCTTCACCTGCGCCCAGGCCTCGCGGCTCGTCAGGCCCAGCCCGCACACCAACACCAGCGCCACCAGAAACCGCCGCAGCTTGGGGCGTAAGTGCGGCTTCGGGGCCAGCTGCTCCGGCCGGAACCGGCCACAGAGGCGTCCATCCGGGGAGGCGGCCTGGGCGGCTTCCAGGTCGGCGGCGGTGCTGTGCATGAAGTCAACCACCACCCGGTCGCAGGTGGCGCAGTGGTGGCCCTGGGCCACGGGCGTCATGCGGCTCCAGTCTTCGGAGCAGGCCTGGAGGCGTACGTTGAGGATGGGCAGCGCGAGCATGGCTTACTTCGGTTGAAAGGGAACGGGCAAGGTATACTGCACATGCACGGGCCGCCCGTTTTGCCGGCCCGGTAAGAAATGGCCATCCAGGGATTCGGCTACGCGCAGCGCCTCCGCGTCCAGGGTAGGATGCAGACCTTTCATCACCTTCGCGTCGCGCACCTGGCCTTGGTCGGTGATGATGAACGAGACGAACACCGTACCGTGGGTTTTCCATAGCTCCCGGGGCCATTTTCGGGTGCGCAGCACGTAATCCTTGAGGGCATCTGCCCGGCCGTGCCGGTAAATGGGCATCTGCTCCACGAAGGTATAGACCGGGGGCAGGGGAGGCGTCGTACTGGTGGGTGGGGCGGGCGCTTGGGCTCGTGCCAGACCGGGCAACGCCGCCGCCTCAGTTGCCAGCACCAAGGCGCTCAGCCACTGTACGCTTGTCCGGCGCGCGGTAGGACTGGTAAATTTTTGCTTGGGACCCTGGAAGGTGTACTTCATAACTGAAACGAGGAGGCCAAACAGCTTAGTTACGGCTAAACGTGACGGGAATAGTCAGGCGCACAGCTACGGGCTGGTTGTTCTGCCGGCCAATGGTGAATTGGCCGTCGAGTAGCTGAACGACCCGGAGAGCTTCGGCATCTATTGCCGGGTGTAAGCCTTTGAGCACCTTCGCCTCCCGCAACCGGCCGGTTTTGTCGATGATGAAACCCACGAACACTCTTCCTTCTGTTTCAATGGCTTCCGCCGGCCACCGCAGGTTCTGGGCCAGCAGCTTCTTCATGCCTTCCGGGCCACCCTTCTTGAAGACCGGCATCTGCTCCACATACATATATACTTTCGGCTGGCCGCTCTGTGCCGTATTCACTGCTTGCCGGGGCATAGGAGCTTCTTTAACGGGTGCCGTAGTCCCTGGCTTGCGGACCGCCGGTGCGGCTTTGCGGGTCTGCGCCCCAGCTTCGGTTTGCGTTAGAGCCAGCCCCAACAGCAAAAGATACTGCCAACGCGGCCGGTAGCGTCTTTTTGCGGGCCTGGGCGTGGCGGCGGATAGCTGCTCTACCCGGAAACGGCCGCACAGGCGCTGGCCCGGCGCGGCGGCGCGGGCCGCGGCCACCTCGGCGCCGGTAGCCGGGCTATGCGTGAAATCGACTACCAGCCGGTTGCAGGTAGCGCAGTGTCGGCCCTGGGCAGCCGGGGCCATATCACTCCAGTCTTCAGAGCAGGCGCTTACATGAATGTTGAGCATCGGGAAAAGAAATAAGCAAGGCAAAATAGAGCACCCGCACGGTGTGCTACGCTGCCACCGCGGGTAAGGCGGGCGGTTCCTTGTCCTGGGCAATAGCCAGCAGCCAGTCTTCGCCGAAACGGGTGAGGCGGTACTGACGGCGGCGGTTGCGGTACTGGTATTGCAGCAGGCCGCTGCGCTGTAAGATGCCCACCGCGTTGCTAATGGCCTCGCGCCCTACCCCGGCCGCCGCCCCCAAGGCCGCCGCTGAACGTTCCGGCTCGGCCACAAACGCGTAGCAGATGCGCGCCAACGTACTGCGCAGCCGGGAGTAGCGGCTCAACGGCCGGAGCTGCCACGCCAGGCGGTTCAGCACCTGCGGCGCCTCAAAACGATTCGGGTCGGGTGGGGGTGGTACGTCGCGGCGGGCTATGCGCTCGGCAAACTGTTCCACCAGCCGGGCCGCGGCAGATGCAGAAACTTCCATACTCGCTTAAATATATAGCCCCAAGCTACGCAAATCCACTTAAGTGGCCATTGCTAACCTGCCGCGCTCGGCCGTACTCTTGCCCCAGACGAAGCCCCGAGTCGGCTGCGCCATGCACGTAGGGCAGTGGCTAGTTTGTGGCTTAAGATGACCAATTAGTGGCCTTTACTATGTACTTCTTGCTGCTATATCTCAAACTGAGGCCACAAGAATTTTCTTCTGGTCACATCGCTCAAAATGTGGTTAAAATAGAACATTTCTTGGTCATATTGCTCCAAATGTGGTCAAACTGAACTACTTCTTGGTAGTGTTGCTCAAAATGTGGTTAGCAAGGATTATTTCTTGGTAAACTTGGTAAAAATGTGGTGAGACATGTTTATTTATGAATTACCTTGGATAAGATATGGTCAGATATGTCTAACATGTGGCAAGCATGGTGAGCGTTGTGGTCTGTTGTGTCTAATTCTCCGAACATATCCTTGCAAACAGCAGAGCGGAGCAGCCAGCCAATAATAACGTGAAGTAGGGGCGGAGAAAATGACTTACTAAATCCGCGTTATGACTAATCCGTAACGTGGATTTAGTACTTGAAAGGGACCTTGCCGGCAGCACAAGCTACTCTTCCTCGAAGAACTCCCGGCCCTGGCTGTCGATGTAGCCAACCTGGCCGGTGGCGGTGGTCACGCGGGCCACCTCCGCCACGAATGGCTCGGCGGCGGCGTATTTCACCTTGGTCAGCAAGCGGCCATCGGGACCGAGGTAGCCGAAGCGGCCCTGCTGCTCCACCACGGGATACGCAAAGCCATTGGCCGCGCCGGCCCGAACGGCATCGTATTCCAGGGGTAGCGTGAGTTTGCCTTTGGCGTTGAGCGCGCCCCATTTCGAGCCTTGGCGCACCAGTAGCAGCCCGTCGTGGTGCAGGTCACGGATTTCGTCGTACTCGGCGGGCACCACCGTGTTGGAGCCACTCGTGAAGCGGAAGCCCACTTTGCCCTGGCGGCGCACTACGTCGCCTTGTTCGAGGTAGTCGGTTTCGGGGGCGGGTTCGGGGGGCGTGGTGAGACGGTGGCCGCTGGGACCAATGTCGAACGTATCGGCTTGGAGCACCACGGTGGCGCGACCTTCGGGCCGAAAATTACTGGCCGCACTGTACTGTACGGGAATAATGGCGTTGCCGCTGGCATCGATGTAGCCGTAGAGCGGGCCTTGGCGCACCCACGCAAGTTGCCCCACAAAGGGCCCAGCTTCGTCGTAGGCGAGGGGCAGCACGAGGCGGCGGTTGCGGTCGGCATAGCCCCAGCGGGCACCGCGCCGAAACGGGACTAAATGGTTAGCGGTTCCTTGCGCTACTGCCTCCGTTCCGAGCAGCAGACCAGCCAAGAAGAGCGCCCAGCACAGCCGCTCCCGCAACGCAAGCTGAAAAAACCGGAATGCAGCCATGAGGGCTAAGATACGAGGTGAGCTAAAACCTCGGTGCTTGTTGCGGGTTGATTTCACCTGTTCTTCACGTCCCAACAGGCAGCTTAGTAGTCATAATTGCTGGTCGTTTTGGCTTTAAGCACCATGACCACCATTCTCGCTCTGTATCTTTGTCCCCGCAGGTGCATTTTTAAGCCGCCCTGGCGTCTATGGCTTCACTACTTCACTATCCGCGCTTTACGTTGGATTCCGCTCTCACCGCTGAGCAGCTGGAATTTTTTCGCCGTTATGGCTTTCTGCATTTCAGCGCCTTTGCCCAAGCAGAGCAGGTGCAGAGCCTCCTACGCGCCACGCAGGAAGTGCAGCGCCAGTGGCTAGCCGAGGGCGTGCAGAAAGTGAACGGCGTGCCCATCAAATACGGCAAGGACGTGGACGGCTCGCTCATCGTGCAGCGCTTCGCCTTTGCCTCCCACTACAGCCCCGTGCTGGCCGAGTTTCTGGAAGATCCGCGTTTCGAAGCGTTGTTTCCGCTGCTAGAGGCGCCGGGCGGCCGAGTAGGTATCAACGAGAAGGATGGCCTCGTCATCAACCATTACGTGAACGTGCTGGGCTCGGCGTTTTCGCAGATGGGCTGGCACACCGACTCGTTGCGCGACGTCTTCTACGGCAAGCGCATTGGGCCCATGCTCAACGTGGGTTTTCACCTCGACGGAACACCCGCCACCAATGGCGGCCTGCGCCTGATTCCGGGCACTCACCGCCAGCCCTTGCGCGAAATGCTGTTTCGCAAGAAGTACTACAAAGACGTAGGCCCCGACCCGAACGAAGTGGCCGTCGAAACCGAGCCCGGCGACCTGACCGTGCACGACGGCCGGATGTGGCACCGCGTGGCCCAGTCGCCGCTGATGGGCGAAGTATCGCGCCGCCGCGTCATGTACGTGCCCATAGTGGCCGGCAAGTACCAGCCCAAGCACGAAAACAGCCCCACCCCGTTTTATTTGCGGTTTTTGCACTTGGTGAAGTAGGAGAAAGGCTAGGCAACTAGCTCCCCTCCTTTTTCAAATTCCGCGCATCAAGCGGCGTGGGTGGCCGCAGGCCGGGGTGGTTGACTAGAACTAAAAAACTAGAGCTAGATGTCGTTCAACGGTTTTACCACCCCGGCCTGCGGCCACCCCTCCTTCAAAAAGGAGGGGAGTTAGAGCCTAGTCCTAGCTTTAAATTACTTCCACTTATTCCAACACTCTCTCCTTGAAAACTGCTCTGATTACTGGTGCTTCGCGGGGTATTGGCCGGGCCTTCGCCGCCGAGCTGGCCCGCCGAGGCTATAATCTGTTGCTCGTGGCCCGCTCCGAAAATCAATTGGAGCAGGCCGCGGCCGAGTTGCGCCAGCAGCACGGTATTGAGGCCAGTGTTCTGGCTTGCGACCTGGCCGCGCCGGGTGCGGCTGAGCGAGTAGCAGAGTGGGCCAAGACGCACACGCAAGAGCTAGCGGTATTAGTGAACAACGCGGGCTACGGCTTGTGGGGCCGGTTTGAGGAGCTGCCGCTGGCCGAGCAGCAAAACATGCTGCAACTGAACATGCACGTGCCGGTGGCCCTAACTCACCACTTGCTGCCCGTGCTGCGGCAACAGCCCAAGTCGTACATCCTAAACGTATCGAGCACGGCGGCCTACCAGGCCGTGCCTACGCTCACGCTCTACGCTGCCAGCAAAGCCTTTCTGCTAAGCTTTTCGCGGGGCCTGCGCTACGAGTTGCGCGATACTAACGTCTCCGTCACCTGCCTCAGCCCCGGCGCCACCACCACCGACTTCGCCGACCGGGCGGGCATGAGCGCCGGCCTCCAGGAAACGGCTAATAAGGTTTCGATGACGCCCGCGCAGGTGGCTCAGGCCGGTATTGCGGCGCTGCTGGCCGGCGAGGCGGAACTGATTCCGGGAGCCTTGAATAAGGTGTCGGCTACGCTCACCTCGCTGGTGCCCAAATCCCTGACCGAGAAAATAGCGGCGGGTATCTACGAGAAGTACCTCAAGTAAGCGGCTTTCAAGCAGAGTAACCGCTCTGGCTAGAATGGGAGCGTAATAATGAATTCGGTGCCCTGCCCCAGCTCACTACGCACGCTGATGGTGCCGCCGTGGCCCTTTTTCACGATGTCGTAGCTCAAGGACAAGCCTAGTCCGGTGCCCTCGCCAGTGGGTTTGGTGGTGAAGAATGGCTCGAAAACCCGCCGTCGCACATCTTCCGGCATGCCCGTTCCGTTATCACGCACCCGGATTTCCACCAGGCTACCTCGCTGCGAGGTACTCACGCGTACTTCGGGCTCGTAGCCAGGGGAAGCGGTTTTTTGCCGCTGCCGAATTGCCTGCAAGGCGTTGGTGCACAGATTGAGTAGCACCCGATTCATATCCTGCGGCATGAGCAGCACCGGGCGCAGCTGCTCATCAAACTGGGGCGTCAGCTTAGCCGTGAATTCTGGGTGCTGGGTACGTAGGCCTTCGTAGGCCAGCCGCATGGAATCTGCTGCCAGGGCGTTGAGGTCGGTGAGTGTGAGCTGGCCGGTGCCGGCGCGGGAATGCTCCAGCATGTTTTTGATGATGGCCGAAGCCCGCAAGCCATGCTCACTGATTTCCTGCAAGTTCTGGCGCAGTCCGGCCACTATTTCCTGCTCCAGCCCCGACTGCTGGGCTGGGTCCAGGCGGCCGTCGGGCATACTGTCCACGAGCTTGGTACTGACGTCGGCGAAGTTCTTCATGAAGTTGAGCGGGTTTTGCAACTCGTGCGCGATACCCGCCGACAGCTCGCCCACAAAAGCCCACTTCTCCGACTGCACCAGCTGGTTCTGCGTTTGCCGCAGCTGCCGCAACGTGCGGCGGTTGGTTTGGAGCTGGCGATAAATAAACACGCCCAGCCCCGACAGCAGTATCACCACCAGCAGCGCGCCGCCCAGCAACAGATTCCGCTGTTTCAGGCGAAGCGCCTGCAAGGCTTGCTCCTGGCGCAGGTTCGCTACCTGCGCGCTGTAGGCCTGTTCCACCCGCTCGCCTTCGTACTGCGCAATCCGGAAGGTAGACTGCGTGGCGTTCAGCGTGTCGGTTAGGGTGAGGTAGGCGCGGGAGTAACGTTGCGCCTCAGCCGGCATACCGCGCGCGTCGTAGAAGCGGGAAAGCTGCGTCAGGTACCGCGGCAATAGCACTTCCAGGTGGGCCGCGGTGGCTTTTTGGTAGGCCCGGAGCCAGTGCTGCTCGGCCTGGGCATAGTCTTTACGGGCGGTGTAGTACTGCGCCCAGGTTGCTTCCAGCTCAAAATCACCGACCCGGCTGGTCATGGGTATGTGCAAGGAGTCGTCGATGTGCTGGGCGCGGCGGAGCAGGGGCTGCGCTTGGTCGGGCTGGCCCATACTGAGCAGCACTGCGCTTTTTTGCACCAGCGCATACGCCGTGTACATTGTTTCGAAGGTGGAGTCGCCGCGCGCTGCTGGCAGACCCAGGTTGGCGTAGCGCAGGGCGGCGGCGTAGTTGCCTTGCCGCGCGTATACCTTGGAAATGGCTTCCAGCGTGAAAAACCGCCTAAAGCCTGTCACTTTATAGGTATTCACCAGCTGCATGGCCCGTTGGAGGTATTCCAAGGCTTTGGGCTGGTTGCCCCAGTCGGCATAGAGCGCCCCAACGGCAATAATCTCGTTGATATACAGAAACCGGTCGAGTTTCTGGAACAGGTCGGCGGCGCGCAGCAGGTGGCTGATGGCTTGGTTGTAGTCGCCTTTGCGGCGGTAGTGGCCGCCGAGGGCCAGGTAACAGGCCGCTACGTTCTCGGTATCGCCACGGAGCCGGTAGAAAGATAGTTTGCGGTGGTAGTAGAGGCCCCGGTTTGCCTCTTGCTTGAGCATATTGAACAGCGGTGCGATGGCAATCAGTATTCGCGGCACTGGCTTGTGAATCTCATCGAAGATGGAAATAGCCTGCTGCATAGCAGCCATAGCCTCCGTACCGGGCGCGTCTTGGGCCCACAGCCCTAGCCCTACGCGCAACTGCTGGTACGGCTTCTGATCCACTAACTGGAGCCGACTATTGAGTTGGAGCAGCTCATCCAGTTGCGGCAGCAACTGCCGCCGCCGCCGTTGCTCGGTCAGGTCTATGATGTCGACTAGTTTCACCAGGGTCCGCAGGCGGGCCACATCCGTGGGTTGCTGGGGCAAGGTGTGCGCCAGCGAGTCGTAATCCATTTGCCAGTAGCCGTGCTGCCCTATAAGTGGCCTGCTGAGAAGCAAACCTAGTAGGGTAAAGATCCACTTCAACTTCATTTGTATAACGCTGAACCAACGAGCCTTGCTAAATGGCCTAGCAAGATAGTAGGAACTTATTGAAGGAAGCGCCGCTGTACCGCTCCCAAATGAATCGGAGATAGAATAATTCCACTACTGTTTAGCGTTTGCGTTTTGATTCAGCAGCCAGACTACAACAGCTTAATACTCATTCCTGAACGGATACGGCAGACGGCGACGCAACGCCTGTGGCTTGCTGTGCGCGGGTGTACCGCTCGTTCTCAACGAAGAATGAACTGCACTTCAGATATAGGAACCATCCTTACCCGAAGCATCAGAGGCAGTTACCCGCCTACGATAGAGGCCGCGTCTGACGGAAGACGGCACTATTGCAACTCAGTCATCCAAGCCGATGCGAGTTAGCCGGTCGGCCAATTGGTAGCAGCCGAGGGCGAAAAGAGGCGCGGCGGCCACATCGTAGGTGTAATGCACGCGCTGCACCAGCACGAGCAACCCTACGGCGGCAGCGGCAGCCAGCAACCAGCGGCGGCGCTGGCCTGGGGCCACGGCCAGCGCCAGTAGCATCATGGTGGCGGTGTGCCCGGAGAAAAACAGGTCTTTGGTGATGGGGCCGGCCGAGACGTAGATGAACGTGTCAATTATTGGGTCGCGGAGGGGCAATAGGCCGGTCGGCGGTTCCAAGGGCAGCAGCAGCAACAGCCCGGCCCGGCAAACCTGCATCAGCCAATATGCCCCCAAGAGCCGGAGCAGCACCAGCGGCCGGGGCAGTACGTGGGCCAGGGTGGTAGCTACACCCACGTAAATAAGAATAAAGATGGGCCACGACACATCGAGGACGGGCAGCAAGGACAGGATTGGGTCGGGCAGCTGCGTGCCGGAACGGGCTTGGACGAACGTGAAGAACCGGGGCAACCACGCCACCAGTCCCAGCAACAGCCCCATCACGACCAGCAGCCGCACCCGAAAACTCGTACTATGCCACGCCGCGGACCAGGATATAGAGGAAGCAGGAGCAATAGACATAAACGGACTTGCTAGTAAAGGGCTACAAAAATATGTTGCTGGCGACTCGTCCGGTGCATGGGCGCTGAAAAACTCATTTTTCGTGGTGTAGCGGGTGGCGTACACGCTCAGTTATGGCTAACTGACGCGGGCGTTGTACCTTTTGCGGCCACTTTCCAGCTCTACTTACATGAAGCGTCTGCTTGCTCTTCTGTCCTTGACTCTACCATTGGCGCGCCCTGCCGCCGCCCAGGATGCCGCCCTCAACACCCGAATTGCCAAGCTCGCGGCGCAGCAGGAGTCCAAAGTAATTGCTTGGCGGCGCGATATTCATGAGCACCCGGAGCTAGGGAACATGGAAACCCGCACGGCCGGCATTATTGCGGCGGAGTTGAAGCGGCTGGGCCTGGAAGTGCAAACCGGCGTGGCCCGTACCGGGGTGGTGGGCATTCTGCGCGGTGGCAAACCCGGCCCCGTCGTAGCGCTGCGCGCCGACATGGACGGCCTACCAGTTACGGAAAGTGCCAGCTTGCCCTTCGCCTCTAAAGCCCGCACCCAGTACAACGGTCAGGAAGTAGGCGTAATGCACGCCTGCGGCCACGACACCCACGTGGCCATGCTGCTAGGTGCCGCCAACGCGTTGAGCCAAGTGAAAAAGGACCTGCCGGGCACCGTAAAATTCATCTTCCAACCCGCCGAAGAAGGCTCCTTACCCGGCCAAGTGGGCGGCGCCCGTCTCATGGTGCAGGAAGGCGTCCTCAACAATCCTAAAGTCGACGCTATTTTCGGGGTGCACATCAACGCCCAGACGGAAGTCGGCACGCTCAAATACCGGCCCGAAGGAGAAATGGCGTCCTCCGACGTTTTCACCATCAAAGTGAAAGGCAAGTCGGCGCACGGCGCCTACCCCTGGCTGGCCGTAGATCCGGTAGTGACGGCCGCGCAAATTATTATGGGTCTGCAAACCATCATCAGTCGCCAAACCGAGCTAACCGAAGACGCGGCCGTGCTGACAGTGGGCATGGTGCACGGCGGGGTGCGCAACAACATCATTCCCGAGCAGGTGGAGCTGACCGGCACCATCCGCACGCTCAACAAGGAAATGCAGCAGAAAATCTGGGCCGCCGTGCGCCGAACCAGCACTAACATCGCGGAAAGCGCCGGCGCCACCGCCGAGGTCGACATCGTGAATTACGCGCCCGTGACGTTCAACGAGCCGCGCCTAACCGAACAAATGCTGCCCACCTTGCGCCAAGTAGCGGGCCCGCAGAACGTGGTGCTGCAAAAGGCTGTGACTGGGGCCGAGGATTTCGCCTATTTCCAAGAGAAAGTGCCCGGCCTCTTCGTTTTCGTGGGGGGCATGCCCAAGGGCAAGAACCCCGCCGACACTGCGCCGCACCATACCGCCGGCTTCTTCGTGGATGAAAGCGGCCTGACGCTAGGTGTCCAAACCCTGGCCACACTAGCGGCCGACTATTTGGCCGCCAAGAAGAAGTAAGCTGCACTCAACCTTCATTTCACCTTTGCCAACTTAGCATCTGACATTTTGAGCGATGCAACAACCAGTTCTTATAAATAAGAACTGGTTGTTGCTACGACTATCGTTCTATTGTAAAGGTCCTTCGTTCTGCTCAGGATGACAGATTATGGGAGACATAACAGCATTTTCTTATCTATGAACATAGCCCTGGTAACCTGCGAGACGCTGGCGCAATACGCTGCGCCCAACGTCGATGATGAAGACAATCTGCTCACGCGCTACCTGCGTGAGCAAGGCCATCACGTCGAGCCCCGCGTTTGGACCAATCCGGCCGTGAACTGGCTTTCTTATGATGTGGTGGTGCTCAAGTCGCCGTGGGATTATTTCGACCGGGTGCAGGAATTCTATGCCTGGCTCGACCGGCTCGAAGCCTTGGGCGTGCGGCTGCTAAACCCCATCGCCACGGTACGCTGGAACGCCGACAAGAAATACCTGCGCGACATGGAGCAGGCGGGCATTCGGATTGTCCCTACGCGCTGGCTGTCGCAGGGAAGTGCGTTTGAAGCGGATACGCTATTTGAGGACTTCCAAACCGAGCAATTGGTGATAAAGCCAGCTGTGAGCGGCGGCGCCAAGAATACATTCGAACTGAACCGGGCCGAAGCCATCCGCCGCACTCCGGAATTGAATGAACTGCTGCGCCACGAAGATTTCTTGGTGCAGCCTTTCCAGCGCCAGATTCAGGAGCAGGGCGAATGGTCACTCATCTACCTCGGCGGCGAGTACAGCCACTGCGTCTTGAAAACGCCCAAGGCCGGCGATTTCCGAGTACAACACTACCTCGGCGGCGGCATAGAACCCCGCGAAGCCCCCGCCCACCTACGCCAAGCTGCCGACCACATCGTGCGCGAGTTCGCCGCTGGCTGCCTCTACGCCCGCGTAGACGGTGTGGAAGCCGAAGGCGAACTGCTGCTCATGGAGCTAGAATTAATCGAACCCTTCCTCTACCTCGCCTCCGCCGAAGGCAGCCTAGCCCGCTACGATCACGGATTAGCCCGGATTTTAGCGGATTACACGGATTTTGTGGACGATTGAAAAGCAAAAGAGCTTGCCACCTGGCAAGCTCTTTTGCTTTTGGCGGATTACGTTAGGCGACATTCGCGCCAACCACAAAATCCGTTAAAATCCGTGCTAATCCGTGATCAGAAGCCATTTACTGTAAAGCCGCCGTCTACGCTGAGGCACTGGCCGGTGATGTAGCTGGCGGCGGGCAAACACAGGAAGGCCACTGCGGCGCCCACTTCTTCTGGTTCTCCTATGCGGCCTTGCGGCGTGCGAACCAACACCTGCTCCAGATACTCGGGGTTGCGCAGTACGCCCTCCGCTAGGGGCGTACGGATGTACCAGGGAGCCACGGCATTCACTCGGATGCCGGCGGGGGCCCACTCCACGGCCAGGTTGCGCGTGAGTTGTATCAGAGCAGCTTTGGTCATGCCGTAGATGGCGCCGGTGCGAAGATGGGTGAGGCCCGCCACCGAAGAAACATTGACGATGCTAGCCCGCCCCGCCGCCTGCAACAGCGGAAAAGCTCCTTGGCACAGCCCAAACGCCGATTCCAGGTTAGTAGCCAGCAAGTATTGATACTCAGCGGCGCCGTACTCGGTGGTTGGCTTACGAATGTTGGTGCCCACATTGTTGACGAGAATGTGCAGTGCCGATCCGTGTTCGGCTACGGCCGCCAGCACTCGTTGCCGGCCGGCCTCCGTACTCACGTCGGCTACTACGGCGTGCGCATCGAAGCCCTCAACGCGCCACTGGGCTACTTGCGCCTCTAGCTCGGCCGCGTTGCGGGCTACGGCCAGTACTGTAGCACCAAAAGCCAGTAATTCAGCCGCTATTGCTGCTCCAATGCCTTTGGATGCTCCCGTGACAAGGGCTAGTTGGTGGGTAAGGCCCCAACGGGTTTGTGGGTTTTGAAAAACGGGAGGCATGAGTATGGGAGTTACTGGGCAAAACTATGGCTCTAATTTGAAGGGACAATTGAAGGCCGGGGAAATTACCTCAGCAAGCTGTAGCGTTTAATACAATCTTAATCTAGACTATTGGTTCTTTACAGAATTATAATCATTGTAACTGAATAGAGGTTTACGGAATAATAATTTAAAATATTGCTCATGATTTTAATAAAAATGTAAATTAGCAGCCTGCTTAGTGAAAAGTAAGTAGGATGCCCTAGTTCCCATTTCCACAACCAAACCACAGAAAATGTCAAACAAGTACCACGTATCTGCTTTGTTGTTGCTCAGCGGACTGGCGTTTACGCCAGCTTATGCCCAAGATGCTGCCCGCGCAGCCGAAAAGTTTCTAGCCGAAGATGGCACTCCTGCTATCGTACGGTTTAATGCCAAAGCCCCAGCTTATTCTTTAAGCGAAGCCCGCAAGGCTTTTGTGGAGCAGTTACAGCTCACGAACAGCGACCAGATGGTTGCGGCCCGCGCCGAGACCGACAACCTCGGCTTCGCGCACGAGAAGTACAATCAGTACTACAAAGGCATCAAAGTAGAGCACGCTACCTACACGCTGCACGCCCGCCAAGGCAAGGTGGAAAGCATGAGCGGCAAAGTGGAGCGAATTCAGAACCTGAACGTTACGCCTGCGCTCGATGCTGCCACTGCCTTACGTAGCGCGTTGTCGTTCGTGGGTGCCCGCCAGTACATGTGGGAAGATCAGGCAGAAGAAGCGGGCTTGCGGCAGGAGCAGAATAACTCTGCTGCCACTTACCGCCCTCAAGGCGAGCTGGTGATTGTGCGCAATGCGCGTACCACCGATGCCCAGAAACTGGACAAACCGACGCTGGCTTGGAAGTTCGATGTGTACGCCAAAGCACCCATCAGCCGGGCCTACGTGTATGTGGATGCGCACACGGGTGAAATCGTGCTGCAAGACGCCATTATCAAGCATGCTGCCGCAACGGGCACTTTCGCCACCAAATATGCTGGTACCCAAACCAGCGCCACCGAAAGCATCAACGGTAGCTACCGCCTGCGTGAGCTAACGCGCGGCTCGGGCATTGAGACCTACAACTGCCGGAAAGGCAGCAGCTACACCAACGCCGTCGATTTCACGGACGCTGACAATAGCTGGACGGAATACGCCAACGCCAATTTCGATAACGCGGCCCTTGATGCTCATTGGGGTGCCCAGGCCGTGTACGACTACTGGAAAAACGTGCACAGCCGCAATTCCTACAACAACGCGGGAGCCAAAATCAAGAGCTACGTACACTTCGACGACACTCCCGGTGATGGCAAAGGCTACGAAAACGCCTACTGGAACGGTTCGGTGATGACCTACGGCGACGGCAACACCCGCTTCGACCCGTTGACTTCGCTGGACGTGTGCGCCCACGAAATTGGGCACGCCGTGTGCTCCAGCACCGCCAACCTCACCTACAGCAACGAGTCAGGCGCCCTCAATGAAGGCTTCTCCGACATCTGGGGCGCTGCCGTGGAATATTACAAAGCACCCGACAAAGCCACGTGGCTGATCGGGGAAGACATTGACAAAGTTCGGCCCGCACTTCGCTCCATGAGTGACCCAAATTCCGAAGGCCAGCCCGATACCTACAAGGGCACCAGCTGGTACACGGGCACCGGCGACAACGGCGGGGTACACACCAACAGCGGCGTACTCAACCACTGGTTCTACATCCTGAGCGTGGGCAAAAGCGGCACCAATGATATCGGGAGTGCTTACACCGTGAGCGGCATTGGTATTGATGCGGCCGCTAAAATTGCCTACCGCACCGAAAGCGTGTACCTAACGGCTTCGTCCAACTACGCTGCTGCCCGCACCTACTCCATTCAGGCCGCTACTGACTTGTATGGAGCCGGTTCGGCTCAGGTAATTGCTACCACCAACGCCTGGTACGCCGTGGGCGTCGGGGCTGCGTACAGCGGTGGCGGTACTACCACCCCGCCACCTACCACGGTTACGTATTGCACCAGCAAAGGCAGCAACGTTGGCTACGAATGGATAGACTTAGTGAGCCTGGGCAGCATCAGCCGCACTTCGGGTAAAGATGCCGGCTACTACGACGGCACGGCTACTGGCACTAGCGTAGCAGCTGGCTCGGCGCAGACCATCAATTTCTCCGCTGGCTTCACGAGTTCCGCGTACACCGAGTACTGGAAAATCTTCATCGACTACAACCAGGACGGCGACTTCACCGACAGTGGCGAGACGGTTGTTAGTGGCAGCAGCAGCAGCAGCGGTACGCTCGCGGGCAACTTCACGGTTCCGGCTACGGCCAAAAATGGCAAGACTCGTTTGCGCGTAGTTATGAGCGATGCTTCGGCCACCACCAGCTGCGGTACTTTCAGCTACGGCGAAACCGAAGATTACAGCATCACCATCACGGGTGGCGCAACCATTGCGGACGGCAACACTGGCGTCAATTCGCTTGGTGCATTGCAAAGTGTATCGCGGAGCCTGGAGTTGTACCCCAACCCTGCCACCGACGTCGTGCGCATCATCATGCCCGACAACGTGCCCGTGGTTTCGGTTTCGCTCACGGATCTGCGCGGGGCCAAAGTATTGGGCCTGCGCGTGAATGGCGACCAACTCAACGTAGCCGCTCTAGCTAAAGGCATCTACACGCTCACGGTAAGCGACGGACAGAAAGTATTCCACCAGCGCTTCGTGAAGCAATAGCCAAAGCGTTGACGGCTACTAACTAGCTGTTAATGAATGCAAAAAGGCCCGTCCAAACGACGGGCCTTTTTTGTGTATTGAAGTTGTTGTTGGGTCTCAGTGAGTTGCAGTAGAATCTGCCCTCCCTGCGTCGCGCAGCAGACTTACTCTTGACAATACTTCTACTTTACCGTCCCCAAGGAGCGTATTCCAGCTTCAGCTCTGCTAAGCCGTAGCCATCGTTGAGCTTGGAGCTGGAGCGGCCACTGGCGGGACTAACGTCGTCGAGTTGGTCGGTGGAGGTGAAGTAGTAAGATGCCTCGGCGGTGGCATTGAGCTTGGGCGTGAGGCGAAATACGATACCAAAACCCACTGGCGCCGTGACGGCCAGGGCCGGGTAGTCGTTGCGCTCGGGCCGCAGAAAGGTGGAGGTTGTAGTGGGGCGAGCGGTGCCGAGGTAGGACTCTGGGCTGTAGAGTAGAAAGCCAGCTCCTGCCTTCAGGTAGGGCTTGATGAGGGCGGCCGGGCGGCGCGGGCTAGCAAACTGGCTTTCATCGCGCAGCAACTCGAAGCGCAGGAAAGTAACGCCGCTCACGTTGCGTCCGCGGAAAGCTAGGCCCCGCTCCGCAAGCTGATCTTTGGCCCCAACTTGAAAGTAGGTAACCTCGCCCCCAATCACCAGCCGGGGGCGCAACAGATACAGAATACCGAGGCTGATACTAGGCCCGGGCAGATTGTTGCCGAGGCTCTCCGCCAAGTCGCCGTTGTAGAAAGCCGCCCCGCCGCCCACCGTGAAACGCACCGGCCCTCGGTAATACGGCCGGGCCTGGCTGTTGTAGTGGCGACGGCGGCGCTCCGGACTGTCCTGAGCGGTGGCCGAGTGCGCCAGCGCCACGCTGGCGGCAAAAGAAGAAATCAGCAGAAAATGCTTCACGCAGTCGGGTTAAGAAGGCAGAATAGGTCGTAGGCTACGTAGCGCAGCCGAAGCAGGTTGGTGAAAAGGAAAGCAGGAAGAAGAACGACCTACCAAAAAAGGTCGGTGTACTACTCCTGAAGCCGTTTCCAGCGGCACTATGGCCCGCCGCAAAGCAAGATTGTTTTGCCTGCCGGTGAGCTTATGAACTCAACGGAACAGCAGGATAAATCGGTTTTTACGGTCCTTGCTTTGCCTTGATTCAGCCAACTAACGCTTCACTCCGCCGGCTTATTTGAATTTACCTTCCGGGTCGGGCATTTTAGCCATCAACTCACTCAGGAAGGCGAAGTCGATGCTGGTGATGCTGATGTTTTGGCCTTTGTGCAGGGCTTCCCAGGCCTTCGCGTATTCTTCCTGCAAATAATGCGCCCTGGCTAGTTGCTGCCAAGCCACGGCATTCTTGGCATCGAGAGCCACGGCGCGCTGCAAGTGGCCGGCGCCGGTGACGAGGTCTTTTTTCTTCTTGGTCTGCTCGTAGCGGATGAGGTAGCTGGCACCCAAATCACTCAGCATAAGACTGTTTTCGGGCGCGAGAGCCAGCCCTTGGGTGAGCAGGGTAATGGATTGGTCGGGGGAAGGGTTGCGGCTGGCTACAATACCCAAGCCGCGGTACACGTCGGGGTTCTTGGCGTCGAGGAGCCAGGCCAAATTGAAGCGGTAAACAGCGGTATCCGTTTGCCCTTCGGTGAGATACTCGTAGCCTTTGGTCGAGAAAAACCGGCTGGCCTCCGCCCGCGACGCGAAGCTGCCTACCACCTTATCCAGGTAGCCCGGGCCCATCAAGCCCTCGGCCTGCGCCGCCGAAATGCCGCCAAACAACGGCTGCAAGCGGTTAGCGGAACTGACGGCGGCC
This sequence comes from Hymenobacter sp. M1-2, assembly GCF_057808495.1. Classification (NCBI taxonomy): domain Bacteria; kingdom Pseudomonadati; phylum Bacteroidota; class Cytophagia; order Cytophagales; family Hymenobacteraceae; genus Hymenobacter; species Hymenobacter sp. M1-2. Next base: position 50,254 of record NZ_JBTYZO010000024.1, read on the forward strand.
GTTTCGACCTTGGTTTTGGTTTTACGCTGAGCCTGGGCCGGCAGCGCCAGCACGGTAAGCAGCCCGAAGGCTACGTAAAGAGGGTACTTCATTGTATGCAAAAGGGGAATCGAAACAACAAAACTCTCAGCCAACAGATCAGTAGTGGCTAAGAGGTTCCGGCAAATATAACGCCACCAGCCGGCGTCCTCGTGCATAGCAGCGCCATAGCAAAGGCCGCTCGGTAAGGTAGCGACACGCAAGACGACAGGACTTACGCACGGCGGCCTATGGGAAGCCCCGGCGGGGCGGTATATCGGTAGCAAAAACAGCTGCGCTATTGAACCAAGCCCCATAGGGGCGGCACCAATCGTTGAACGGGTAGTGTCGCCCCTCCGGGGCTTTAGTGGTTTTTTACCGGCTGGTTGCTACCGACATACCGCCCCTCCGGGGCTAAACAAGCGCCGCCGTGCGTAAGTCCTAACGAAAAAGTTACGCGGCTAATCCGGCAGCGGCGGCACTGCGTAGGTGCAGGTGTGGCCGGTTTCGGACTGGCTTTTACTTCTCTTGCATGTCTATTTCCCACCGCTGGCTGCTGTTGCCGGCTCTGCTCGTGCTGCCTCTGTTGCTGGGCTTCGCCAACGAATACGCCACTGCTCGCCCCAGCCACCGCACGCAGGACCTGGCTTACGTGCCCGCCACCGATTCCGCCTATGATGCCGAGCGGCACCGCCTCGATGTGTATGCGCCCAAAGAGAAGACTGCCGCTCTGCATCCGGTGGTGGTATTCATTCACGGGGGTAGCTGGAATAGCGGCAACAAGGACTTCTACTCGTTCATTGGGCGGCGGCTGGCCAAACAGGGTGTCGTAGCCGTCATTATCAACTACCGTCTGTCGCCGAATGTGAAGGTGCCGCAGATGGCCGACGACTGCGCCCGCGCCGTTACCTGGACTTTTGAACACGTTCAGCAATATGGTGGCGACCCTCAACGCCTCTTCGTGATGGGCCACTCCGCCGGCGGCGGATTAGCCGCTTTGCTTGCGGCCGATAACCGCCTATTCGAGCGGCGCGGCCTCGCGCGCAACCCTGTCAAAGGAGCCATCCTCGACGACCCCGCCGGGCTGGACATGGCCGACTACTTACGCAAACTGGAATACACCGGCGATGAGCAGTATTTGGTACCGTTTGGGAAACAGCCGGCGGTGTGGCGCGAGGTGTCGGCCATGTACCACGTGTCGGCTCAAACGCCGCCTTATCTCATCTTCATTGGGGGCGAAACCTACCCCTCCATCAGTGCCAGCAGCCGACGGTTCCGGGACAAGCTGAAGTCGCTAGGGCAGACGCCATACTTCTCCGTGTTGCCGGGTAAGCATCACGTGCCCATGGTGTTGCAGCTGTACTGGAAAAACAACATCATCTACCAGGAGCTGCTCAAGCTTACTGGCGTAGCCCCGGCTGGTTCTTCGGCAAAGCGCTGAGCAGGAGTCCGGACAACGAAGCAACTCACTGCTTCACTGCTTCATCCAAAAAGCGTAGCCTGCACGGCAGGACGTTCGAAATCCAGCAACCATTTCTTGCGTGGCAAGCCGCCCGCATAACCCGTGAGCTGCCCGCTGGCCCCAATGATGCGGTGGCAGGGCCAGACTATGGCCAATGGATTTTGACCATTGGCGGCCCCCACGGCTCGAACGGCGGCCGGATTGCCAAGTTGCCGGGCCAGATCCAGGTAAGAAGCCGTGCGGCCGAAGCCAACGCCAGGTAATGTGGCCCACACTCGCCGCTGAAAATCAGTGCCTTGGGTTACGTCGTAGGTTAGATCGAACTCGCGAAGCTCCCGCCCAAAGTAAGCCCGGAGCTGTTGGTATGGTTCGCGCAGACAGGCAGGCACGGCAGGGAGCAGCGTTTCGACGGGCGCGGGAATGTCATGCACAAACTCCACGGCGGAGAGGCCAGCGCCCGATGATCGAAGCCGCAGAATTCCGACGGGTGAGGAAAGAAAAGCAACGGCATCGGACATAGCAGGAGGGAAGCAGGACAGCAAAAATGCAAAAAAAATGCTGACAAAGTGAGAAGCACTAAAGGATACCAAATGCCTGCTTTTTATAATATTTATAGAAAAAACTAGAAATGAATAAGTTGGAAGGCAAGAATCGGTGTTGGTGGAAAAAGAATGCTTTATATTGCTCCAACCTCGTAGACTACAGTTCTGTGGACGAAAGCCTTATGGGGGAATTTGCATCTAGACACTGGTAATAAAACCTGGGGTATCCCCGCTCGTTCACTTCTAAGCTTTCCGCATCGTGCGACACCTACTGTTCTGTTTTATAGCCGGATTGATTTCCGTTGGCTCTACACTGGGCGGCCCACCTGTTTCGGGGCCAGCCACCAAAGCTGGTACTACCCCCTCACCGGTTGCACTTGGCCCTGGCGAAGGCACCGGCCTAACGGGCTCCTATTTCAACAATGGCTCTTTGGCGGGCGCCCCGCTGCTACGGCGCGTCGATGCCGTGGTGGATTTTGAGTGGAAAGAAAGCGGCCCGGCTGCTGGTGTCCGCAACGACAATTTCTCGGCGCGCTGGGAAGGTCAAGTGGAGGCGCCGGCCACCGGCCGCTACCGTTTCATGACTGTTTCCAACGATGGCGTGCGGCTGTGGGTGAACGGCAAGCAAATCATCGACAACTGGACCGACCACAACACCACCACCAACAGCGGTACGGAGGTGAACATGGCGGCTGGCGAGCGGACCACCATCAAGCTGGAGTACTACGACCAAGAGGGACCCGCTACCATTCGATTGCAGTGGGTACGGCCCGGCCAAGGCAGTGGTCAAACAGTACCATCGGTGTATCTGTATCCTCTGGAAGGACCCGGTATGCCAGTGGCTGCTCCCGTAACGCTGGTTACGGCCGCACCAGAACCCGCGCCTTCTAAGGCCGAGGCTAAGAAGGCCGCCGCTGCCGCGAAGGCCGCCGCCGCTGCCGCCGAGCCAGTAGCTGCTGCTAGCGAGGAGCCCAAACCCGCTAAGCCTGCCAAGCCCGCTAAAGTTGCCAAAGCCCCCAAGCCTGTTGCGCCGAAGGAGGAGCCCAAAGAAGAGCCGAAAGCAGCTGTAGCCGAAGCCCCGGTCATTGATGAGCCATCGGCAGCGGCGGCAGGTGTACTGAGTGTGCCTGGCGTTTACACGCTGCTGGCTCGCTCCGACGGCAAGCCGCTGAAAGTAGAAGGTGAAGCACCGGTTTCGCGAGAGCCAGGTTTGTCGGTGGCCCCTAGCGGACCACCGCAGTGGAAAATAGAAGAAGCGGGTAGCGGCTACTACAAGCTCACGGTGCAAGGCGGCCGCAAAGTGCTGGAAGTACTAGGCAGTTCCACTTCCAACGGCGCACCCATGAGCCTGTGGCCGTACTACAGCGGCAACAACCAGCTCTGGAAAATTGAAGACGCCGGCCAAGGATACTACAAGTTGGTTGCCAAGCACAGCAACAAAGCCTTAACTGCCGGTACGGAAGAAGAAGGCGGCTTGCAACAGCGCCGCTATTCGAGCAAGCTCACCCAGCAGTGGAAACTACAAGCCTCCACCGACGAGGAAAGACCCATCGTAGGGCCAGTGGAAAACGTGCCGGTGAAGGGCGCCAACCGGCTCAGCGTATATCCTAACCCCTCCAACGGCGTGATCCAGATGGCCTACCAGCTCGGCGAGGCGCAGCCCATTGGTTGGGTGCTCTATACGCAGGATGGCGCGGCCGTGCGGGTGTCCAACTACTTGGTGCAGCGCCCCGGCCAACACCACGAAACCATCGACTTCACCGGCCTGCCCGCTGGCGACTACAACCTCAACCTGACGGTAGGTTCCACCACCACGCGCCAGCAACTAAGCATCCGTCGGCCCTCGAACGTAACTGCTGAGCCTGACGCGGTAACCGGTGCCAAATAAGCTGCTGGTCGGTTCTGGCCACATGCCGAATTGAGTACAGAAAACGCCCCTTTGCATTCAAGCAAGGGGGCGTTTTCTATTGGGGTAATTAGCTGAAGGCTAGTTCTTTTCTTTAAAAGTTGATTTTAAGTAAAGGGCAATGATGTATGACGCTGCTTATAAGATGATAATCTGACTCCTCACCTCTCAGCTCTAAGCACTTATGCCTTAGATCTACTCCTCGAATTCCTTGAGCGTTTCCCATAACCGCCCGAACTCCTGGGTGTAGCGCCGTACGATGGTTGCATCGTCGGTGATGAGGAGGTTTTCTTGGTTGAGTTCGGCGGCGGAGCGAGTCCAGTTGTAGGAGCCGGTGAGTACGGTGCGGTTGTCGGCAATGGCGAACTTGTGGTGCATGTGGTCGGTGGTGCGGTCGATGCGCACGGGCAGGCCGGCGGCACTAAGCTGGCGCACATCGGAGCCGCGGTCGTAGAGCTTGTCGTTGTCGGTGAGCAGGCGCACGCGCACTCCGCGCCGGTGGGCATCGAGCACGGCACTGGTTAGCCGGTCGTCGGCAATGGTGAACAGGCAGATATCGAGCCGGTGCGCTGCGCCGCTGAGGAAGCGGCGGATGGCGGCTACGCAGTCGTCGTGGGGGCTGAAGTACACTTCGGAACGAGTGGTGCGCGCTGGAGGCGCGGCGGGTGGCAGCAGCAAGGCGCTGGCCGCTTCCAACCACTCCACCACGGCTTTGTCCTGGAAGCTATTGAACCGGTCGCGGGCCAGCCCAAACAGACGGTGGCGCAGCTCGTGTAGAGCGTCGCCGTGCTGGCCGTGTTCGGCCAGGCGCTGGCGCAGCTGCCGGGCTTCTTCCAAGGAAAGCGTGGAGTCGGCGAAGGCGTGTTTGAATTGTTGCAGCAGGTCGGCGGTAGTGTCGGGCAGTTGGCTCATATCGCCCAAGATAGAGAAAGCACCCGCCAATAGACAAGCTTGCCGCCGTGCCAGAGCCTGTTACGAAGCGCTACCGTTGAGATGAAGTTGGTTGCGGTGGGTTCACGCCATCAGGCTGCCGGTCGGCTAGGTTTTTAGCTTCGATAAAAATCCGCTTGAATTCCGGGTGAGCCGTTCGGATGACGTTCTGCAACTCCTTGACGGCGCGCTCCACTTCCACGGCCGAAAGATTGTCGTCAAAATCAACGTCGAGGGCCAGCACCACATCCGTAGGACCCATGTACATAGTCAGTGGCGGCCGGATTTGCTCGATGCCCGGCTGGGCGCTGGCAAGGCGTTGCACACTGTCGAGAATAGTGTCGTCGACGCCGGTGCCCACCAACAGGCTCTTGGTGCGGCTCACTAAAAACACCGCCACCAGCATCAGCAGTACGCCAATAGCCACGGAGGCGGCTCCGTCGAGGTAGGGATTATTCAGGGAATGACCGAGGTAGACGCCTAGTAGCGCGATGAGAAGCCCAAGTAGGGCCGCCAGGTTTTCGAGCACTGAGGCAAACACCGCCGGGTCTTTGCTATGCCGCAGTTTGGCCCAGAAGCCGCCCGATTTGTCTTGCATGAGAGCCCGCGCAGCCAGCCAGAAAGCCCAGGCCTCGAAGCCAATGGCAATGCCGAGCACGAGGTAGTTCCAGAACGGGTCAGTCAGCGGCTCTGGGTGCTCGATGTGCTTGATGCCTTCGTAAAACGACATGCCGCCGCCGATGGCAAAAATGAGTACAGCCACAATCAAGCCCCAGAAGTACAGTTCCTTGCTGCGCCCAAACGGGTGCCGCTGGTCGGCGGGCTTCTGGCTTTGGCGCACTCCATACAGCAGCAGAATGCCATTGCCACTATCAACAAGGGAGTGGATCCCTTCGGAGAGCATGGCCGAGCTGCTGGTGATGTAAGCCGCCACAAACTTGCTGATGGCAATGCCCACGTTGGCCGCAATGCCCCCAAAAAGAGCTGTTTTAGAAGAGTTAGGATCAGCCATGTGTCAGGGTTCAGGATGCCGTTTCCTACGCAGGAAGGCGGGCGAAGTTAAGCGGCGTACCCGTGAAAAACAGCGGAGGATGAGGACGCGTCAAACAATCTGCCCGGCTCGCGCCTTTACCATCCCACTTATTCGTTGCCCCGCTGCCTATGTCCGATTTCGATTCTGCTACGTCTACCGCTCCGCTCCGTCGTCGCCTTGGGCTGGTGCAAGCCACCGCGCTCAACATGATAGACATGGTCGGCATCGGCCCGTTCGTGACGCTGCCGCTGGTGATGGGGTTTATGGGGCCGAACTTTCTGCTGGCCTGGCTGGTAGGCGCTGGCCTGAGTTTGGTTGACGGGTTGATTTGGAGTGAGTTAGGCGCCGCCTACCCCGAGGCCGGTGGTTCCTACCGGTTCCTGAAATTGGCGTACGGTGAGAAGAAGTGGGGCCGGCTGATGTCGTTTTTGTACGTGTGGCAGACGCTGGTGCAGGCGCCGCTGGTGGTGGCGTCGGGGGCTATTGGCTTCGCGCAATATTTCGCCTATCTGGTGCCGCTGGACGCGTGGTGGCAGCCCAAGCTAGTATCGGGCGGTGTGGTGCTGCTGCTCATCGCGCTGCTCTACCGCCGCATCGAAGCCATTGGGCAGCTGGGCGTATTGCTGTGGCTGGGCGTACTGGGCCTCATGGGCTGGCTGATTTTTGGCGGAATTACGCACGCGCAACACTCGGTGTCGTGGTTGCCGGAGGGCGGCGGCTTCGCGGCGCTGCCGGGCGTGCTGCTATCGGCGGCTATGGGCCAGGCCACCGTCAAGACCATCTACAGCTACCTTGGCTACTACAACGTGTGCCATTTGGGCGGCGAAATTCGGGAGCCCCAACGCGTCATTCCGCGCAGCATTTTCCTGAGCATTCTGGGCATCATGGCCCTGTACCTACTGCTGAATTGGAGTGTAGGCTCGGTGGTGCCCTGGGCCGAAGCCAGCCAGTCGAAGTTCATAGTCAGCACGTTCGTGGAGCGGCTTTATGGGCCGCTGGCTGCCAAGGCTGCTACGGCGCTGGTGCTGTGGGTGGCGTTTGCGTCGTTGTTTGCGGTGCTGCTCGGCTACTCCCGCATTCCCTACGCCGCCGCGGCCGATGGCGAGTTTCTGTCCGTCTTCGCCCGCACCCATCCCACCAAGCATTTCCCCCACGTATCGTTGCTGATTTTGGGCGGCGTGGGCTTCGTATTCAGCCTCTTGTTTCGATTGGGTGAGGTCATTAGTGCCATTCTCGCCATGCGTATTCTGGTGCAGTTTGTGGGGCAGGCGGTGGGGCTGGTATTGCTGCGGCGCCGGCTCGGTACGGCCAATCTACCGTTTCGAATGCCGCTGTATCCGCTACCAGTGATAGTGGCCGTGGCGGTGTGGCTGTGGGTGTTCTGGAGCACTGGCCCGCGCTTCATGCTGTCAGGCCTGGGCGTTATTGGGGCCGGAGTAGTAGCGTTTATGCTCTGGAGCCGGCGGCTAAAACGGTGGCCATTTGAAGAAAGGTAATTCGTTGTTTTTCAAAGTACAGAAGCCTACTTCAGTCGTAATTCAGGCGAGGCGCTTCTCGTAACAGAAAAACCGTAGTCCCGGCCGAAACGCCAGCGTTATTTCGCCCGCGAAACGGTAGCCGAGCTTAGGGAAAAGGCGTTGCGTGGCGGTATTTTCGGAGTTGGTATCGACGCGCAAAGTGCGTAGACCCTGATCCGCGGCCAGCGTTTCGGCGTGTAGCAGCAGGGCCGCAGCCAAGCCGTGGCCTTGGGCGGCGGGGTCCACGGCTAAGCGGTGCGTCACGAGGGCCGGCTCGGTGGCATCCCAGTCGGCCTGGGCGTACTCAGGGTCTTGCTGGTTGTGGGTAAGGGCGGCCACGGCGGCTACGCGACCGTCCAGCTCCGCCACCCACAGGTGGTTGTTTTCTAAGTCTTGCCGAAATACCTGCTCATTGGGATATTCTGCGGACCACTGCTGGTTGCCGCTGGCCTGCATTAAGGGCACCACGCGGGTTACCAGGTCCAGGATGGCGGGCAAATCGGAGGGGGTGGCGGGTCGGATGATGGGCATGATGGCAGTGGCAAATGAAGCCTCGAACATACAGCATTCACGCTAACCTTCGTCGGTTTTATCACGTCCGTTCGGCTGAAAAACGCAAATAGGGCAGGCCCAGCGGGTCTGCCCTATATAATCCGCGTTGGAGCCTGTGCACCTAGTTGAAGGCCTCAATCCGACTGGTTCTGTGTCGGAACAGAATTCCCTAGGGGGTATATTCTTGGCACAGACTCCCGTGCTTGATGTATTATAATTTTTCAGAACAAATTTTTATGCTACAGATCTGTAGCATAAAAATTTGTTCTGAAAAATTATAATACACGATTCTCCTCAATAAAGCCGCTCGAAGCCGCTATTTCGATATCACCAGGCGCTGGGTCTTGCTCACGGTGCCGTAGCGGACGTTGAGGAAGTACACGCCCTGCGCCACTTCGTCCAGCGGCACGCGCAGGTCGAGGAGGCCGGCCGGCGCCATCTGGCTGGTGTTACTTACTTGCCGGCCCAACGCGTCGAGCACGGCTACTTGCACCGTCTGGCGCTCGGGCAGCCGTAGGCTTACGGTCACGAAGGTGCGGGCCGGGTTGGGATAGAGGCTCATGTCGGCGGCGCTGGCCGGGGCGTTGCGAGCCAGCAGCGCCGTGCGCGACGCGGCAACAGGCAGCAACCGAGCACCGGCCCAGTCGGCGTGGTCGTAGTAATTGTTGTCGCCTGCATCCGTCACCACCAGTTTCAGCTCGTTTTTGCCGCTCACGTCCAGGTCAACAGTAGCAGTGGCCGAACTGCCGTTGAGCGTGCCGCTTTCGTAGGCCAGCAGGCCATCCAGATACACTTGGAAGTTGACCGTGCCGTTGTTGCCCGATTCGTCGTCGATGCCTATGTCGGAAAGGAAGCGGGTATAGCCGCCATTCAGGGCGTAAATCAACTCTGAGTTCGAGTGCACGCCCAAGCCTTTCGCGTAGGTAATACCGCCGAGACTGATGGTTTTGCCGTCGGAAGGGTCCTGCTCGCCGTTGCTACCATCGCGCTCCGCTGGTCCCCAGCCGCTGCTCACCGACGCCCAGCTCAAATCCGACAAATACACGGCTGCCGCAGCGGCCGCGCTACCCGAGCGGAATAGCGCCGTGGCAGGAATCAGCTGCTTGCCCAGGCCCGGTCCAGCGTAGCTCACGCCCAGCACTTCGTAGCCAGTGCGCTCAAAGAAGGTCACTGTTACGGCATGCACGCCCGCTCTCAGCCCAATGCTGCCCGATTGCTCGGCGGCACTGTGCAGGCCGTCGTTGTTCACCACCAGTGTGGAGCCGATGAAGAGCTGGCTGCCATCGTCGGAGTTGGTGTAGAAGGTGTACACGCCATCCGTAGGCACTTGCACGTAGCCAGTGTAGCGGAAGGCAAAGTTTTCATCACGGGTGCGGGGGCTCAGATCGAAGCTGGTTACGGTGCCGGTTTTGGCTGCTACCAGCGCCGTAAAATTGGGCAGGACACTCCAGCCAGTACCTTCATAATAGGCGTAGTTGAGGCCCGCTACGGTGCCGCTAGGGTTGTCGGCGGCGCGCAGTGGCGTGTCAATTACCGTAAAAGCTACCGTCAGAGCCTGGCCCGCCGTGCCACCGGCCGCCGAGGCGGTGTACGGCGTAGCCGTGAGCGTATGGCTGCCCACGGTGGGCGTCCAAGGCAGATAATCCGCGGGCCCATTGTCGCCGGCTATGGCGTAGGGCACCGCATTTTCCAGCTTGTAATTGGCGTTTCCATCGTAGCCGAACCGCACGCTGCCCACCGTGGCCGGGTTGGTGTTGGCCCGGATGCTGAGGTTGCGCGAGGGCAGTGCCGCCAGATTAAGCGTAGCCCCGGCCGGCAGCGGGTCGTAGCCGGCAATGGGCTGGTCAGTGTCGGCGTTGATTAAAGTGAAGCTCGTTACGGCTTGGCCCGCTGGCATTACCCGGAAAGTAGCCGTGTAAGTGGCGTCGTCGGTAGGCGTAGCCACGGTTTGCGTAGCCGTGCCGCCCTGGCTCCAACCCGTAAACTCGTACGTAACGCCGCCCACTGTTTGCGGGCTCACCACGCCTAGCGTCCGAAGCACTCCTTCCACGCTGGTCACGGTAGCGGGTGTGCTCAAGGGTTGTCCATCAAGTGTCAGCTGTAAGCCAGCTGGGTTCGTGGCAAAGCTCAGGGTTGACTTGCGGGGCAGGATGTCGCGGGACACGGTGTGTTTCAGGCCGCCGGCATCCGTCACGGTCAGGTAAAGGCGGTAGAACACGTCGGCCGCCGTTTCGCCGGTATTAGGAATATCGAAAGTGCCCGACTTCGCGCCTTGGTTGAAGGGAGTGCCATCGTGCACGTGGTCGGCGTGGTGGAAATCAACCCGCCAGCTGAAAGCACTGGCCGGCAGGGTGCCGTCTTCCGCGTCGGTGGCATCACCAGAAAAGGAAATGGTGGTGCCTGCTACGTAGGTAGCGCCGGAGGCCGGCGTCAAAACCTGGGCCACGGGGGCCGTGTTCGGGGCCGTGACGGTGAGCGTGGCGGCGTTGCTGGTAGCAGTGCCCGCACTATTGCTCACCACGGCGCGATACTGGCCGGCATTGGCCGCTGCCACGCTGGCAATGCTGTACGTAGCCGCCGTAGCGCCACTGATGTTCACGCCATTTTTCTGCCATTGGTAGCTGAGTGGGGCCGTGCCCGCCGCCGTCACCGTGAATGAAGCCGCCTGGCCCGGCGCCACGCTCACGCTGGCCGGCTGCCCGGTAATGACCGGTGCACTGGTAGGCGAAGTGTAGACCACTTTGTACACGGCGCCCGCGCTGCGGCTCAGGTAGTAAAGGTTGCCGTCGGGACCGGTGCTCAGGCCCACGGCGTTGCCCGGCAGGCCCGTGGCGAAGGCGGAACGTACCGCCGTGCTGCCCGAAACATCAATGTAGTTGATCCACTGGTTGCACAGGTCTTGGTAGAAATATTTGCCCGTGTACGTAGCAGGGTAGTTGGAGCTGCTTGGGTTGAAGAAGGTGCCGCCCGTAATGGCGCAGCCCTTGCCATCACCGTCACCGTGTTGGTAGCTGAACACCGGGCTGGTAACGCCGGAAGCCGTAGTGGCGCCTTCGGTGGCTGGCCAGCCGAAATTACGTCCGCCCGTGCTGGCATCGTTGATTTCTTCCCAGGTGTTCTGGCCCACGTCATTGAGGAAAATGCGCCCCGTACCGGGCTGAATAGCAAACGTGTAGGGGTTGCGCAGGCCGTAGCTCCACACCCGCCGCTTCTGCTCAGTGCCAGTAGTATAGGGGTTGCCGCTGGGCACCGAACCGTCGGGGTTGATGCGCAGAATCTTGCCGTGATAGGTGTCGAGGTTTTGGGCGTTGTTGGGGGTGGCATTTTCGCCGATAGCCACGTAAAGCTTGCCGTCGGCCCCGAAGTTCATGGCCCCGCCGTTGTGGTTGGTGGCCGACGTGAGCGGGTCAAGTTCGAGCAGCACTACTTCGCTGCCAGCCGCCGCGACGTCGCCGGCGGCCGTGAAGCGACTGATGCGGTTGTGCAGCGGCGCGCTGCTCACCGTGTAGTAGAGGTAGACGTAGTTGTTGGTGCTAAAATTAGGGTCCAGCGCAATGCCAATAAGGCCCCGCTCACCGCTGGAATTTACGCTCAGCGTCACGAAGGGCGTGCTTAGCAAACTTCCATTCTTGATGACGCGCAAAGCGCCGCCTTGCTCGCCCACGAAGATGCGCCCATCGGGCGCAAAGGCCAGCACGGTCGGGTTGCTGATGCCGTTGGCGACTTGTACTTGGTTGAAGCCAGTCGGGAAAGTCTGGGCCTTCACTACGGTAATGGCCAGCAGGCTCAGCATGAGCAGCAGCAAGGCCAGTTGCAGCTTAGCCGTCGAGGGGCGGAGCCGGCGAGCAGCCGGCGGGGTAACACGGAAAAGTGTTTTCATAGAAGGGTTGTGAATGGTTGTGGGACACAGGGCAAAACCAAGTAGCAGAGCGGACTAGCCACCGGAACAAGCACCGGCAGAAGGAGTGGGAAAAGGGCGAGTATTAAGTAGCGAGGCGTCTGTTCATAGGCATCCGTAAGAAAAAAGGAGGCGTAGTAAGCTGGTGTTAGTGTTGAGGTTACAGAAGAAAGCGGCTTGTTTGAGGTATGATGAAGTTAAGCAAAGCCGCGGGTCCAGGCCCGTGTTTGGAAGTTAAGATTTTGTCATTCCTGCAAGAGGCACTGGCCAAGCCGTTTTTTGGCGGCAAAAACAAAAAAAGAACGCGCTTCAGTAAGCGCGTTCTTGATTAAAGCCTATTTGCGGGCTTAAGCTATTCAGAATGCCTTACCTGATGTGAAGGATTTCCTGAGCAGCTTTGATTCTAAACAACTCCTATCCCCGCCGCAATACTTCGGCCGCCTCCTTGGCGAAATAGGTTAGAATGGCATCGGCGCCGGCGCGTTTGATGCTGAGCAGCACTTCGAGCATGGTCTTTTCACCATCGAGCCAGCCGTTTTGGGCGGCGGCTTTCACCATGGCGTACTCGCCGCTCACGTTGTAGGCCGTTACGGGCAGGTTGGTGTGGGCCTTCACGTCATGAATCACGTCGAGGTAGCTCAGCGCGGGCTTCACCATCACCATGTCGGCACCTTCCTGCTCGTCGAGGGCCAGCTCGCGCAGGGCTTCGCGGCGGTTGGCTGGGTTCATTTGGTAGCTTTTCTTGTCGCCTTTTTTGGGGGCCGAGTCGAGCGCGTCGCGGAAGGGACCGTAGAAGGCGGAGGCGTACTTGGCCGTGTAGCTCATGATGCTCACGTGGCTGAACGCGTTGCTATCAAGCACATCCCGAATCCAAGCCACGCGGCCGTCCATCATGTCGCTGGGCCCAATGATGTCGGCCCCGGCGCGGGCTTGCGCCAGCGCCATCTGCCCTAGTACTTCCAGGGAAGCATCGTTGAGAATCTCGCCCGATTCGGCATCTACTACGCCGTCGTGGCCATCGGAAGAATACGGGTCCATCGCTACGTCAGTCATCAGCACCACATCCGGGAATTGCCGCTTGATATCGGCTACTGTTTTCAGGTACAGCCCTTCGGGGTTGGCCGATTCACGGGCCAGCCGGTCTTTCAGCGCGTCGTTGATGCTGGGGAAGGGCGCGAAGCTCTTGATGCCCAGCTCCACGCAACGCTCAATCTCGTCGATGATACGGTCGGGGGAGTAGCGGAAAATGCCGGGCATGGAAGCAACTTCCACGGCCTGGTTTTGGCCTTCGATGAGGAAGAGTGGGAAAATCAAATCGTGGGCGGTGAGGCGGGTTTCCTGCACCAGGTCGCGGATAACCTGGGACTTACGGTTGCGGCGCGGGCGGTGCGTGGGGAGCTGAGGCATAAGTGGGCAGTTGATAAGACGGGGTAAAACAACCGCCACAAAGGTAAGGTTGCCGATTTAGCCTATTGCTTAAGGACGCGATACACGGCGGCTACTAGACGCTGTAAGGCCAAGCAACCTAGCCGCGCGAACTGGAAAGGAGCCTAGCCAGCACTAGTAAAGTGTTGTCGCCGAGATGCAGGAGCTTAATGGTGCCGGTTACGCCTTGCCGCCGACTGCCAGCTTCCTGCATAACCACGGGCGCCAAACAGAGCGCCGGGCAGGTACAGCGCTAGCCCAACCAACAGACCCAATTCTCCTCCAATTATTAGTCCGAGCACTATGCCGGCAATACACAGCGCCAGGCCTCCGAAAAAGAATAGGCTGTCGGAAGCAGTAGCGAGTTGAGAAATGGAACGCGGGGCCGCAGCCCGGCGGCTCCACGTCAGCTTCGCTGAGGCACTCTGCGTTCGTACTGCTGCTATGCCAGGTTGTGCCCTATTGTCTTTGCGCCAGGGCCGCAGCCAGTTGGGTTGCTGGGCTCTTGCTAATCCAGGTTTTCTAAAGGTTGCTGTTATGACCGAAGCTCGGAAATCTTCTGCCGCTTGCGTTGGCTGAGGCCAATCTATGGTTCGAGTTGTGTCCGCCAGCGGCTGCGGTAACCGGAACTGAAAAGCTACTTTTTCACTGTGGCAACTGATGAGCAAGACCGAAGAAAGCAGGATAAAGAGAAGTAAATGATTCATCATCTGCTAAAGTCACAGGTTGAAAAACTCCTGGAATACTTCCAGCCAAGCGTGCTCACCCCCGATTCCTATCCCCAGGAAATAATAGCCTAACAAGACGCCTAGCGCCCCCACGCCCAGCCCCAGCCAGCCGCCAAGCAGCAACCCTACTATCACGCTGCCCGCCACCAGCGCCAGCCCAAGCACGAAGGCTGCCGTGTGCTCCAACTGCGTCTTCCGGGGCCGGCTACTTTGCTGAGTCTTATCAGCGCGTTTCAAAACGTGAGTGGTTTCCAGTGTGGAATGTTGCGGCTGGAGCAGGCGTCCTGCCAGGAACCGGCGTTTCTGCAGCGCCACAGGAAGCTTGGTTTGGGCAGGATGAATGGTTGTCGATGCTGCGCCGAGTGCGGGCAGCGGCGGAATGGAAGTAGGTGTTGCAGTTGCTACCTTTTCGTGCGGAGTGGCTTGGTAGGAAGTAGGTGGCAGCCGAAATGTTGTTCGTGGGCTTTGGCAGCTGGCGGTGAGCAGCAAGAAAGCGTAAAAAATGAGTGTTGCTTTCACAGCGGAAGAAGTAGCTACAAGGTATCTGCCCAAGGTAGGCACATGCGCAAAACTCGGCGCATTATTAGTCGAGAGTTGGCCTATGAGTCTCGCAGCCGGGTGAGAAAGTAACATACCTTCTGAGGCATTGACACGAAACAGCGTCTTCAGTTGTGATACAAAAACGGGCTTCCTGCTCAGGAAGCCCGTCGATGGTTTGCAATAGCAACGGCTCTTTATTCACAGCTTCCGCTCCTGACCCGCAAATTCGACAACCACAGCTTTACCGAATATTCGTTTGGTCCAGCCATTCTCAAAACCGTGGTTGTTGGCAATCAAATAGCCTTTGTTAGCATCAACTGACACTATCTTATGAGCATCAATATACCGGCCTTTCACTTTGCTGAAGACAATGTCGCCTATGCGATAAGCTTCTTGTCTTCGGAAAGTGAGCAACGAGCCTGATTTAAGAATAGGCAGCATAGAACTCCCAAAAACTTTCATTTTCCCTTCTCCGGCTGCTTCCAGTTCTGTCTGCAGCCTTTCATATTTATTCATAAATGATTTTCAACATTTCAGATTCGTCAGTAGGTAAGACCTAAACTCTTTAATATCCTTAAGAACAACTAATTGGCCTAAAGTCAGGGGACTTCAAATGGCGCACTCCTAAAACTCCAGAATCACCTGCTCGATAATGTCGCAGGCTTCGTGGAGTTGTTCTTCCGTGATGACCAGCGGCGGGGCGAAGCGGATAATGTCGCCGTGGGTGGGCTTGGCCAGCACGCCGCGCTCCATCAGCGTCACGCACACATCCCAGGCGATGCGGCCATCGGCGGCGGGCTTGATGACAACGGCGTTTAGCAGGCCTTTGCCGCGCACCAACTCTACCACTTCGGGGCGCTTGGCTTGCACGCGGCGCATCCGCTCCCGGAACACTTCCCCTAGCGCCCGCGCGTTGGCAATCAGCTTTTCTTCGATGAGCACGTCGAGGGCCGCGCGCAGTACTACGCTGGCCAACGGATTGCCACCGAACGTGGAGCCGTGCTGGCCCGGTTGAATGGTGAGCATGATTTCGTTGCGGGCCAGCACGGCCGATACGGGCAGCACGCCGCCGCTCAAGGCTTTGCCGAGAATCAAAATGTCAGCGTGTACGCCTTCGTAGCACACGGCCAGCAGCTCGCCAGTGCGGCCCAGCCCAGTCTGGATTTCATCGGCAATGAAGAGCACGTTGTGCGCTTTGCAGATAGCCGCCGCCTTCGCCAAGTAGCCTTCCGAGGGCACCATTACGCCCGCCTCACCCTGAATAGGCTCCACCAGAAAACCGCAAACGTGCGGGTCACGCACGGCTTCTTCCAGCGCCTCCAGGTCGTCGTAGGGCACCACTTGGTAGCCGGGGTTGTAGGGGCCGAAGCCGCCGGTGGAATCGGGGTCGGTGCTGAAGGAGATGATGCCGGTGGTACGGCCGTGGAAGTTGTGCTCCGCTACCAAGATGCGCGCTTGGTTGGGGGCAATGCCTTTTTCCTGGTAGCCCCATTTGCGGGCCAGCTTGAGGGCCGTTTCCACGGCTTCGGCCCCGGAGTTCATCAGCAGCGCCTTATCGTAGTTGAACAGGTCGCAGAGCTGCTTTTCGGCGGCCCCAAGTTGGTCGTTGAAGAAGGCGCGCGAGGTAAGCGTGAGCTTTTGCGCCTGCTCCGTGAGGGCCCCGATGATGCGCGGGTGGCAGTGGCCCTGGTTTACGGCCGAGTACGCCGAAAGGAAATCGTAGTAGTGTTTGCCGTCAACATCCCACAAATGCACCCCTTCGCCGCGGCTCAGTACCACGGGCAGCGGGTGGTAGTTGTGGGCGCCGTATTGGTCTTCGAGAGCCATCAGTTGCTGGCTGCGGCTATGCGTGGCGGTGGGCGTGGTCAGTTCCATACGGAGGCAGGTTTGAGGAAGTGGGAAGGTCGGTTGCTCAAAAGTAAAGAAAAGCGCAGGATGATGCCGCACGGCGCGGAAGCAGCAACTGGGCAATAACAAGGGTGTTAGGTAGCAACGTAGTTAAAAGATAAAGTGTTGAAGCACAACAATTTGAATAGTTGTGCTTGAAGCTGAACACTGTTGTCTCACTCTAGCTCCTACTCCATGCGTTCTTCCTCTTCTGCCCGTCGTCATCCTATTGTCACTACGCTGTTGCTACTGCTGCTCCTGCTCGTAGTTGGCGGAGTCGTCGCCTATTTCGCCACCGATAAAGGCAAAAAGCTGTTGCCCACTTTGGAAAACGCCACCATGACGGCCGGTAACATCACCCCCGATTCGCTTAAAGCCACCATGAAAGTGTCGCTGCGCAATCACGTGCCCGTAACGGTGCGCATCGACAGCTTCAGCTACATCACCCGCCTTGATGGGGAGCCGCTCGCCCAGGGTTCCAAAAGCAAACCCACCGTCATGAAATCCCGCGGCACCAGCGAACTGGAAATGCCCGTGAACGTGGATCTGGGCCGCATCAAGCAAAAAGTGAAAACCGTGCAGCAAGACTGCGTGGATGTGCAAACGACCATGATTATGTACGCCGACGTGCCCGTGGTGGGTCCGCAGCGGATTCCGGTGTCAGTGAAAAAACGCGTCTACATTCCCAAACTCCCTAAAATTGAAGTGGCCGACGTCGACGTGACGGACCTGGGTTTCAAGAATGGCGAAGCCGTAGTGCGCCTCAAAGTCACGAACTACAACCCGTTTCCCTTCACCATCAAAAGCGTGAATTACCGTTTCCGCGTCGGGGGCGACGACCTGGACGTGAAAGGTACCGAAACCAAAGACGTATCGTTTCGCAAGCGCGGCACCGAAATCATGCCCATCCACGTGCGCTTCGAGCCTAAAGCCATGCCCAAAGTGGCGTTCAAAACGCTGTTCAAACCCAAAAAAACGTCTTACGACCTCAAAGGAGCCGTGGTGGTGGCAGCCGGCAAGCATAATCCCAAGGATATGAAGATGGACTTTGCCAGCAGCGGCACCCTCCAAGAGCTGAAGAACATTCCGAAGAAGTAGGTTGAATGGTTAAATGGTTAAATGGCTTAATGGTTAAATGGTTGATTGTTCTGAAGGTTCTAGAACTACCAACCATTCAACCATTAAGCCATTCAACCATTAAGCCATTCAACCGCTACTTTTGTGGATGGACATTATTCACCACGACCAGGCGCCGAAAGCAGTGGGGCCTTATTCTCAGGCTATTGTTGCTGGCGGCTTGGTATTTTGCTCGGGCCAGACGCCGCTCGACCCGGCCACCATGCAAATCGTAGGCAGCACCATTGAGGAGCAGACGCGCCGGGTGCTCAACAACCTCAACATTGTATTGTCAGGAAAGGGACTAAGCTTGGCTGATGTAGTTAAGACCACCGTCTTCCTAAAGAACTTCGCCGATTTCAGCCGCATGAACGCCGTGTACGCCGAAGTATTCGGCAACCACCGGCCGGCCCGCACCACCGTGGAAGTGTCGCGGCTGCCGCTGGAGGCGTTGGTTGAGATTGAGTGCATTGCCGCGCTGCCCGCCTAATGGACCCACGCATGGCGGCCTTTCTGGCCCAGCCCCTCCGCCCCGGCGACTATTATCTCACTCCTGAAGGCTACATGGTCTTCACCGAGCAGTACCACCGCCGCCGCGGCTTCTGCTGCGGCAGCGGCTGCCGGCACTGCCCGTGGAAAAAGAAAATGAAGAATGAAGAATGAGCAATGAGTTGGCCGCTCCGGTCTGCCCGGTCTTTTCAGCGGGCTGAACGGTCGAAGGGCGCGCTGGTTGGTAATTGTAATTCTGAATTGCGGTGGACAACCAGGCGAAACACCGTCAGCTAGCGGCGACCGTTCAGCTCGCCGAAAAAGCGAGCAGACCGGACTGTTTGCAATGAGTAATGGCCGAGCTAGGCGTTCATGCAGATTCTCCATTCCCATAGCTAACCGGCTATTTTTCAGTCGTTCGGTTTGCTTCTGTCAAACTTATGCCGATATTTGCGTCCCTTTTTCCAGCACTGAAACCCTTAAGTTCCTGATATCATGGCCCGAGTTTGTGATCTGACCGGCAAGCGTACCCGCGTAGGCAACAACGTGTCGCACGCCAACAACAAGACCAAGCGTAAGTTCTACCCGAACTTGCAGAAGAAGCGCTTCTATATTCCCGAGGAAGATGCTTGGGTTACGTTGAAAGTAGCTACCAGCACCATCCGCACCATCAACAAGAACGGCATCATGTCGGTCCTGAAGAAGGCCAAGGAGCAGGGCTTCGTCGTTTACTAACCGTCGGCGGCCGTTCTACGGAGCGAATTTTATGTAGGCGCGTACCCGCACTGAAAAGCAATTTTTGGGGCGGGTACGCGTCTTTGTAGCCAACCCTAATCTTCGAGCCCGTGTACCTGACCTCTACGCTCCGTGCGATGAGCTGCTTGCTGCTGCTCACGTGCCTGCTGGCCCCGACCAGCCAAGCTCAACGCGCCGCTGGCCCCGGCCGCCCCACCGATTTTCTTGATCCAGCCTTCCATCGGGGTCGGCGGGAATTGCTGCGGCAGGCGCTGCCGGCCGGCTCAGTGGCGGTGCTCTTCGCCAATCCGGTGCGCAACCGCGCCAACGATGTCAACTACATCTACCACCAGCACCCCGACCTGTACTACCTCACCGGCTACGATGAGCCCGATGCAATGCTGGTGCTGTTCAAGGAGCCGCAGACGCTAGGCGGGCAAACAGGCATTACGGAAGCCCTGTTCGTGCAGCCCCGCGACCCCAAAGCCGAGCAGTGGACCGGCCGCCGCCTCGGCGCCGAGGGAGCTAAGGAGCAGCTGAAGGTGCAATTCGTGGCCGACAACAAGCAATTTGCCGGTGCCGGAATCAAATGGCCTGGCTTCGCCCACATCCACTTTTTGGAACTGCCCACTGACGTCCGGGACGATGCTCAGGACCCCGCCGACCTCTTCGACTTGGTGGCGGCCTTCCGCCAGCAAGCCGCCATACCCAACGACTACGACGGGCGGCGAGAAGAACTTTACGGCGCCGTGCAGCGATACGGTGTGGTGAATGCCGCTGGTATAAAGCAGTACGTGGAAGGCATGATGAAAACCCAGCCCACGCTGGCCGCCGATCCTTACTTGCAGAACTACCTGCGCGCCACCACTGACGCTGAGCGCCAGCAGGTCGTGAACACCCGCCCCGTCAGCCGCTATGGTGGGAGTGCGCTCGTGGACGCCTTGAACGAGCTGCGCGCCGTGAAAACGCCCGAGGAACTCAAGCTGCTGCGCCGGGCCATTCGTATTAGCACCGTGGGCCAGCAGGAGGTGATGAAAGCCCTGCGGCCGAACATGGGCGAGATGGAAGTGCAGGGCCTGCACGAGTACGTGTACAAGAAATACGGTGCTGAATTCGAAGGCTATCCTAGCATTGTAGGGGCTGGCAACAACAGCTGCATCCTGCACTACGAAACCAACGACAAACCTCGCCTCGGCAACGACCTGATTCTGATGGACTGCGGCGCCGAATACCACGGCTACACCGCCGACGTAACGCGCACGGCACCGCCTTCCGGCAAGTTCAGCCCCGCTCAGCGCCAGATTTACGAGTTGGTGCTAGCCGCGCAGGAGGCTGCTATTCAGGAATGCAAGCCTGGCAACGAGTTTCAGGCCCCCAACAAAGTAGCCCAGCGCGTGGTGGCTGAGGGCCTGATCAAGCTCGGTATCACCAAAACCGCCGAGGAAAGCCGCCGCTACTTCCCGCACGGCACCAGCCATTACCTCGGCCTCGACGTGCACGACCGGGGAAACTACGGGCCGCTCAAAGCCGGCAACGTCATCACCGTGGAGCCGGGCGTCTACATTCCGGAAGGCAGCCCCTGCGACAAAAAATGGTGGAACATCGGCGTCCGGATTGAGGATGATGTGCTGATTACTTCCGGCGCCCCCGAAAACCTATCGAAGGACGCGCCGCGCACGGTGGCCGAAGTGGAGGCAATGATGGCTAAACCGAGCGTGTTGGATGGGTTTAAGTTGCCGGAGTTATGATTGATGTGCTGATTCTTTGATTTGCTGATGTGCTAATTGAATTAAGGCGCTGATGCGGTTATCGGTGAATTTGACGGAAGTTGTTGCAGGAGGGAAGCGTGTTCATCATTGTCCATCACGAAATGGCTTCATTTAATCATCTTCAAAACACCTTTACTCATCAATACATCCATAAATCACCATATCAATCCACCAACACAACAAAGAATCAGCACCTCAGCATATCAATCAATTAGCACATCAACCGCTTGCCTATTCCGAAAAGACCTGTACCTTTGCAGTCCTTAATCCCAAAAACCCCGTCGAGATGGCTAAGAAAGGCAATCGGGTGCAGGTGATCCTTGAATGCACTGAGCATAAGAACTCGGGGCAGCCGGGCACCTCGCGCTACATCACCACCAAGAACCGCAAGAATACTCCTGAGCGCATCGAACTGAAGAAGTTCAACTCCGTGCTCAAGAAGATGACCGTTCACAAGGAAATCAAGTAATTGAGTCATGGCTAAGAAAGTAGTAGCAACCCTGAAAACGGCTACCGGCAAGGACTGGGCGAAAGTTATTCGTGCCGTGAAGTCGGAGAAGACTGGCGCTTACACCTTCCGCGAGGAGATGGTGCCCGTTGACAAAGTGCAGGAGTACCTCGCCACCGGCGTTAAGTAACCCCGCGCCCACGTGGCCACCTGATCTGAAGTGAAGAAGTCCCGCCGCCGTGGGACTTTTTTGCGTTTAGCGCGAAGCTCCAGCTTCGCGCGTCGTTGCTCCAGTCCTTCGGCTCGCGCAACGCCTTCGTTCAACGTCAGCAACGACGCGCGAAGCTGGAGCTTCGCGCCACCCTTGTGTATGGGCCTCTTCGATTTCTTCAAGAAGGATAAGGAAAATAAGGAACAGCAGGAGTCGCTGGATAAAGGGCTGGAGAAAACCAAAACCAGCTTTTTCGATCAGCTCAGCAAGGCCGTTGTGGGTAAAAGCGCCGTGGACGAAGCCGTGCTCGACGACCTCGAAACGCTGCTCGTGCACGCCGACGTGGGCATCGACACCACTGTGAAGGTGATAGACCGGATTGAGAAGCGCGTGGCCCGCGACAAGTACGTGAGCACCTCGGAGCTGGACCGGATTCTGCGCGAGGAAATTGCCGGCTTGCTCGACGCCAACAGCGGCGCCACCGGCTCGCGCGCCATCCTCGACCGGCCCGACAACACCGGCCACCCCTTCGTGATTATGGTGGTGGGCGTAAACGGCGTGGGCAAAACCACGACCATCGGCAAGCTGGCTCACCGTTTCCACTCGGCGGGCAAGAAGGTAGTACTCGGTGCCGCCGACACGTTCCGGGCCGCCGCCGTGGATCAGCTCATCATCTGGGGCCAGCGGGTGGGCGTGCCCGTCATATCGCACGGCATGAACACCGACCCGGCTTCCGTGGCTTACGATGCGGTGCAGAAAGGTGTGGAGATGCAGGCCGACGTAGTGATTATCGACACGGCCGGGCGCTTGCACAACAAGGTGAACCTGATGAACGAGCTGAGCAAGATCAAGCGCGTGATGCAGAAGGTGATTCCCGACGCGCCGCACGAAGTATTGCTGGTACTCGATGGCAGCACCGGCCAAAACGCCTTCCTACAAGCCAAGGAATTCACGAAAGCCACCGAAGTTTCGGCCCTGGCCATTACCAAGCTCGATGGCACGGCCAAAGGCGGCGTGGTCATCGGCATCTCCGACCAACTGCAAGTGCCAGTGCGCTACATTGGGGTAGGAGAGAAGATGACCGACTTGCAGCTTTTCGACCGGCAAACCTTCGTGAATTCCTTGTTCAAGAAGTAGGCTTCGTTAGCTAACTAAGCCCTGGCCACGGCTTCTTGTCGATTTAACCTCGACTATAACTAGCGAAGCTCCGCCACTGAGAAACTGGCGGGGCTTACCGCTTTTCTAAAACTTACGCACAACGGCCTACCGAAAGCCCCGGAGGGGCGGTATATCGGTAGGAACCCGTTGATTTAATGGATCCAAGCCCCGGAGGGGCGACTAATCGTTGGACGGTTGGTGCCGCCCCTCCGGGGCTTTATCCAATATTGCGGGCTGTGGTTCTACCGATATGTCGCCCCTCCGGGGCTTTCGATAGGCCGTTGTGCGTAAGTCCTGTATTCTAGAATGGCTCGGCAGGCAACGGTTTTGGCGGCACCTGTATCTTATGGAATATGGAAGCAACTACTACCCTGGAACCTGCGGTAGCGCCGGCTCGTCTCGACTCGTTTCTCAGCCAGAAGCTGCGGTTTTGGTCGTTGGTGTCGATGGTGCTGCTGGTGTACGTGCACGCCTACAACCTGCACCCGCGCTACCTGCAACCCTGGACGCCGGTTGACGAGCCTTTATCGGTGGGCACGTGGCTGCAATATTTCCTGGCCAACGGGCTGCTGCGCTTTCGAATTCCGATTCTGTTTGCCATTTCCGGCTACCTGTTCGCTCACCACGATGCCGGCACGCCGCATAAAACCCGAGTGAAGCGGCGGGTGCGGACTCTGTTGGTGCCGTACTTGCTATGGAGTGCTATAGGCCTGGCCGGGACCTGGGCGCTGGAGCAATATCCGCCCACGCGACAAGTGGTGCAGGACGCGGCACTGAGCATTTTCGGACCGGAAAACCCGTTCGTGAGCGGCTACTCGGCAGGTGAGTTGTTGTTGCGCTGGTTGCTGGCGCCGGTGCCGTTTCAACTGTGGTTTCTGCGCAGCCTGTTCATCTACAATCTCGCCTACCCATGGCTACGCAAGGCAGTAGAGCGGGCTCCCATCATCTATTTTTCCATTACTGGCCTGATGTGGCTGACGGATTTTGCCCTGCCGCTCTTTGAAGGTACAGGCTTGCTGTTTTTCGCGCTGGGTGTGTGGCTGCGCAAGCGGGAAGTGGACGTGCTGACGCCGCCCCGCTGGTTTCGGGTGGGCGTGTTTGCGGTGCTGTGGCTAGGATTGGTTTCGTTGAAAACCTGGCTGGCGTTTCATCTGGAGCAACCTCCCTTCCTGCCGATGCTGTTGTTGCACAAAGTAGTGGAGCTGTTAGGAGTGGGCGTGATGTGGTTCGGCGCCGATGCGCTGGTGCGCGGGGCTATGCGGCAGCAGTGGTTTGTGTGGCTCACAGGCTTCTCCTTCCTGATTTACGTGCTGCACGTACCGCTCATCAACTATGCTACGGAAGTGGCTTTGCGCCAGTGGCCGGGCCAGAATTTGCTGATATTCATATTACTGCCATTATGCATAGTGCTGACGGCGGTGCTGCTCGGCACGGTATTGCGTCGGCTCGTGCCCGGTGTGTATGATGTGCTGACGGGCGGGCGTGGGCTATAGGAGCGTATGGTTTGCTTGTGCAGTCGAACGAGCGGTACCTCCCCGCCCTTTTCTCCAAAGAAAAATTAAAAGCTTTGTCATTAAAACTTACGTTCGGCGACCTACGGCAAGCCCCGTAGGGGCGGTATATCGGTAGTAAAACACCGATAATGGATAAACAAGCCCTGTAGGGGCGACACCAACCGTCCAACGATTGGTGTCGCCCCTACAGGGCTTTAGTGGTTTTCTACCAGTTGGTCTCTACCGATATACCGCCCCTACGGGGCTTGCCGTAGGCCGCCGAACGTAAGCCCTAGTCATGTTAGAAGGAAATCTGCTCCGGTTGTTCTAACCTGCTAAGGTCCTTCGCAAGCTCAGGATGACAGTGGAAGGGAGAGTAGCTTTGGGAACATTGGTAGTAGGAAAAGGCGTTGGCTCCTGCGTACCTTTGCGGTCCAAATTTCGCCGTGGGCTGGCGCAGGCAAGTTTCTCACGCAGAAGAAATTGCCCACCGGCCCGCTTATTCCATTCGCATGAAAGTCAGAAGCCAGCAGGCTAATAAAGTCAACGTTATCACCCTGGGCTGCTCCAAGAACCTCGTGGACTCGGAGGTGCTGATGGGCCAGCTCCGCGCCAACCAATTCGACGTGACGCACGAAGCCGAGCAGAGCAACGCCAACATCGTCATCATCAACACCTGCGGCTTCATCGACAACGCCAAGCAGGAAAGCATCGATACCATTCTGCGCTACGCCGACGAGAAGGAAGCCGGCCGCCTGGAGAAGCTCTACGTAACGGGCTGCCTCTCGCAGCGCTACAAGGACGACCTGGAGGTGGAAATTCCGCAGGTAGATGCCTACTTCGGTACCCTGGAACTGCCGCAGCTGCTCAAGACCCTCGAAGCCGACTACAAGCACGAGCTGGTGGGCGAGCGGCTCCTGACCACGCCTTCGCACTACGCCTACTTCAAAATTGCGGAGGGCTGCAACCGGCCCTGCTCGTTCTGCGCCATCCCGCTCATGCGCGGCAAGCACCAGGACCGGCCCATCGAAGACCTCGTGAAGGAAGCCAAACGCCTGGCCGCTCAGGGGACCAAAGAGCTAATTCTCATCGCCCAAGACCTGACCTACTACGGCTTGCAGCACTACGGCACGCGAAAGCTAGCCGACCTCATGCGCCACCTCTCCGACGTGCCCGGCATCGACTGGATTCGCTTGCAGTACGCCTATCCTTCGCAGTTTCCGCTGGACGCGCTGGACGTGATGAACGACCGGGAAAATATCTGCAAGTACCTGGATATGCCCTTGCAGCACGTTTCGGATAACATGCTGAAAATCATGCGCCGCGGCATTTCTAAGCGGCGTACCATTGAGCTGGTAGATACCATTCGGCAGAGGGTGCCGGATATTGCGTTGCGCACCACGCTCATTGCTGGCCACCCTGGCGAGACGCAGCAGGATTTCGAGGATTTGTACCAGTTTGTAGAAGAAACCCGCTTCGACCGGCTCGGCATCTTTACGTACTCGCACGAAGACAACACCCATTCCTTCACGCTGCCCGACGACGTGCCCGCCGAGGTAAAGCAGGACCGCGCCGACCAGATCATGGAGTTGCAGCAGGGCATTTCGATGGAGCTGAACGAAGCAAAAATCGGCCAGACCTACAAGGTGCTGTTCGACCGTAAGGAAAGCGGCTACTTCGTGGGCCGCACCCAGTACGACTCGCCCGAAGTGGACAACGAAGTGCTGGTGCCCGCCACCAAAGACACCTTCGTGCGCCTCGGCGACTTCGCGCAGGTGCAGATAACTGAAGCTTCCGACTTCGACCTGTACGGCAAACTGGTATAACGACAAGTGTAGCGCGAAGCTCCTGCTTTGTGCATCGTTGAATGACGTTGTTGCAACGGATTAATCTGTTCGTTCAATGTCAGCAACGATGCACAAAGCAGGAGCTTCGCGCTACGCACGTTTTGGCGGGGGCAATGCTCAGTAAAAAGCTAAAACTCAAGTAATGATTCGTTGCATTGTATGCTATTGTGAATCAGGGGTAAATGAAGCTTAGATATTCAGCCGCACAGGGTTTGTAAGTCAAGGTCCGGCTAAGCTTTCCGGGAATGCCAGTTACTTTGTTGGGCCGGCGCGGTTACTGTCGGCAACTGCGCCTACTTGCCTCCCGCATGACCACGACACTTCCGTACGCCCATACCGCTGCTTTCTCTCCGCTTGTTGCCGATTACCTGGCCCGCCACGAGAACCTGACGTCCTTCTACCATCGGTTTCCCACGCTGGAAGCCTTTGCGGAGCAGATCCAGGAGAAACAGGCTCATTACACCTTGGAAGCCCGGCAGCGGCTCGTTGCGGCCCTTCGCGCGCAGTACGCGACACTAGCTGACGTGCATCCGGCCGTGCAAGCCAACCTCGACTTGCTCGAAAAAGAAACGACGTTCACCGTCACGACCGGGCACCAGCTCAACTTACTGACTGGGCCGCTGTACTTCGTCTACAAAATCGTGACCACGCTCAAGCTTTGTCGGCAGTTGAAGGAGCACTACCCGCAGCACGATTTCGTGCCGCTGTACTGGATGGCCACCGAGGACCACGACTTCGCCGAAATCAACCACCTGCATCTGTTCGGCAAGAAATACGAGTGGAATGCGCCCGACCAGGGTGGGCCCGTGGGCCGCTTAGCACTTGATGGCCTAGCTGAAGAACTGCTCGACCAACTGCCGGAGGGCGTACCAGCTGCGTTTCAGCAGGCCTATCGGGAATCGAAGACGCTGGCCGAAGCCACCCGCCGCCTCACGCACGCGCTGTTTGGCGGGTACGGCCTAGTGGCGCTGGATGCCGATGCCCCGGAGTTGAAACAAGCCTTAGTGCCGGTGCTGGAAAAGGAAATTTTGGAGCAAGCTTCCAACCAAGCGGTGCAGGCCGCCAATGCCCGCCTCGAAACGGCTGGTTATAAGCCACAGGTGTATTCGCGGCCCATTAACCTGTTTTTCCTGACTGACGCCGGCAAGCGGGAACGGCTGGAGTACGATGCCGCACAGGACTGCGTGCAAATAACGGTGCGCAACACCAACCGCTGCCACACCCAGCAGGAGCTGTTGAAACTTGCGCAGCAGCACCCGGAGCAGTTTAGCCCCAACGTGGTGCTGCGGCCTCTGTACCAGGAATTGCTGCTGCCCAACCTCTGCTACGTGGGCGGCGGCGCTGAAATAGCGTACTGGTTCCAGCTGAAGCCAGTATTTGACGCCAACAACGTGCCGTTTCCGCTGCTGCTGCTCCGTAATTCGGGCCTCTACATTGGTAAGGCCAACGCGGGCAAGCTACGCAAGCTAGGTCTCACGGCCAAAGACATTTTCCAGCCGTTGCCCGCCCTCAAAAAGCAAGTGGGCGCCACGCTGGGCCAGGAAGAAGTGAGCCTCGCCACGCAGCAACAAGCACTGGCGGCGATGTTCAAGGAAGTGTCGGATCTGGCGCAGCGCCTCGATCCGACCTTGGTGCGCACCGTAGCCGCCGAGCAGCAGAAAGCCGCCGGCAGCCTCGCCGGCTTGGAAAAGCGCCTCAGTAAAGCCGCCGAAGCCAAACACGAAACCGCCTACAGCCAACTCACCGCGCTCAAAGACAAGCTGTTTCCCGATGGCCAACTTCAGGAACGAGTTGATAACGTGCTGAGCATCCTCATCAATAATCCGCAGTTTATTGAGCAGCTGCTGGAGGCTTTCGACCCGCTGGCGCTGGAGTTTACGGTGCTGGAAGAGGAGTAGAGCCTCAGGACCAAACGAGCTTCCTGGCTGCTAAGAGCACTGATTCTCGGCCGTTCTAATTATCAAACTGCGCTATTCACGTCCGATTATGCCCCAGGGTACCTTGCTCCTCATCGACGACGAAGCACCGTTACGCCAAGCCATAGCTCGGATGCTAGAATTGGAAGGCTACACGGTGCTGCAGGCTCCAGATGCCCGCCGCGGCCTCGAAGTTCTCCACCAGCACGCCGATGAGGTACTGGTTGTCCTTTCCGACGTGAAGCTGCCCGATGGCCACGGCCTCGACTTATTGGCTCGCTATCGGCAGCAGGCTCCGCTGGCCGAAGTCATTCTGCTCACCGCTTTTGGCCGTATTCCCGACAGCGTGCGGGCCATGAAAGAAGGTGCTTTTGATTACTTGACAAAGGGCGATTCCGACGACCAATTGGTGGTGGTAGTGGACCGCGCCACCGAAAAAGCCCTCTTGCAGCGCCGCGTGGCGGACCTGGAAAAAAAGGTTGGCACTCGGTACAGCTTTGAGAGCATGATTGGCCGTTCCCCAGCGCTGGAGCACGCTCGCAAGTTGGCCCAGCGGGCCGCTCCCACCGACAGCACCGTGCTGCTGGAAGGGCCCACCGGGGCTGGCAAGGAACTCTTTGCGCAAGCCATACATCAGGCTTCACCGCGTAAAAACAAGCCGTTTGTCGCTGTCAACTGTTCAGCCTTTCCGAGAGATTTGCTGGAATCGGAGCTATTTGGATACAAGAAAGGCGCCTTTACGGGAGCTTTAACCGACAAGAAGGGCCTGCTGGAAGAAGCCAATGGTGGCACGCTATTTCTCGACGAAATCGGCGAGTTGGAGCTGAATGTGCAAGCCAAATTCCTGCGTGTGCTCGAAACCCAGCAATTCACCAAGCTCGGTGACACCAAGCCTACGAGCGTAAATGTGCGTCTGGTGGCCGCCACCAACCGCGCCCTGCGCCAAGAAGCCGAAGCAGGGCACTTCCGGCTCGATTTATACTACCGCTTGGCCGTGTTTACGGTGCCGGTGCCGGGTCTCAACGAGCGGCGCGGCGACGTGCCACTGCTAGCCGAACACTTCTTGCACTACTTCGCCGCCAAGCTGCGCCGCCGCCTGCGTGGCCTCGACCCTGATGCCTTGGAGCAACTGTGCCACCACAACTGGCGCGGCAACGTGCGGGAGCTGAAAAACGTGTTGGAGCGCGCCGCCATTCTGGCCGACGGAGACACGTTAACCGTGGATGACCTACCTCCCGAGTTTCACCACTTCCCGCCTCCCGGCGACGACACCAACGACGCCATCGATAAGTCGTTGCGTACCATGGAAAAGCGCCAAATTCGGCAGGTGCTCCACGATACTGGCGGCAACAAAATGGAAGCGGCCCGCCAGCTCGGTATTGGCACGAAAACACTCTACCGCAAGATCCAGGAGTACGGATTGTAACCCCGCGACTAGAGCACCCCCGCATCTGGAGCGAAACGCTGGTCCACACCAGGCTTATTGATTTAGGCTGGAATGCGAGGAGCACTCCTTTCAAACCGGATCATTCTGACTGCCGCACCGGGTCAGAATGATCCGGTTTGTTGCGTTAGAGCCGAACCAAATTACGATGCAGTTGAATAATACTCTCTCATAATTAACGAGTTGGATAGTAAAAACAAGGCTCATCCCAAATAAGGACCGGGATTGGCAAGAGGCTCAGCGCAACCAACCACCTCGCTTATGGCGCCTGCCTTCATCGCTCTGTCTCTTACCGCCGTTAGCTTGGCCGGCTTCTGGCTTTTCTACAAATCGGTCCACTTTTTCGAGCGCATCTGATCCGCGCTTGGCTACCCCTTTTTCGCCATGATGACTGCCCTGTTGGTGCTGGCGCTGGCCACGTTCAGCTACCTCTGCTACGTGCTGCTGCGCCCCGAGCGCTTTTAACGAATTCCGGCGACCGGGCCTTGCCCGGCCCGAACCCTTTGCCCTATGACCACTCAACTGCTCGGCATCACCGCTATTTTTCTGGCTACCGTGCTGCTGGCTATACCCCTCGGGCGCTACCTGGCGGCCGTGTACCACACCGACCGAACCTGGACTGACTTTCTGGCTCCTTTGGAGCGCGGCCTCTACCGCGTGAGCGGCATCAATCCTCAAAAGGAGATGAGCTGGCAACAACACCTGATGGCCCTGCTCAGCATCAACCTGCTGTGGTTTTTCTGGGCCATGCTCGTGCTCTGCACCCAAGGCAGCCTGCCGCTGAATCCCGACCATAACCCTTCGATGGCCCCGGATCTGGCTTTCAACACGGCCATTTCTTTCCTGGTGAACTGCAACCTACAGCACTACTCCGGCGAGTCGGGCCTGACCTATCTCTCGCAGCTGATTGTGGTTATGTTCCTGCAATTCGTGACGGCCGCTACCGGCATGGCCGCCTGCGTCGTGGTGTTCAACGCTCTGCGCGAGCGAACGGCCGATAAGCTGGGCAACTTCTACGTGTACTTCGTTCGGAGCCTGACGCGCGTGCTGTTGCCACTTTCTTTGGTGGTGGCGCTGGTGCTAGTCTTTCAGGGCACCCCGATGACGTTCCAAGCCAAGCAGCCCATCATCACGGTGCAAGGCGATTCGGTTACGGTGAGTCGGGGGCCGGCGGCCGCCATGATTGGCATCAAGCAGATGGGCACCAACGGCGGCGGCTTCTTCGGCGTCAACTCGGCCCACCCGCTGGAAAACCCGACCTACCTCACCAACGCCGTTGAAAACATCAGCATCATTCTAATTCCTATAGCTATGGCGTTGGCTCTGGGCTACTACCTGCGCCGGCCTCGCCTGGGGTGGATGGTGTTTGGGGTGATGACGGCGGGCTACTTGCTGCTGCAAATCCCGACCGTGTATCTGGAAATGCACGGCAACCCGGCCATCAGCCGCTTGGGCATCAACCAAAGTATGGGTTCGTTGGAAGGCAAGGAAATACGCCTGGGCGCGCCCGCTTCCGCGCTGTGGGCCATTACTACCACCGTCACGAGCAACGGCTCCGTCAACGCCATGCACGACTCGCTCACGCCGCTTTCGGGCATGAACGCGCTGCTCGGCATGATGACCAACGCCTTTTACGGCGGGGTGGGAGTGGGCTTCCTCAACTTCTTCGTCTTCATCATCGTGGCCGTCTTCATTTCGGGCCTGATGGTGGGCCGCACGCCCGAGCTGCTAGGCAAGAAAATTGAAGCCCGGGAGATGAAAATAGCCGTCATCATCGCGCTGCTTCACCCGCTGCTCATCCTGACGGGCACCGCCTTGGCTTCGTATCTCTACGCCCACGACCCCGCGGGCCTGAGCGGCTGGCTGGCCAATCCGGGCTTCCACGGCTTCTCGGAAATGCTCTACGAATACACCTCCTCGGCCGCCAACAACGGCTCCGGCTTCGAGGGGCTCGGCGACAACACGCCCTGGTGGAACATCAGCACCGGCGTGGTGCTACTACTGGCCCGCTACCTGCCCATTATCGGCCCGGTGGCCATAGCCGGCCTGTTGGCCCGCAAGAAGTTCATCCCCGAATCGGCCGGTACGCTGCGCGTGGACACTGCCACTTTCGGCGTCATGGTCTTCTTCGTCATCTGGATTATTGCTGCCCTAGCCTTCTTCCCGGCCCTGGCCCTCGGGCCGTTGGCTGAGCATTTCGCGCTGTACTAGGAGCTGGTGGCCTCACCCCCTAGCCCCCTCTCCTTCAGAGAGGGGGGACTAGAATAGCTTTTTAGATCTAAAAATTCGCTGTCTACACCCCGCTCAGAAACTAGCTCTAGCACTAGAAACTAGTGCTAGTTCCTCCTCTCCCTTAGGAGAGGGGGCTAGGGGGTGAGGCCACCGCAAGAACCTCCCATAAACGTGTCTACCAAAGAACAATCTCTCTTCCAGCCCGCCCTGGCCCGTGAAGCCATGAAGCAGGCCTTCGTGAAGCTGGACCCGCGCATCATGTTCCGTAATCCGGTGATGTTCACCGTGGAAATTGGGACGGTGGTGATGCTGCTTGTCACCCTTGGGCTGCTGGTGAAGCCCGATGCCGCGCAAGGCTCCTTTGGCTACAACTTCACCGTGTTTGCGGTGCTGCTGCTGACCTTGCTTTTCGCCAATTTCGCGGAGGCCATTGCCGAAGCCCGCGGCAAAGCCCAGGCCGATTCCTTGCGCAAAACCCGCCAGGAAACGCCCGCCAACCTACGTCTGCCGGACGGCCGCCTGGACGCTATTAGCTCCGCGCAGCTGAAAAAAGGGGATGTGTTTGTGGTGGAAGCCGGCGAAATCATTGCCACCGACGGTGAAATCATCGAAGGGTTGGCTACCATCGATGAGTCGGCCATTACGGGCGAGTCGGCGCCGGTGATTCGGGAGGCGGGCGGCGATAAGTCCAGCGTGACGGGCGGCACCAAGGTCTTGTCTGACCGCATTGTGGTGCTGGTGACCACCGCGCCCGGCGAGTCGTTTCTGGACAAGATGATTGCGCTGGTGGAAGGGGCCGCCCGGCAGAAAACGCCCAACGAAATTGCCCTCACCATCTTGCTGGCCGGCTTTACGCTGGTGTTCGTGATTGTGTGCGTGACGTTGGCGCCGTTTGCCGAATACGCCCGCACGCCCATCGCCATTTCGGCCTTCATTGCCTTGTTCGTGTGCTTGATTCCGACCACGATTGGCGGGCTGCTATCGGCCATCGGTATTGCGGGTATGGACCGGGCGTTGCGCGCCAACGTTATCACCAAAAGCGGCAAAGCCGTGGAAACGGCCGGCGACATCGACGTGCTGCTGCTCGACAAGACGGGTACCATTACCATCGGCAACCGCAAAGCCACCCACTTCTGGCCCGCGCCGGGCGTGGCGGCCAGTCAATTTGCGGAGCTGGCCACGGTGTCGTCCCTGACGGATGAGACGCCCGAAGGCAAGTCCATCGTGGAGCTGGCCCGCGAGCAGCAGATAAGCCCCGAGCAGCTGCGCAGCCGGCTGCAAGGAGCCGACCTAATCAAGTTCACCGCCGAAACCCGCTCCTCGGGCGTGACGCTGGCCGACGGCACCCGCATTCGCAAAGGAGCCGCCGACGCCATTCGTCAGCTGGCCGAACGGGCCGGGCAGGACTATCCGGCCGAAGTAGCCGAGCGGGTGCAAACGGTGGCCGCCAACGGGGGGACGCCCCTGGTAGTGAGCCTGAACGACCGAGTACTGGGCGTGGTGGAGCTACAGGACATCATCAAGCCCGGCATTCAGGAACGATTTGAGCGCCTGCGCCGCATGGGTATCAAAACGGTGATGGTGACCGGCGACAACCCGCTCACGGCCAAGTTTATTGCCGAAAAAGCCGGTGTCGATGATTTCATTGCCGAGGCCAAGCCCGAGGATAAGATGACCTACATCCGCCGCGAGCAGCAGGACGGCAAGCTGGTGGCCATGATGGGAGACGGCACCAACGACGCCCCCGCCCTGGCCCAGGCCGACGTGGGCGTGGCCATGAACTCGGGTACGCAGGCCGCCAAAGAAGCCGGCAACATGGTCGACCTCGACAACGACCCCACCAAGCTCATCGAAGTGGTGGAGATTGGCAAGCAGCTGCTCATGACGCGCGGCACGCTCACCACGTTCAGCATTGCCAACGACGTGGCCAAATATTTCGCCATTGTGCCAGCCTTGTTCATGGTGGCCATTCCGGCCTTGGGCGCCCTGAACATTATGGGGCTGAAGTCGCCGCAGTCGGCCATTCTTTCCGCCGTGATCTTCAACGCCCTCATTATTCCTGCCTTGGTTCCCTTGGCTCTCAAAGGCGTGCCTTACAAACCCCTCGGCGCTTCGGCACTGCTGCGCCGCAACCTGCTGGTGTACGGCCTAGGCGGCATCATCGTGCCCTTCATCGGCATCAAGGTCATCGACGTGATTGTGGGGGCGTTTTTGTAGGAAATGCTTGTACCCTATTTCTGTCCGCAAGATTTATAAGGTACAGAACTGTACCCTATTTCTACCGCAGCAAAAAATAAGGTACAGCTCCGGGTGCTTGGAGCACCCCAGTACTGCACCAGGCAGCAACACCTTTTTCCGACAATGAAAAACAACCTCCTTCCTGCTTTCCGTCTCACGCTGGCCCTGCTCGTGGTGTGCTGCGGGATATATCCGGCCCTGGTGTGGGGCGTGGCCCAACTCGTGCCTGGCCGTGGCGAGGGCGTGCAGCTCACCCGCAACGGCCGCGTGGTCGGCTTCGCCAACGTTGGGCAGAAATTCGACAAGCCAGAGTACTTCAACACCCGCCCCTCGGCCGTGGACTACAACGCCAGCGGCTCGGGCGGCTCCAACAAAGGCCCGTCGAACCCGGAATACCTCCGCACGGTGCAGACGCGGGCCGGGGCCTTTTTGCAGCAAAACCCAACCGTGTCCCGCAACGAAGTGCCGGCCGAGCTGGTCACGGCCAGCGGCTCCGGCCTCGATCCGCACCTCTCGCCGCAGGGCGCCTACGTGCAAGTAGCGCGCGTAGCGCGGCTGCGGAAGCTGCCCGTAGCGCGCGTGCGGGCCCTCGTGACGGCCCACATCCACGAGCCGCTGATTGTATTCTTCGGCCCACCCACGGTGAACGTGCTACAACTGAATCTGGCGCTGGACGAGCTGTCGGTGCGGCCCTGAGGCGCTGGTTGGAGCCGGCCTCGCCGCACCTCTGGCGGCTTGCTACCGCTTTTCACTCTCCGCTTTTCTCACTTCCCTTTTGATGCTGAGCCAAGCTGGGCCGCTGCGCTGTTTGGCCGGCCCCGGTTTCGCTTTGCTTTTCCTTCTCTTATTATCCATGAACCACCTTTCTCGCTCCGCCGCTTGCAAAAAATGCTTCGTTGCCGCCCTGCTGGCTGCGGGTGCTTTACCGGCGGCCGCGCAAACCACCGAAACCCGCCCCGCCGCGCTCAAGCCCGCTGCCGATACCACCGTGGCCGTGCCCGCCAAAGTCCCCTTCGAGGGCTACGACCTAACCTGGGTGAACGGCCAGAACCGCCAGCGCAACTTCCCGCTGCAAGTCAAGGACCCCAACGGCGAAACGGTGCTGACCGGCGTGGTGCTGCTCGACGGCTATTACAACTACAACTTCGCGCGGCCCATCGACCACACGCAAACCATTTCGGCCGTGACGGGCCGGGCCAACGAGTTTTCCCTGGCCCTGGCTTCCGTCGGCATCGAGTCGAACTACAAGAACATTATTGGCCGGCTGTGGCTGCAAACCGGCTCTATGCTGCACGTGATTCAGGAAACCGACGGCTCAGTACTGCGCGGGCGCAACACGGGCACCGGCAACCTCAAGTTCATTCGGGAGGCGGCGGCTGGCTACCACTTCAACAAGAATTACGGCCTGAACGTCGAGCTGGGTATTTTCATGAGCTACATCGGGCTGGAGAGCTACGTGATGCAGGAAAACTGGAGCTACCAGCGCAGCCTCGTTTGCGACTTCACGCCGTTCTACTTTCAGGGTGCGCGGGTGCAATGGTATCCCACCCGGAATTTCAAGACCGAGCTGTGGGTGATGAACGGCTGGCAGACGTACAACACATTCAACAAGCAGCCCGGCGTTGGCTCGTCGAATTACTACCGGCCGAACGAAAACTTACAGCTAGTAGCCAACTTCTACCTCGGCAAAGACACCCGCGCCGGCACCGACTCCGCCAGCGTAGGCGCCGCGGCCTACCCCAACCGCATCCGCTTCCACCACGACAACAGCATCGTGGCGCGCTACTACCACAAGCCGGCGAGCAGCCTCTCGGGCATCACGCAGGCTGGTTTTAGTTTGAACACGCACTACGGCTTCGAGAACGGGGGCGGCGGGCTGCCGCGCAAGCAGGCCTACATGTTCGGCTCGTCGTTGGCCAACCGGGTGTGGTTTGCCAAGAACAAAGCCGCTGTAACGCTGCGGGCCGGCTTCGTGCAAAATCCCTCGCGCTACCTGAGCTTCAACCCCTCGGTCGTGGGCTTCACGGATACCAGCAATAAGCTGCTGGCCAGGGAAGCCACCGCCACCTTCGACCTGATGCCCAACGACTTTGTGACCTTCCGCCTCGAATACCTGCACCGCCGGGCCAACGTGCCCTACTTCGCGGGCCGGGGCGGTACCACTTCGCCCTCCGGCTACATCGACCAAGACCTGCCGGCCACCTACACGCCCGATCTGCGCAAGACCGAAAACCGCCTCATCGGCTCTGTCAACTTCCGGCTCTAGCGCCACCGTCTGCTGGCGTAGATTTGCCTCGTACTGGTCTAATCCCGCTCTCTCCGCATGACCCACTTTACTGCCGGCTCGCATCCGGTTCATAACCGCGCCACGGCCGCCGGCCTGCTGGTGGCCCTCGGCATCGTGTACGGCGACATCGGCACCTCGCCGCTGTACACCGTGCGGGGCGTCTTCGCGCAGCAGCCCGTCACGGAAACGGTGGTGCTGGGCACTATTTCCTGCATCATCTGGACGCTCACGCTGCTCACCACCGTGAAATACGTACTCATTGCCCTGCGCGCCGACAACCACGGCGAAGGCGGCATTTTGGCTTTGTATGCGCGGTTGCGGCGGCTGCCGGTACCCTACCTCTACCTGGCGGCCATCGTGGGGGCGGCGGCGCTGCTGGCCGATGGCATCATCACGCCCCCCATTTCGGTGGCCTCGGCCATTGAAGGGCTGCGCATCCTGAAGCCCGACCTCGACACGGTGCCCATCGTCATCGGCATTCTGGTGGCGCTGTTCGCGTTTCAGCAGTTCGGTACCCAGATCATCGGTAAGCTATTCGGGCCGGTCATGACGCTGTTTTTCTCCATGCTGGCCGTGCTGGGGGTGGTGCATTTGGTGCAGGAGCCGAGCATTTTGCGGGCCCTGAGTCCGCACTACGCGCTGCAAATGCTCACGCAGGTGCCGGGCGCGTTCTGGCTGCTAGGCTCCATCTTCCTGTGCAGCACCGGCGCCGAAGCCCTGTACGCCGACATGGGCCACGTGGGCCGCAAGAACATCTACGGTTCCTGGACCTTCGTCAAGACCTGCTTGCTGCTGAACTACCTTGGGCAGGGCGCCTGGCTGCTGCGTCACCTGGGTCCGCCGCTGGGCGAGAAAAACCTGTTCTTCCTGCTGATTCCCGAGTGGGCGCTGCTGCCGGCCATCGGGCTGTGCACGCTGGCCACCATTATTGCCTCGCAGGCCCTCATTTCGGGCTCTTTCACGCTGGTGATTGAGGCGTTGCGGCTGCGGTTCTGGCCCAAAGTGCAGGTGAATTACCCCACCGAGCTGCGCGGGCAAGCCTACGTGCCGAGCCTGAACTGGCTCTTGTGCGCGGGCTGCGTGGGCGTGGTGCTCTACTTCCGCGAGTCCGGCAATATGGAAGCCGCCTTCGGGCTGGCCGTGACGGTGACCATGCTCATGACCACCGTGCTGCTAGCGTATTACCTGCTCATGCAGCGTGTTGGTCGGGGGTGGGTGTTTGGGTTGATTGGGCTCTACGTACTGATTGAAGGCTCGTTCTTGATAGCCAACCTGGCCAAGTTTACCCACGGCGGCTGGCTGTCGGTGCTGCTGGCGGGCCTGTTGCTAACTGTGATGCTGAGCTGGATAGTGGGCCAGCGGATTCGCAACGAGCTAACCGAGTTTACGCCGCTGGCCGAGTACCTGCCGCTGCTCAAGGAGCTGAGCAACGACCAGTCGGTGCCGAAATACGCCACGCACCTGGTGTACCTCACCAAATCCGAAAACGCGGCGCAGGTGGAAAACGGCATCATCCACAGCATCTTCCGCAAGCGCCCCAAACGCGCCGACGTGTACTACCTCGTGCACGTGCACACCACCGACGACCCTTACACTCGCCGCTACCACGTCTCGCACATTCTGCCCGACGAGCTGGTGCGCATCGACTTCTATCTCGGTTTCCGCGTCGACCACGCCCTGAACTACATGTTCCGGCAGGTAGTCACGGACCTCGTCCGCAACCAGGAGGTCGACATCA
Source organism: Hymenobacter sp. M1-2 (assembly GCF_057808495.1). Lineage (NCBI taxonomy): Bacteria > Pseudomonadati > Bacteroidota > Cytophagia > Cytophagales > Hymenobacteraceae > Hymenobacter > Hymenobacter sp. M1-2. The sequence goes on from NZ_JBTYZO010000024.1 coordinate 87,813, forward strand.
CCTCACGCTACGAGAGTCTGCGGGGCCAGGAAATGGCGGGCGATTTTCAGTTCGTCATCCTCAACAAAACCCTGCCCTACGAATACCTGCTGCGGGGCTGGCAGCGGCTGGCTCTGCGCGTACACGGCTGGCTGAAGCGGCTAGGCTCGTCGGAAACCGAAAGTTTCGGTCTCGATAACAGTACGTACACCGTCGAGAACGTGCCGCTGCACATGCCGGCCCGGCCCGAATTACAGCTCGAACGGGACTGACTGGTGGCCTTTCTGCGCCAGTCCGGCTCAGCTACTCCGCCAATCTCAACTATACGCTCGGCTTTAGCCAGACAAAAAGAGGGTGAGTTGCCTAAGCCAGCACCACTCTTGGTGGACACTAGTGGAGAAAAGTAGAGAAGTGTCTACCAACCTGGAGCGGCCTTCAGATTGGATGATAAACCCCATTCCTTCGCCCCTTTAGAGAAGAGTTGGAGGGCTGAAAGGCTGCTGAAGCGGGGCCCTGACCTGATAACCGCTTTACTTGCTGAAGCTGGCTTGCTAACCGATTTGCTCATTTCTCATCTATGGCCCCCGCCGAAGACACCCTGCGCGACCAATCCGCCGAGCGGTTTCTGCGCCTCGTGCAGCAGAAGCGGCGCGGGCGGCTGAAGGTGTACCTGGGCTTGGCGGCGGGCGTGGGGAAAACCTACCGGATGCTGCAAGAAGCCCACGACCTGCGCCAGCACGGCGTGGATGTAGTGCTGGGCTACGTGGAAACCCACGGCCGCCCCGAAACCGTGGCTCAGCTGCGCGACCTGCCCCTAGTGCCACGCAAGATGCTGTTCTACAAGGGGCACGCCCTGGAGGAGATGGATGTGCAGGCCATTCTACAGCGCCGCCCGGCCGTGGTGGTGGTAGATGAGCTGGCCCACTCCAACGTGCCGGGCTCCCGCAACGAGAAACGCTGGCAAGACGTGGAAGAGCTAGTGCGGGCGGGCATTTCCGTGATTACGGCCGTGAATGTGCAGCACCTGGAAAGCCTGCACGACCAAGTGCTGAAAATCACGGGCACCGCTGTAACCGAGCGCGTGCCCGACCAGGTGCTCAAGCAAGCCGACGAAGTGGTGAACGTGGACCTGACCGTGGGCGAGCTGCGGGCCCGTATGGAAGAAGGCAAAATCTACGATCCGCAGAAGGTGCCCGCCGCCCTGCAACACTTTTTCCGGGCCGATAACCTGCTCCAACTGCGCCAGTTGGCTGTGCGCGAAGTAGCCCTGCTGCTAGGCCGGCAAATCGAAAACGACGCGGGCGGGGCGGCGGCCGTAGCGCCCGAACGCCGCAACACCGACCGTCTGCTGGCCTGCATCAATACCAACGCCGCCGCGGCCAAGGAAATCATCCGCAGAACCTCCCGCCTCGCCGACCGCCTCTCGGCTGCCGCTTGGTACGTGCTCTACGTGCAAATCCCCCAGGAATCAGCCGACCGTATCGGACTGGCCCAGCAGCGCCATTTGATCAACAACTTGCAGCTGGCCACCGAGCTAGGCGCCCAGATCCTGCGCCTCAAAAGCGACGACGTGGTGGGCACCGTGCTGCGCGTGGCGGCGGAGAAACATGCTACTCTGCTCGTCTGCGGCGTCACCCGCGACAAAAGTCTGTGGGAGCGGGTGGCGCGTCGGGGCGTCACTTCGGATCTGGTTCGCGCCGTGGCCCACAGCAAATCCGACTTGGATATGTTTCTCGTCAGCTACTAACCTTGCTTGCCCGGTACCTGCAATGCGCCCTGCCCATGAACTTAAAAACCAAAATTACTCTCGGCTTCGTGGCCATGCTGGCGCTGCTGTTGGTCTCCGGCGGATACGCTTTCTTCGCTGTGCAGGAGTTGAACCGTTCTTCGCGCACTATCCTCCGGGCCAACTTTTACACCATCGAGCTGGGCCAGCAGATGCTGCGGGCTCTCGACCGGATGGAAACTGCTCCGGAAGCTCCGGGGGCATTGCCTGCCTTTGAGCACGCTCTCATCCGGGAAGCCGGCAACGTGACCGAGCCCGGCGAGCAGGTCTTAGTCGATTCCTTGACGCAGAACCTCGCCCGCTACCAGCGGCAGCTGGCCACCTCAGACCCGGCGGCTCAATTGGCGCTGGTGGAGCAGCTGCGGGCTCAGACCCACCGCGTCATCGCCCTGAACGTGCGCGCCCTAACGGCCAAAAACTCGGCCGCTAACCAGCGCGCCACGCAGGCCAACCGCTACCTGCTCGCTTGTGTGGCTCTGGCCTTGCTGCTAGGCCTGACCCTGGTACTTAGCGTACCCGAAGCCGCCGTAATGCCCCTGCGCAAGCTCACAACCGCCATTCGGCACGCCAGCCAGGGAAATTTTCGCTCGACTATTCCGGTGGAAAGCCACGACGAGTTTGGCACCGTGGCCGATGCCTTCAACCGCTTGCTAGTGCAGTTGCAGGACTTCCGCTCTTCTACCACAGCCGAGCTCATCACCGAGCGCAACCGTATGAAAAGCCTGGTCAATAGCCTCGACGAGGGCCTGCTGCTCATCGACCAGCACCAGCGCATCTTACTGGCCAACCCCACGGCCGCCGAGCTACTGGGTGTGCCCGCCGCCGAGCTTATCGGACGGCCCGCCGACGAACTGGCTCAGCAGAACGATTTACTCCACAGCCTGCTGGCGCCGTTGGCCGCCCCGCGCCGTCAGCAAGCCCTGGCCGACGCGCCATTATTTACCATCACGCAACGTGGGGAGGAAGCCTACTACCGCCTGGCGGTACACGACATCGTGTCTTTCAACGAGGAGGCCGACGAGATGCAGTTCACGGGTCACATTCTGGCCCTGCGCAACGTATCGGAATTCAAGCGCCTGGATCTGATGAAGTCCAACTTCCTGGCTACCGTGTCGCACGAGCTGAAAACGCCCTTGTCGAGCATGAACATCAACCTCAAGCTGCTGCAAGATGAGCGTCTGCCCGCCGAAGAGCGCCAGCGTATTACCGACAGCGTACGGCAGGAAATCCGGCGTCTGCAACGCATGGTAGCCGAACTGCTCGACGTGTCCCGCCTCGACAGCGGCGCCGGCATCCAACTCGATGTGCGCGCCACCAACCTCGCGGAGGTGGTCCAATACGCCACCGCCACCGTACAAGCCCAGCTCGACGACAAACGTATTCATCTCGACCTGCAACTCGCTGTTGATTTGCCCAATGCCCGCGCCGATGTCGAGAAGACTACCTGGGTGCTCATCAATCTATTAGCCAACGCCATTCGCTACTCGCCGCCTGGCGAAACTCTCACGGTCCGCGTCGAAGCCGTAGGCAAGCAAGTGGAAGTCAGCGTGCAGGACCGGGGGCCTGGTATTGCGGGCGAGCACCACGAGCGTATCTTTCAGCGCTTCGCCCAGATTCCCGACAAGGCCGGCTACCGTGGCGGCTCTGGTCTGGGCTTGAGCATCGCCCGCGAATTCATCACCACCCAAGGTGGCCGGCTGTGGGTGGAAAGCGAGCTGGGCGCTGGCAGCACTTTTCGCTTCACGCTACCAATTGCTTGACCACAAAACCGCACACGTGAGAGAAAGAGACAGGGCTGTACCTCATCGAAATCCATTACAACCGCGATGCTGAAAGCCGACTTGCGCCACACCGCCTTAGCCCAGCGCCGGGCCCTTTCAGCAGGCGAAGTGGCCCGGGGCAGTAATATACTTCGTAAGCAGTTTTTTCGGCATTTCGATGTGGCGGCGTGGCAGTGGCTGCACTTGTTTCTGCCCATCCCGCGCCAACACGAGCCCGACACCTGGGAAATCGTTCGGTGGGTGTGGGGCGAAAAGCTGCCGCTGCGGCTGGCGGTGCCCGTCGTGCAGCCCGACGGGCAGACCTTGCGCCACTACGAGCTTACGCCCGAAACGCAGCTGATGGATACCCGATGGGGCATTCCGGAACCCGTCGGGGCCGAGGAAGTAACGCCCACCGTGTTTGATGCCGTGCTGATGCCGCTGCTGGCTTTCGACGAACAGGGCCACCGCGTTGGGTACGGCAAAGGTTTCTACGACCGATTTTTAACTGAATGCCGCCCCGACACATTGCGCATCGGCCTGAGCCTGGAGCCGCCCGTACCGCGCATCACCGACGCCTGGCCCGGCGACATCCGCCTGCACACCTGCCTCACGCCGGATGCCGTGTGGGTTTTTGAGAGATGAGAGAGTGGGACATGGGCAGCGAAACAGACGGATGCGTTTCAAAATTTTGTTGACAAGGTCTAGGGTGCTTGCTCAAGGTTACTACTGCTTGATGTAGTGCTGGCTGCTAAGTTGGTCAAGCTAACGAGAAGGCAAACTTCCCCTGTGGCAGGAGCTACGCGCTGAAGGCCGTGCTACAGTGGTGGTTCGAGGTAGTGGAATAAGAGACAGGCAATAAGTAGTTGCACTGTGCCGTTAGGTTATTATCTGTCCACTATATACCCTTTTCTGTCATGGCTGAAATCACCTCCTCCGCCCCTGCAAGTCGCGGCAACAAGCCGCGCGTTAAGAAGAATGCCTTTCGCCTCGACATGACGCCGATGGTGGACCTGGCTTTCCTGTTGCTCACTTTCTTCATGCTCACCACCACCTTCGCCAAATCGAACGTGATGCAGTTGACGATGCCAGTGAAGCCAGAAAAACCTATTAATGATGGTTTGCCGGCTAGCAAAGCGCTGACCCTGATTCTGGGCAAAGACAGCCAGGTGCATTATTTCTTCGGCCTTAATGACTCGGAGAGCAAGCCAACCTTGTACACTACCAGCTTCAGCGCCGAAGGGCTCCGGCAGGTGCTATTAAAGCGTCAGGGACAGAAACCCGCACCTTTTGTGCTCATCAAAGCCGGCCCCGATGCGAAGTACCGCGACTTGGTAGATGTACTCGATGAGATGAACATCACTGAACAAGGCAAGTACGCCTTAGTGGACTTCACCCCCGCCGATAAAGAACTGCTCCAGCGCAACGCTCGGTAGATGTAACTTGTTGTATGTTAAGTTGATAAAACGCCCACGGCGTCATGAGTGTCTAACGGCACTTATGGCGCCGTGGGCGTTTTCGGTGCTGGCAGCACCGCAACCTGCGAGATGCGCGCCTGCCCCCACGGTGCAATGCTGACCTGTACTTGCAAAGGCAATTGGCGTTTCAGCTTGCGGCGGATTTCGTCTGGTACGTAGTAGCGTTCCAGGCCGTAGCGCAGGTGCAAGCTGCGGCGCCAGACGTCGGCTACCCAGCCGCGCAATATGGCTTGCTCGGGCGTCACGGTCGGCTTTTCCGGGTAGATGGCCACGGCTTCGAAACTGCCTTGGCGGGACTGGAGCACCACGTATACGGGGTCTTTCCGGCGCGGCAAGGTGCTGCCTTTCCACAAGTGACCGGGCAATTGGCTGATGGTGTAGTTCAGAGTCACGTAGTCGGCGTAGCGCAGGTCGCGCGAGTCGACGGGGGCGGTGCGCAACGTGACGATGGTGCCGAAGCGGCCGGTAGCGTAGCCCGCTGCTGCCACAGCCAACACGAACAGCAACTGCGCGCCTACCAACCACAGGAGCCACCGCTGGCGGCTCGGCTCCGGCAGTGCCTCGGTGGAGATAGAAGCGGCGGCGCTGCTACCGACGATTGGGACGGAAGTTGCGGGCTCGCTCATGCTTTGGAAGATGGTTCGGAGGGGGAAAACGTTTGGGCGGCCCGGCGGCGCAAAAACCAGCTCAGACCCAGCAACAGCGCCCCACCCAGCAGGAAAAAAAGCGACTTATCCATGAAACCCCACGTCAGCTTGAAGTAAGCCACGGCGGTAGTCAGGATGAACAGCACCGTGCCTAGCGTTACTCGGTCGGGATTTTGCTCTTGGTGGGCGCGGGCCAGCACGGCACCGGAATAGGCGTAGAGCACCACCAGCGTTGCTATGGCCAGCGGCAACCCACCCGGTAAGTAGAAGCCTGGCAGCAGTAGCAGCCAGTCGGTGGCGCTACCCAGCCGGCCGCGTCGCCGCTTGCCCTCCAACGACAGCGCCAGCACGGCACCTAGCACCGCCAGATACGCCAACAGCGGTGGCCGCAGCCCGCCCGCGTACGCATCTGATTCTCCAAACAAGGCCAGCCCCAGCGTAAACAGAAAAGCAGCTACGAGTGGTGGGCCCTGCATGGCCCGGCCGGCCGGCCGATCCGCCTGCCAGTCGCCGAAGGCATAGATGAGCATGGCCGGCCCGAAAAACCAGGTGATTTTGATGTGGAGATGACTCACAAGCAGCGCCGTTTGCCAGAGCAAGCCCGTAGCTAGCACGGCCCCCAGCAGCGAATCGGGCCGGCGCCACCAGTAGTAGCCCAGCCCGCCCGCCGTTAGAATGGCCGTCATGTAACTGAAGGCACCCAGCTGCCCGGTATTGTAGCCTTGCACGATCCCCCCAATGGCGACGGTCAGGATGAACAAGAAGCGGCTGCGATACACCCACGTGAGGGCCACGCCCGCCACGGCCCAGGCTACTAGCCCCGTCACATCGTAGCCGATGAGCTGGTACATCTGGCTCGTAAGCACAATGCTCGCCCCGAACAGCAGCAGCCCCAGCCCAACGAGGCCCACGCCCAGCGCCTCGTAGCGGCGGCGCAGGAAATATTCGGCTCCCACGTACGCCCCAGCCAACGACCCCAGCAGCAGCCCCAGCCGCACGACTTCCGGCAGTCCTACCCAGTAAGCGGCCAGCAAGCTCAAAGCACTGAGCCCAATGAGCAAGCTGCCCAGCAGTGGCAACAGCCCAATAGCGGGCGGCTCTTCTGGGTACAGGGCCAGCAGATTGTTCCGTTGCTCCGGCGTGATGATGCCTTTCTGCACCCAGTTCAGTCCGTCAGTTTCCAGTAGTCTTCGGCTCATTGATTGGTGAGTAAGAAATTAAGTGAGTAGGTGATTGGGTAATGAAGCGAGGAGACGGATAGCAGCTTATATGAGCAGGAAGTGCGAAAGTAATTTAACCCAGTCATCTACTGTCTTACTGACCTAATCACTTAATTCCTTACTCACCCCATCACCTTTCTAGCCCTTGTCATTTCGCGTTTGCCAGCCGGGCCGGGCAGCTTTTCTACCAGCCAGCCGGCGGCTTTCAGGCTGCGGCGGAAGCTGCCTTTGGCGCAGTAGCTCACCAGCACGCCGCCCGGTGCGGCAGCGGCGTACAGCTGCGCGAAGACCTCATCGGTCCACATATCCGGCTGCTTCTCAGGCGCGAAGGCATCGAAGTAAATGACCTGGTAAGTATCCTCGGCTAGAGGCGTATCCTGCAACGCGCCGGCCAGCTTGAGCAGCGCAAACCGCGGCGTAAGTGCCACCGGCGTATTCCAGGAAGCCGCGTGAATGTGTTGATGGTAGTCGAGCAGCTCGGGATTCAGCACGTAGCTTTCCACGCCCAGCTGCTCAATAACCGCCGTCGAAAGCGGATACTTTTCGATGGTGTCGTAGAAAATAGGCACCCGACTGGCAAGGCTGCGCTGCAAGGTAAGCAGCGCGTTCAGGCCCGTGCCAAAGCCGACTTCGAGCACGCAGAGCACGTCGTCGGTGGTAGTGGCTAGCGCGTGCTCCAAGCCAGCCGCCAAGTACACGTGCTGCGCTTCCTGCAAGGCGCCGTGCGTGGAATGGTAATGCTCATTGAGGGCCGGCACGTAGAGCGTGCTGGAGCCGTCGGCGGTAGTGCGGACTTCTACTTCGGGGTCAGACATTAGGACAGGGGGTGGGAGTGGGAATAGGGCGGATACGAGCTGAAGCATAAACTAGATGTGCAATACGAATAAGGAGCAAGCGCCATCTTTGCCCGGTGGCCAGCCACCTAGCGTATAGTTTTCACTCACTTATTTTCTTCTAATCTATGCCCCGCGTCAAGGTAAATCTACCGGAAACTTTCCGGTTCTCGGTCGTCATTCCCGTCCGCATCACCGACCTCAACTACGGCGCCCACCTCGGCAATGATGCCCTGCTCAGCATCCTGCACGAAGCGCGCGTGCAGTTTTTACGCCACCTGGGCCGCCCCGAAGTAGACCGCGCCACCGGCCAGGGCCACATCATGGCCGACGTCGCCATCGAGTACAAAGGCGAAGCGTTTCACGGCGACGCATTGCACATCGACATGGCCGTGGATGACGTGCAGAAGTACGGCTTCGACATCGTGTACCAGGTCCGCAACCAAGACGGCCGCGACATTGCCCGCGCCAAAACCGGCATGGTGAGCTTCGACTACAACGCCCGCAAGTTGCTGGCGTTAGGAGAGACGGCCGAGGCTCTGCTGCGCGGCGAATAACCTTACGGCTGGAAAGACAAACTAGTGGAACCCAAGCGCCTCCGGCGTTGTATCTTTGCGGCTATGATGATTGAACTGCCCGTAGTTTCCAAGCGCGATATCCGCAAACTCACGCCCGACGAGCTCAAAACCTTTATGGTGGAGCACGGCGAAAAGCCGTTTCGGGCCAAGCAGGTAAGCGAGTGGCTGTGGAAGAACACGGCCGGCTCGTTTGAGGAAATGAACAACATTTCCCTCGCCACGCGCGAGCTGCTGGCCAAGCACTTCGTCATCAATGGAGTGCAGGTCCAAAACCAGCAGCTCTCCAACGACGGCACCATCAAGTCGGCGTTCCGGCTCCACGACGGCAACATCGTGGAAGGCGTGCTCATCCCGCACGACACGCGCATGACGGCCTGCATTAGCTCGCAGGTAGGCTGCTCGCTCACGTGCAAGTTTTGCGCCACCGGCTACATGGAGCGCAAGCGCAACCTCGACGCCGCCGAAATCTACGACCAGGTGGTACGCATCCGCGAGCAGTGCGAAAAGCAGTACGGCACGCCGCTCACCAACATTGTATACATGGGCATGGGCGAGCCGCTGCTCAACTATGCCAATGTGGTGAAAAGCATTGAGCGTATCACCGCGCCCGACGGCCTGAATATGGCGCCCCGCCGCATCACGGTCAGCACCGCCGGGATTGCCAAGATGATCAAAAAGCTGGCGGATGATGACGTAAAGGCCAATCTGGCCCTGTCGCTGCACGCTCCCAACGACAACAAGCGCAATGAAATCATGCCCATCAACGAAGCCAACTCGCTGGCTTCGCTAAAGGATGCTCTCAAGCACTACCACCAGGTGACGGGCCGCAAAGTAACCTACGAGTACATCGTATTCGAGAACTTCAACGACACGCTCCAGGATGCCGAGGAACTGTTCCAGATTTCGAAGTGGATTCCCTGCAAGGTGAACCTTATCGAGTACAACCCCATCGAAAACGCTGATTACCGCAACACGGGCGAAGAAAAGCTGATGGCTTTCTTGAAGTACCTCGCCGACCGAGGCGTGCAAACCAACCTGCGCCGCTCACGCGGCAAAGACATTGACGCGGCCTGTGGCCAATTGGCCGTAAAGGAAAAGCCCGAAGCCGCGTAAGCCAGTGTTATGGCTACTAAAAAGGCCCTGCCTCAAATACATGAGGCAGGGCCTCTGCATTTCTATTTCGTGGTAATCGAAAGTAAGCGCCTTTGTGGTCGTAGATAAGGCTCCGCTCATTAGAGAACTGTCTCACTTCTCATTTCACTCGCCCGAATCGGTAAGCGACTTCGGCATAGGCGGGATAGATGCCTCCCACTTCACTGGCATACAAGAAGCCTAGGCTACCGCTGAACTGCGGGCCAGCCACGCGCAGTCCAAATAGGCCCGCGGCGCTTCCCCCGGCAACATACGTTTCGTTCAGCAGCGAAATACGGCGCGACACTCGTGCGGCCCCGCCCAGCACCACCACTGGTGTACTGCTCACCTCACCCTCCGCGAAGGCGTAGCCCAGGCCCAGCGTCAGGTTTTGGTCGGCGGAGCCGTAGGTGCCTACCCCGTAGCCCACGCCGAACGTGGTACCGAAGGCTCGCGAAATCAGCACGCCCGCACCCACGTGAAACTTCTCGCTGACTGGTACACTAAACTTAGGCGTAAGCGCCAGTAGGCCCTCGCTCAGGTCTTGGCCGATAGGCAACAAAGCGAGGGCACCCACCGAGAAATTATCCGTGACGCCGTAATTGGCTCCTAGAAAGATAATATCGATGCTTTGGACGTAGCCTTCGCCACGGCGCAGGTTGCGAGCCGTGGGCGAGAAGAAAACGCGCGTGCCGTTGCCAACCGGGTCCCAGCCGCGGCGCGCTTGCTCGGCCGTGAGCGGTAGCATCTGTCGAATATTGGCGCGCAGCAACCGCAAATGGCCTAGTTCCTTCGTGTCGAATTCCAAGGCCTCGGGGCTGGTGTCAGTGAGCGTGCCAATGAAAGAAGCACCGGAAAATACGTCTACGAAGTAGGCTTTTCCCACCGTTTCGGGCTGCTCAACCTCCGCTCCTATGGGCCCCGCTGGCCCCGTCGAAGGGCTAATTTTGCCCTGCGCTTTTCGACTCCGGTACAGTTCGTTTACCCGTTCCTCGACTAGTTGGTCGATGCCGCGAAATTCTGCTTCGGTGAACGGGCGGGTAACAGTGCGACCATCGCGCAATAGTGTGTAGAGGACGATGGCACTATCGGGGTCTAAGGCCCGCGTGAAACGCGCTTGCTGGAAGTCGTTGGCTGAGTAATACGGGAACAGGCCGAAGGTAGACTTCTCCTGCGCATCAATCAGCGGCCCAAGAATAGGGCTGGCGCTAACCACCCGTACGGTAGCGGGAACGTTCTGCGCCTGCCCCGCTCGGGTACACAAGAGTAGGCCCAAGAGCAGCAGAAACTTGCTGAAAAGTAACGGTCGAACCATACAGGTAGTGAGGAGAGAGGTTTGTCAAACCTATCACTTCGCCACCATTCCGCAGCACGTTAGCAAGGTAAATCGATGCAGTAATCAGACTTCCTGAACGGAGCTGATACCAACAAGAGTAAGTTGCTACGCTGCAAAATCAAGCGTATAGCTCGTTTATTATCTGACTTTTAAGCTTTCTTCCAGCGCCCGGTGGCGCGGGGACGGCCCGTGGCTATTTCTTCGCTGGTCTCGCCTTCTGGTACCTCACGGGTTTCGATGCGCACGGCGTGGGACTTGGGCTGTACTTTCTGCCCGAAAGCATCGGCGAATTCCTGGGTGAACTCGGCACCGAAGAAGATGATGAGCGAGGAGTAGTTAACCCATAGCAGCAGCACAATGGCCGACCCCGCCGCGCCAAACGCCGAGCCAGGATCAGACTTGGCGATGTAGAAGGCAATCAGGTATTTACCTACTAGAAACAGCAAGGCCGTAATAAAGGCCCCAATGCCGACATCGCGCCAGCGGATAATGGCATCGGGTAAAAAACGATAAATGAGCGCGAAGAGCAGTGTCGTGATACCGAGCGAAAGCGCCACATCGATGATGCGAATAAAGACTACTGCCACCTCTGGTAACAAACGCTGCAAGTAGCCGGTGAACACGCTGAGTACGGCACTAACTACGAACGAAATCAGTAGTAGCAGCGCCACGCTCAGAATGAGTCCGAAGGAGAGCAGCCGGTCCCGCACAAACTGCCACACGCCGCTGCGGGGCTTCACCTTCAAATTCCAGATGTCGTTGATGCTGGCTTGGAGCGTAACAAAGAACGTGGTGGCCGCGAAAATCAGCGTTCCAATCCCAATGATGGACGCGACGCCAGTCTTCTGCTGCTTGGTGAACTCCGCTATGGAATCTTGCAGAAACTTGGCCGAGTCGGTACCCACCAGCCCCCGAATTTGGCCGTAAATCTGGCCCGTTACGGCTTCGGCTCCATATACAGAGCTAGCCGTGGTGATGACGATGAGCAGCAGCGGCGGCAGCGAGAAAATGGTGTAGTAGGAGAGGGCTGCCGCGTGCCGGAAGGAGTTGTTTTCGATAAACTCATTGGCCGTAGCCTTGAGAATGTTCAGAATGTCGGATATGCGGTAGTGCGTGGCCATAAAGCAGCGGAGTCGGGGAATACCTGCGTAGTACGGTGGAGACGCGGCCGGCGTTTGGATTAGCTAGCATCTGTCCATCAGTTCCGTACCTTGGCCGTGCACAAACGCAACGGTTGTTTTCCTCACATTTTGCTGGTTAGCCATGAGCTTTTCGCGTCTTTCTTGCTTACTCTCAGCCTTGCTGCTGAGTGCCGCCGCCTGCGGACCCACCACTACCGACAAGTCTACCGCCGATTCGGCAAAGTCGGCAACCAGCGCGGCCGCTGATACGGCCAGCTACCCCGCGGCGCAAGGCTTCGACCAAGCTGGCTCCGATGCCCGCGCCCTGGCCCTCGCCGACAAAGTGATGCGGCAGATGGGCGGCTACGCGGCTTGGCAAGGAACCCGCCTGCTGGGCTGGGATTTTCTGGACGGTTCTTACCAACTCTGGGACAAACAAACCGGCGACTTCCGGTGGCAGAAAGACAGCCTTGTGGGCGTGTATAACTTAACCAGCAAACAGGGCAAGGTCTACAAAGGCGGGCAAGACATTTCGGCAACCCCCGACGGACAGAAGCTGCTGACCAATATGTACCCCATCTGGGTGAACAACTCGTGGTGGCTGCTGCTGCCGTTCAAGCTCAAAGATTCCGGCGTCACGCTCACCTACAAGGGGGCCGGTAAGCTTATGGATGGTACGCCCGCCGAAGTGCTCAGCATGACCTTCAAGGGTGTCGGCGTTACGCCCGACAACAAGTACGAAGTACTCATCAACCCCACAACCAACCTGGTGGAAGAATGGGCCTATTTCCCGAAAGCCACAGACGCTGAACCCGCCTTCCGCCGCCGCTGGGCCGACTATCGCCGCTACGGCCGCCTGCTGCTCGCCACCGACCGTACCGACGGCAAAGACGGCCGCCACCTCGACCACGTTGTAGCCCTGGATTCCGTGCCCGCTGGCGTGATGACAAACAAGGTGCCTGTGCAAAAACTGTAGCGCTGAAATCTGCTCCGCGTTTCACCACGCAGCTCAGTCGCGTTCGGCGGCGTCTGGCTGGCTACCAGAGTTTCCAAACCAGAAAATGAGCTGGCGTCTTTAGTGCTGGCGCAGTTCCCACGTCAGCGTCTCAACTGGGGCGCTACGTAGGGCTGCGGCCAGCTCCGCATCGTCTTGGAATTGCAACTGGCGCAGCACACTCATTTCTACGCTTACCGTGAAATTTCTCTGGCGAAATGGCCAGGGCTCTACTACTACTGCGCCATTGGGTTGGGGCTGAGAAACGTAGTAGGCCTGCCCATCAGAACCCGTGTAGATTTCGAGGGTGCGGCCCATTTCAGGCAACTCGTGCCGGCACAGAATCAGGCTGAGCCGGTCGCACCAGTGGAGCAGGTCGTAGGCTTGCTGGGCTTCGGCTTTTTTGAGGTGTAGCTCCTTCAGCCACTGCCGCTGGCAAGCTTGCTGCTCATCCAGAAACGTGTCTAGTTCTTGCTTCTCTCCACGCATGCCCTCGTAAAGTGTACTCAGGTGCATGCTGGTCAGCAAACTGCGCCAGCGCCCCTGGAACCGAGCAGCGTGCATCACGCGCGTGGCCTGTTCCAGCGAAAACTCCTTCATGGTGAAGTTGGCTGGCGCCCCCGCCGGCGTAATGCCATAGTGCCCGTCCCAGGTCTGCTGCTCATCGTCGTGCTGCGCGGTGGCGGCGAGTATGCCCACCCAGCGGTCTGGCGGGCCGAGCGGGGGCCAGTGCCAAGCCAGCTGCGCCGCCAGTAGCGCATGGGCTTGCTGATAGATGATTTGCCAGCCGTCGGGGGTATGGTTTACTATCATGATACGCTCTGAGTAGAGTTCCCGCAGAGGAACGCAGAGGACACGCAGAGGTTCGCGGAGAATGCCGTTAACGCACAAAAGGCCCGTCGGTGGAGACGTATGCGCTAGGTAGGCAAATGGAGGGAAACGTGACAGCCATACTTCTTTTCCATCCACAAGTCCAGGCCGTCCATGAGGAAGAAATAATATAAGTCGGACGCGAACAGCTTGGCTTTCAGGGGCCGCGCCACCCGCCGAATCTGGTTGTAAGGAACGCAGATGGTGGTGGGGGTGAGGGTGCTCTGCCGTTGCAGGTATAGGCCCTGCTCCGTGGTCCAGACGCAGAGCGGATACTGATTCCAGGCAACCCGCACTAAGGTTTGCGGCTCGTAGGACACCGGTGCGTCCATCCCATACTGTTTGTAGAGCTTCTTCCAGCCTAAGTGAAACCAATGGGAGATTGGCGGCTTCAAGACACTATGATAAACGGCATACAGCAGAGCTAAAGAGATTGTCCAATCGAAAAGTGGGGGCATAATACAAACAGGTGATGCGCAATGCATTAGTAAAGAAGGTAGTTTCTTCCTGCTATAAGACAAAGTTTCTTATGCAGTAAGTCAGTTCTTCGTTGAAACGACAAGATCAATCTGCTTCTATTTGCACCGATCTTGAATGGGTAATTTATTTATTATTCTGCTTGCATACGGCTGATCTATCCACAAATCTATTCCGTCGACGGTAAATATTCCAATTCCTGCTGAAAACCAAGATTTCCTAGGCTCTTCCACTAGTCTGATATTCTCATACGGTATATAAATAATGTTTTTAGAAATGAAAACAAGGTCTCTTTGTAAGTATACGCCCATAGCATCTAAGGCAATACTAGCGGTATCCATATATGTTATGAAGCCAACTCTAATGGAAGTTGACAATAAAGGCAAACTGATAGTTTTTTTGTGTAGAGAATATTTCGGCTCTAAACTTCCCCAATCTCCTCTAAAGGAATTTATTCTTATATTCTTTAAGATAAACCTGAGTCTGTAAGCTATAAACCCAAGGAATGCTATCGTCCATATGATGTCAAAGAATACTTTCAAAGCTTGGTTCATAAAGAGCACAGTTTGACCAATAGAACAGATATGATGAAATGGTGCCCATGACCACTTGCTCCACCGAATTAAAGCTAGTAATAGGAGTGTTTCGATCATATAAGACAGAAGGCTATTGTATAAGTGATACAAGTGATTGCTCCTGTCAAAGAATTTATCATGTAGGCAAATGGCTTATAATTTGTTCAGCATGAGGATTGTTTATCCACAAATCCACCCCATCAACGTAAAAAAGACCGTAAACGGGAATGCTGAAAACTAAGAATCTCTTGCTCTTGGGAGGATCTGCAAGTTTGAATTTACTATAAGGTATATGTACTGTATCGCGAGTGCCAAAATATTTCCGTTGTAGATAAACACCCCTGTCATCTAAGAAAATAAACATGTTATCAAAGTTGTACGTTTGTGAGCCTACGCGCATGGTTATGACAGTATGCTTGGCGGGCATTATTGTATTGGCAACTTTATAACGAGACAAGCTGCTCCAGCCTTTAAAGGAAACATTGAGCAAAGCATCTTTCCAGATGTAGCGATAAGACAAGTAGATGTATGTAATAGGGAGTATATAATTAAGAGCTATGTAGAGTATTTGTTTCATGCCATTAGTCTGTAAGCGATTTAATGTTTTTCATAATTTTATTCGTGTACTTTTCTTCAATCCATAGGTCGGTCGTGTAATGAGTGTATAGAAAGGCTATAGAGGGCTAAAAGAAGAAGTGAAAA